>NC_013522.1:924237-1232316 GCF_000024905.1 Thermanaerovibrio acidaminovorans DSM 6589
CCATGCCCAACCTCAAGGTGGCTCTAACCACCAATGGGGCACTGTTGGACCTCTACGCCAGGGAGATCGGTGAGATAGGCATATCGGGCCTTAACGTAAGCTTGGATACCATCCAGGAGGACAAGTTCCGGTACGTGACCAGGAACGGGGAGCTTAAAAGGGTACTGGATGGCCTTAGGGCGTCCAGGGAGGTGGGGATCAGGTCCATAAAGGTTAACACGGTCATAATACGGGGCTTCAACGACGATGAGATAGGTGACATCCTGGCCTTCTGCCAGGAGAACGACTACCTTCTCCGGCTCATAGAGTTCATGCCCATGGACGACGGGGTTTGGAGCAAGGAGAGCTTCGTCCCCGCCGAGGAGATCCTTTCCAAGGTGAACCGGGGTGGGAGGTGGGTTCCCTTCTCCACCGGGGAGGAGGTGGCAGGCCCCGCCAGGTACTATTGGGATCCAGAGACCGGACAGCGCATAGGGGTCATATCCGCGGTATCTAGCCACTTCTGCGCCTGGTGCAACCGGGTGAGGGTTAGCGCCACCGGCAAGATGAGGGCCTGCCTGTTCGCCAAGGAGGAGACGGACCTTAGGCGGTTCATATCCTCCGGCGACCGGGAGGGGTTAATGGCCTCCATAGTCGACACGGTTAACTCGAAGCCCCGGTGCTGGGAGGACGTGGCCACTGGGGATCTCCACATGTCCCAGATAGGAGGATAGGGATGAGCTCTTTTACCCACCTTGACGAGGAAGGTCGCCCCAGGATGGTTGACGTTGGGGGCAAGGCGCCGACCCAGAGGACCGCCTGGGCGGAGGCGAGGGTCAAGCTGACTCCCCACATCCTGGATGCGCTACTGGAGGGAGGGGTGCCCAAGGGGGAGCCCTTCTCGGTGGCGGAGCTGGCGGGGATAATGGGGGCCAAGCAGACCTTCAGCCTGATCCCCCTCTGCCATCCCATAAAGATATCCTCCGTGTCGATCCGGTGCCAACTGGATCGGGACGCCATGGAGGTGGTCATATGGGGGCAGGTCTCCGCCCTGGACGTGACCGGGGTCGAGATGGAGGCCTTGACGGCGGTTAGCGTGGCCGCCCTGGCCTTCTACGACATGTGCAAGGCGTTGGACAAGGGGATGGAGATAAGGTCCGTAAGGCTTTTGAGGAAGACCGGGGGAAAGAGCGGCCAGTGGTTGGCCCCCGGGGTGAATCTGGAGGAGCTGGGGGATAGACCATGACGATCAGGGTTCTTAGACTTTACAGAGGCGACCATGGGAACGACCTCCCCATGATCTACCTTCACACGGACAATCGGGGCAAGAGCCTGTGCAACGGGGATCCGGTTAGCATCGTCTACTCTGGCCCGGGGCCCTTGCCCGGTGGGGATGGAGGTGCGGGGTTGCTCCACCTGGTCCTATCGCATGTCCAGGGCCTAACAAAGGGGCGGTTTCTAGCCTCCACCGGTGGGGGAGCCATCCTCGAGGTTAGGGACGGTTCATCCCTGGAGGTCCTGTTCCCTGGGTTCATCGCCGTATCCGAGAGATGTCAGGTCTGGGACCCCATAAGGACCGCGGTGTTGACCGTCAGCGACAAGGGGTCCAGGGGGGAGCGGGAGGACACCGCAGGTCCCGCGTTGGCGGAGCGGGTGGTTCGAATAGGCGCGGTGGTGGAGGATCGGGACGTGGTGCCCGACGAGGTGGAGGCCATAAGGGAGAGGATACTCCGCTGGTCATCCATGGGCATCGAGCTGGTGCTTTGCACCGGCGGCACCGGCCTTTCTCCCCGGGACGTGACCCCCGAGGCCCTGTTGGGGGTGGCGGACAAGGTTGTGCCCGGTTTCGGAGAGCTCATGAGGTCCAGGAGCGGACACGGGACCCCCAGGGCCTTCCTGTCCAGGGGACTAGGGGTGACGGTGGGCAAGACGCTGGTGCTGGCCTTCCCGGGCAGCAGGTCCGGTGCCCTTGAGTGTTTCGAGGCGGTGGAGCCCTGCGTTAGGCATGGGGTGGAGATCCTGACCGGTAAGGCCAGCGAGTGCGGCCATCACCATCATCATTAGTGGGTTAACTGCAAGGGGGGGTGGAGCTTGGCTAGCACAGTTAAACGGTTGATCATCCTGACAGGTCTATCCGGCAGCGGCAAGAGCACCGCCTTGAGGATCCTGGAGGATCAGGGGTTTTACCCCATAGACAACCTGCCTCCCGCGCTGCTTCCCCAACTACTGTTGGTGCTCAGTGGCCATCCGGGGGCCACCTCATCCGGGGTGGTGGCGGTGATGGACGTGAGGGGGCGCCATCTCCTCAACGACCTGGAGAGGGTCCTGGCCTCCATAAGGGGGGCGGGCACGCCGGTTCAGCTCATCTTCCTGGATGCGTCGGACCGAGACATAAGCTCCAGGTTCGAGCTCACCAAGAGGGCCCACCCGATGGCCCAGGGAGATGACACCCTGGACGGCATAAGGGAGGAGAGGGCCATGCTGGCCCCCCTTAGGGGCATAGCGGACGTGGTGATAGACACCAGCGGGATGAACCACCATCAGCTACGACGAATCCTCCTGGAGGAGCTACTGGGGGGGGATGGATTCAAGCTGGTGATCTCCTCCTTCGGGTTCAAATACGGGTTGCCCCAGGACTCGGATATCATTTGGGACGTCCGGTTCCTGCCCAACCCTAACTACGTGCCGCACCTCAAAGAGCTTACCGGCATGGATCAGGGCATAGTTTCCTACTTCGACCCGGTGCCGGAATTTCACCAGTTCGTGTCCTCCATGGCCCAGATGTTGGCCCGTTTCGTGCCCTTCTACGAGAGGTCCGGCAAGCTTCACCTTAGAGTCTCCATCGGGTGCACCGGAGGCAGGCACCGGTCCGTGGCGGTGGCGGAGGCGGTGGCCCGGTCCTTGATCGACCTGGGTGTAAAGTGTGACGTGGTCCACCGGGACGTGGACAAGGGAAGCCTGGACTGATGGATCCACTGATATCGGCGATAATAGGTTTCCTTACCGGAGGCCTGGCGGTCTGGGGTGCCAGCCGGGTTATCCCCCTGGGGATGGGATCCGAGGGGGGATCGGGGCAGAAGGTGATGGCCAGCGCCATCGGACACCGGCTGTCCCTGGGGCCCAAGATAGTCGCCATAGGGGGTGGCACCGGCCTTTCCACCCTGTTGAGCGGGCTAAAGGGCTTCACCAGGAACCTCACCGCAGTGGTCACCGTTACCGACGAGGGGGGCAGCTCCGGGAGGCTCAGGTCCGAGTGGGGGGTCTTGCCCCCGGGGGACATAAGGAACTGCATCGTAGCTCTGGCGGAGAGCGACAGCTCGCTGCAGCGAATGCTGGCCTTCCGGTTCGATCGGGGGGACCTCAGGGGTCACAGCCTTGGGAACCTGATGCTCCTGGCGATAACGGAGATGTACGGTGACTTCGGCAGGGCGGTTAAGGAGCTGAACAAGCTCCTGGCCATAAGGGGGCAGGTTTTGCCGGTCACGCTGGAACCCGTGGCCCTCTTCGCCCAGCTGGGGGACAGGGTCATCCGTGGGGAGGAGGAGATATCCAGACACGGGGACCAGATAGAGAGGCTCTGGCTGGAGCCTAGGGACCCGGAGCCCCTGCCAGAGGTAATGGAGGCCATCGATTCGGCGGACCTGATAGTCCTGGGACCCGGGAGCCTTTTCACCAGCGTGTTGCCCAACCTGCTGGTGGATCGGCTGTCCCATCGGGTTAGGCTGTCCAAGGCCCCCAAGGTCTACGTGTCCAACATAATGACCCAGCCGGGGGAGACCGATCATTTCGGTTTCCTCGATCATGTGGACTGGATATCCAGCGTCCTGGGTTGTCTTCCCGATGCGGTGGTGGCCAACTCGGCTCGGCTGCCTAAAGATGCCTTGGATAGGTATCTGAACCAGGGAGCGGTCCCGGTGTATCCCACCGAGGAGGAGGAAGAGGTGCTTCGCCAAAGGGGTTGCCCGGTTGTGAAGGCCGATCTGGTGGGGTCGGACTCGGAGAAGGGGCTATTGAGGCACGATCCGAAGAGGCTGGCGGAGACATTGGTTCGCCTGGCGAGGGAGGCCAAGGAGGGGGATCTTTGGAGGACCTGAGCCTTTCCATGTGGGAGGAGTGGGGGGCCATAGGGCTTAGCGGCGCCCCGTTCGCGGAGGTGAGGGGAATACTCGATGGTTTAATCCCGCTCAAGGCGGAGTCGGGGTTAATATACCGGACCCAGAGGCGGTTCGTCTTCCGTCGTCTCCTTAAGCTTTGGAGCCTAATGAGCCAAGGGGGGGAGGTCCCCTGGGTTCCCAGGCTCATAATGGCCCCCAAGGGGGACGTCAAGGTCAGGACCAGAGTGTCGATCCAGATACCCCAGGAAGCGGTGGAGCACCTTCGAGGGCGAGCGATCAGGGGGGATGTTCAGTGGTCCTCGTGGCTCAGGGGCCTATGGGGTAGTTGCGGGGCCCTGTATCTGCCCAAGGTGGGGTACTACCTGCTGGTCAAGATCCCACAGTTTGATAATACAGCGGATCTGTTGTATAAATTACTCAAGACGAGGGGCATATCCTTCTCCAGACGGGTCAAGGATAGCCGGGTTGAGGTGATCATCCGGGATCAGCAAAAGATAGTGGACTTCCTTAGTTTTTTGGGCCTATCGGAGAGTATCTTGAAGCTTGAAAACATGGCCATCCTCAGATCCATGAAAAACAAGGCAAACAAGCTGGTCAACTGTGACTCCGCCAATATAGCCAAGAGCCTCGAGGCGTCGGAGAACCAGCTTCGTTTAGTTAGGCTCATAGAGGAGATGGGCCTAGAAGACGATCTGCCAATGCCCTTGTGGGAGGTGGTGCGCGCCAGGAGGGAGAACCCCAGCCTATCCCTTAGGGAGCTTGGACAGGTGCTTCCTCACCCTGTTTCCAAGAGCACGGTGGAGTACCGTTGGAGAAAGTTGGAGAAGATGTTTGCCAACCTTTTGAAGGGGGATGATGCCCATGTACCTGGGAAAGGCCGATGTTAACACCTACGACAAGGGGGCGGGGCGGGAGTTTTTGGTCTCGGACGGCAAGGGTAGCTACTGCTTCTCCACCGTGATCGGGGCCAACACCAGGAAGGCTCACGGCCTGCTGGTCAAGAAGCCCGGCCCTGCCTCCGCCCATCAGGTGCTGGTTAGCAAGCTGGAGGAGACCCTCTTTATAGCGGGCAAGAAGTACCAGCTGTCCACCAACAGGTATAAGGACCTCATCTACCCCGATGGGTTCCGCTACATTCAGGAGTATCAGGCATCCCCCATCCCAAGCGTTCTGTTCGTGATTCACAGCGCCCTCTTCAAGAAGTCCATATTCATGCCCTGCGGCAAGGGGTGCACGGTGGTAAAGTACGAGCTACTGGCCTCCCCGGAGAGGGTGAGGCTGGAGGTGCGTCCCCTGATGGCCCATAGGGAGGTAACCTGCGCAGACCTAAAGCGACGGGACTTCTCCGCGGAGGTATCGGAGGGCGGAGTGCTGGTCAGTGGCGGGGACATGAAGACCAGGATATTCTCCACTGACGGGGATTGGACCTCCAAACCCCTGTGGTTCGATAGGGTGGTATATGAGCAGGAGGAGGACTGTCAGGGTCCCGTCTCCGAGGACCTGTGGTCCCCTGGATACCTCCAGCTGGACATGGAGGAAGGGAATTCGGTCTACGTGGTGCTCTGTTCCTCCTCCCAGGGTACCATGTCCAAGGGGGAGATAGGTCTTCTCGAGAAGGAGACCCTCCAGGCGGCGCAGAAGCTATTGGCCTCCGTCCCAATGGAGCCCAAGACCAGCGCAGTTCGGGACCTTCTGATGGCCTCCTCCCACCTGGTGGAGGACCTGCCGGGGGAGGGGACCACGGTGTACAGCGGCTATCCGTCCATGAGGGTGACCTCCCGGGAGACCTTCATATCCTTGCCGGGGCTCATGCTTTCCACCGGCAGGCACGATGGGGCAGTCAGGGTGCTGGACAGGTGGCTTAAGGTGACGGAGGAGAACGACTGGGTGGTGCCATCCGATATGGACGGCGCATCGCTTAGGTTCGATGGAGCCGACGGTGGACTCTGGCTGGCCTACGGGGCCCAGAAGCTCTACGAGGCCATGGAGAACCCCGACTCGGTGGAGGGCCTGTGGGAGAGGGTCCTAAAGGTGATAGACCGCCACAGGTCTCCCATCGACGCGCTGGACCTAAGGATGGATGACCGGGGTCTGCTCTTCCTTGACTCCGATAGCCCTTTGAGGCACTGGATGAACGGCCAGACAGAAGGGGAGCCGGTGGTGAGACGTCGGGGGTACCTGGTGGAGTTCAACTCCCTTTGGTACAACGCCATAAGGTTTGCGGAGCAACTGTGCGAGCTCCTGGGGGACCAGGAGAAGGCGTCTTCGTACGCCAAGTTGGGTGACAGCTGTGGGACCGCCTTCCGGGAGGTCTTCTGGAACAAGGACGGGGGATACCTCTACGACTGGGTTGATCCTTCCCTTCCGCTGGATGCGGCGGTGAGGCCCAACCAGATATTGGCCATATCCCTGCCGTCGTCGCCCCTGGACCCGGTAATGGGACGGTCGGTACTTGACGTGTGCTGGAACGAGCTGTACACCACCTACGGCCTCAGGACGTTGGAGCCCAAGCACGACAAGTTCAAGGGGCGCCAGGAGGGCAGGATGGACCAGCGGATCAAGGCCAAGTTCCGGGGCATGGCGTGGCCGTGGCTGCTTGGGCACTTCATCACCGCGTACCTCAAGTTCAACCCCAACAGGCTGGATATAGGGTGGATCTTCATGCGTCCCTTCAATGCCCACATGAGGCATGGGTGCCTCGGAGGGGTGGCGGAGTTCTTTGACGGGATAATGCCCTACAAGCCCCATGGGGACGTGCTCTACGCCCCAAGCCTTGGGGAGATACTGCGGGTCCTGCAGGAGGACCTCCTCAATCCCATGGGGGTTGCCTGAACGGCAGTTTAATGCAAAAATACTTAAGCGTTCCTGGGACAGACCGAGAGACACACGAGCTTAGGTTTGTTCCCCTTAGGAGACACCTAAAAGAGGGGGATTGCTACAATGGGAAAGATCAAGGTTGCCATCAACGGTTTCGGTAGGATAGGACGCCTGTCCCTTCGGGCGTTCTTCCAGAAGCAGGACAACGAGTTCGAGGTGGTGGCGGTCAACGACCTCACCCCTCCTTCGTCCCTAGCCTACCTCTTCAAGTACGACTCGGTCTTCCGTCGGTTCCCCGGTCAGGTTGAGGTGGATGGGGACGTGCTGGTCATAAACGGCCACAGGATAAAGGCTCTGGCCGAGCCGGACCCCACCAAGCTCCCGTGGAAGGACATGGGGGTTGACCTGGTTATCGAGTCCACCGGACGGTTCACCGATGCCACCAAGGCCAAGGCTCACATGGAGGCGGGGGCCAAGAAGGTGGTCATAACCGCCCCTGCCACCGACGAGGACGTCACCATCGTCATGGGGGTCAACGAGGGGGACTACGATCCGGCTAAGCACCACGTGGTGTCCAACGCCTCCTGCACCACCAACTGCCTTGCCCCAGTGGCAAAGGTCCTTCACGAGAGGTTCGGCATAGTGAAGGGGCTCATGACCACAGCCCACGCCTACACCAACGACCAGAAGACCCTGGACTTCCCCCACAAGAACCTCTCCAGGGGAAGGGCCGCGGCCCTCTCCATAATCCCCACCAGCACCGGCGCCGCCAAGGCAATAGGCAAGGTCATGCCGGAGCTCAAGGGTAAGCTCAACGGCTTCGCGTTGAGGGTTCCCACCCCGGACGTATCGGTGGTGGACCTGGTGGTGGAGCTCTCCAAGAACGCCACCGCGGAGGAGATAAACGCCGCCGTCAAGGAGTACGCGGAGGGGCCCCTTAAGGGGATCTTGGCCTACGAGCCGGAGGACCTGGTCTCCATGGACTTCGTGCAGGACAGCCATTCCTCCATATTCGCCCCCAAGCACACCATGGTTATAGACAACATGGCCAAGGTCCTCGCCTGGTACGACAACGAGTGGGGGTACAGCTGCCGGGTGGTGGATCTGGTCAACTACATGGTGAAGAAGGGGCTGTAGGCCATGTCCATAAGGACCTTTTCCGCCCATCAGGTTCGGGGAAAGCGGGTCCTCCTTCGGGTGGACTTCAACGTCCCCATGAAGGATGGCAGGGTCTATGATGATACGAGGATAAGGGCTCATCTGCGCACCATAGAGGCCCTTAGGGACGCGGGGGCGGTGGTCTGCATGGCCTCCCACCTGGGCAGGCCAAAGGGCAAGCGCAACATGGAGTTCTCCCTGGGGCCGGTGCGGGATGAGCTGGTCAAGCTGACCGGCTGGAAGGTTCGCATGGCGGAGGACTGCGTGGGTGATCCGGTCAAGGATGCCCTGGCCTCGCTGGAGGAGGGGGAGATGCTCCTCCTGGAGAATCTTCGCTTCCATCCGGAGGAGGAGAAGAACGATCCGGAGTTCGCCCGGTTGCTGGCGGAGCCGTTCGATGTGTTCGTGATGGACGCCTTCAGCGCCGCCCACCGGGCTCACGCCTCCACCAGGGGAGTGGCGGACCATCTGGAGACCTACGCGGGATACCTGATGGAGCAGGAGATTGCCGCCCTCAGCAAGGTGAGGGATAACCCGGACTCCCCCTTCGTGCTCATCCTGGGTGGTGCAAAGGTGTCCGACAAGATCGGCGTGATCGATAACATGTTGGACAAGGTGCAGACCATCCTTGTAGGAGGGGGTATGGCCTTCACGTTCCTGAAGGCTCAAGGGCACGAGATAGGAAAGTCCCTCTGCGAGGAGGACAAGGTGGAGTTCGCCAGGTCCATGATGGAGAAGGCGTCCTCCAAGGGCATATCCATCGTCCTGCCCTCCGACGTTGTGGTGGCGGATCAGCTCTCCCCCGAGGCGCAGCCCGCGGTGGTTGAGGTGGGGGCGATCCCATCTGACAAGATGGGCTTGGATGTGGGCCCCGGGACCGCCGATGCGTTCGGGAAGGTGATAGCGGGGGCCAAGACCATCCTTTGGAACGGTCCCATGGGGGTCTTCGAGATACCCCAGTTCGCCCACGGCACCAAGAAAGTGGCGGAGGCCATCGCGGTAGCGGTCCAGGGTGGGGCCGTGTCGGTGGTCGGCGGCGGGGACAGCGCCGCCGCGGTGGCGGCCTTCAACATGGAGGACAAGGTGGGGCACGTATCCACCGGCGGGGGGGCTAGCCTCGAGTTCTTCGAGGGCAAGGGCCTGCCCGGTGTTGAGATCCTCCTTGATTAAGGATTAAGTTTAGGTTCAACCTGATGGCCCGCCTCATCGCAGGGTGGGCCATCAGATTTTGAGGGGGTGTTAAGGTTGTTCAGGCCTCACGTGGTGGCGGGCAACTGGAAGATGCATAAGGGAGTGGGGGAGGCGGAGTCCTTCGTAAGGCAACTGGAAGACCGGCTGGAGGAGCCCAGCAGGAGGGATCTCATAGAGGAGGACCTCCTGGAGGTGGTGATCTATCCAACGGCCCTCTGTGTTCACAGCTGCCTCATAAGCAGGAGCTCGGATCTCATACAGGTGGGGGCCCAGAACGGCCACTGGGAGATCAAGGGGGCCTACACGGGGGAGGTCAGCATCGGTTCCTTCGCGGAGGAGGGGTGCGGTTACATTCTTATAGGACATAGCGAGAGGCGCTCCCTCTTCGGAGAGACCGATCAGGACGTTCGCCGGAAGGTTGAAGCGGTGATGGGGACGGGAGCCAAAGCAATGGTGTGCGTTGGCGAGCTCCTGTCCGAGCGGGAGGAAGGAAGGACCTTCCAGGTGGTTGGATCCCAGGTGAGGTCCGCGGTGAACGGGTTACCTGAGGAGTTCGTATCCAAGAGGCTGACCATAGCCTACGAGCCAGTGTGGGCCATAGGAACCGGCAGGACCGCCAGCGCCTCGGATGCCCAGGAGGTCTGCGCCCACATAAGGGGCATTCTGAAGGAGATCTTCGGTCCCCAAGTGGCCAACGGGGTCAGGATCCTCTACGGTGGTAGCGTCAAGCGGGACAATACCTTCGACATACTCAAGGAGCCAGATGTGGACGGTCTGCTAGTTGGGGGCGCCTCCCTCGAGGTGGATAGCTTCCTTGGGATCGTGGACGAGGCCATCCGGGCCATGGGAGCCAAGGGGCTCAAGGGCCCGATCAAGTAACATAAGATATATTATAGGACATAAAACGAGCCACGAAATGGCCGGGAGGTCTCCCCTCCCGGCCTCACCTTTAACCTTCTTGCCTCGTTAACCCCCGGCGGCCAGCTTGCGCTAGAATGTATTGCCGTCAGGCGTCCGGATCCTCGAAGGTCATTACCTCCGAGTCGCCCCATATCTTCTCTATCCTGTAGAAATCCCGGGCGTCCCGGGAGAAGATGTGAACCACCACGTCCCCCGCATCAAGAAGCCTCCAGCGCCTGCTGTCCTCTCCCTCCCGCCTTATGCTGTCGAAGTGGGACTCGAGGTACTCCTCAGCCTCCGCCTCCAGGGCGTCCATGTGAACGTCGTTCAAAGCGGTGACTATAACGAAGAGGTCCGCCACCCCGAGGGTATTCCTCACGTCGATGAAGGTTACGTCCTTGGCGTGCTTGTCCATAAGCCTTATGCCAAGGGCCCTGTACCTCTTGAAGAGCGACTCCGATGCCTCTCCATCCGGGACCCTGATCTGCGAACCCATGGGCTCCACTGAACTCAAAAGTAATCCCCCTTTATCTACATAAAGATCTACGGTCATCGGGTCATTGATTTATGGTGGCCATGGCCTGGTTCAGGTTGGAGAAGATCCTCTCGTAATCCCCTCCCAGAACCAGGCTGGCGAACATGGCCTGTTTGCCGGATCTTACCATGGACTCCCTTATCCCGCACAGCTTGGCCATGCTCTTGGCCGCCTGGATCATCTCCGGGGTGGCCCTCTCCGGGTATAAGACCAGGCTACCCCGGTAATCGAAATGCTTGGCGTTGCCCGTGTAGGTCACCTCTATCCCCATCCGCTGGAACATCTCCGAAGCCCTCTGGCCTAGACCCTTCTTACCCGTTCCGTTCAGTATTGCCACCGGCGTCCTTATGGACTTGGCCAGGGATGCCAAATCCACCTCCTCGGCCCCGCCGGACGATGCCTTGCCAGATGTGGCGGCCCCCTCCTCTACTTTAGCCACCTCCGCCGCGGTGGTCACCCTGGTCCCATACTTCATCTCCAGATCCGATGAGGCCAGGTTGGAGGCCATGTCCGCCACGCTCATGCCGTAGAGGTCCTTGAAGCCCTCAATGTCCGCCACCCAGTAGCTTATCCCCCGTATGTAGCTGGGCTTCCCCGGCAGGGTGGTAAACACCACCTTCCCCTTGTCGAGGTCCTTCACAAATCCTCCAAGCTGGAGGGCCAAGGAGGTGGGCATGTCCGTCTTGACCATCCCAAGCGCCTCCCGGACCAGCTGAGGTAACCCCTCCACGATGGCTGGGCTCTTTATCTTATCCAACACGGCCTTCACGAACTCCTGCTGGCGCTGGACCCTGCCTATGTCCCCCAGCGCATCGTGCCTGAACCTGACGAAGTGCAACGCCTTCTCCCCATTGAGGTGCTGGAGCCCCTTGGGAAGGTCTATGTATAGCCCCCCGGCCCGGTCGGTGTACTTCATCCTCTTGGGAACGTAGACCTCCACCCCGCCAATGGCATCCACCATCCGGGCGAAGCCGCCGTAGTCCACCAGGACATAGTAGTGGATCGGCACGTTGAAGTTGGACATCACCGTGGATCGGAGAAGGTCCACCCCCCCGTAAGCGTAGGCGTGGTTGAGCTTCTGGAAGCCGTGTCCCGGGATGCTGACCCGGGTATCCCGGGGGAGGGATATCACCTTCACCGTTCCGCCGTCCAGGTCCACCACCGCCAGTGCGATGCTGTCGGTCCTGCTGGAGCCCTCCACGTTGTCCTCCCCTAGCAGGAGAACGTTTATGGTGCCGGTGAACCTGCGTCCCATGTCCACCGAGAGGGTCTCCTTTATCTTGGCTATGGGGGTGTTAACCGTGGAGTGGAAACGCACGTAGGCCCCGGCCCCAAAAGAGACAACCGCCAAAAGGAATCCCAATATAACGTTCCTTATCCTCATGCCAGCCAAGTCCTGCCTTCCGTCGATGGATGGATTAACATCTGTAGAGGCCCCTCTCCAGCAAATAACGGTGAACCGGGTCGGGCACCAGGTACCTAACGCTCCTGCCCTCCCGGACCCTATTTCGTATGTCTGTGCTGGAGATGGCCATGAGGGGTATCTCTAACACCCTTACGGAGGCCCTTACCTCCTCCGGTAGATCCCGTATCCTATCCAAATTATATCCCGGCCGACTTACCGCCACCAACCTGCAGACCTCCGCCAGCCTAAGGGGGGACTTCCAGGACATGATCTGAAGCACCGAGTCAATTCCAGTTATAAAGTAAAAAGACACCCTCGGACCATATTGCTTTATCAAATTGCCTATGGTGTCAACCGTATGGTGAGGCCCCGGCGAGTCCATCTCTATCCGGGAGACCCGGAAGAACCGGTTCCCACCAACCGCCAAGGAGACCATGCGGAACCTGTCCTCAGGGGAGGAGATCCTTCTGACGTCCTTATGGGGCGGATGTCCGGAGGGGACGAAGATGACCTCCCGGAGGTTGAAGTTGCACCGGGCCTCCTCCGCTGCCAAAAGGTGACCGTTGTGGATGGGGTCGAAGGTGCCCCCCATAACCCCTATCCTAACCTGGTCCACCGAGGGCTCCGTCACATGAACCTCACATATCATGACAGCGCAGCCTCCTAAAAAGCTGGCCGGGCGAGGGACATCACCGGCCCAAGCCCCACCTAGGCCTCATCCTCCGCCTCCGGATCCGCCAAAGGGTCATCGGCGGGAACGTCCGGGGAGAAGTCGAACTCCATCTCTCCGATCAAGACCGTGTCCCCCTCCTGGGCACCGGCCTTGATCAGGAACTCGTCCACCATGTACGACCGAAGCAGTCGGGAGAACCTGACCAGGTTCTCATCGTGATCGAAGTTGTAACGAAGCACCGCATCCTCCAGGTGGGGGTGGATCACCCGGAATACCCCATCGGACTCCCTCAGCACCTCCACCCTATGGCGCCGCATGGCCTTAAGATCCCTGTCATCCCTGGATCTCCCGTCGTGTATAGCGGTCACCCGGGGAAGCACCCTGGGCCTCGGGTTCTCGTCCGCGAAGCGGATTAGCTCAACTATCAGCTCCTCCAGGTTCTCGCCGGTCATGGCGCTTATGGATGCAAAACGGAAGCCCTCGGCGGTGAAGCTCCCCCTAAGATGGTCAATGATGTCCCCCCGGACCTCAGGTGAAAGTAGATCTATCTTGTTCCCCACCACAAGGCAGGGCTTTTCGAGGATGGAAGGATCGAAGCTGACCATCTCCTGTCGGATGGTGCGCCAGTCCGCCATCACGGCCTCCACGTCGCCGGAGGAGATGTCCAGCAGGTGGAGCAACATCCGGGTCCTCTGTATGTGCCTCAGGAACGACACCCCGAGCCCCCGGTTCTCGTGGGCCCCCTCTATCAAGCCCGGTATGTCGGCTATTATCAACCGGTGCCGGTGATCTGCCATGACCCCCATGTTGGGGGTTATGGTGGTGAACGGATAAGGGGCTATCTTCGGATTGGCGTTGCTCAACGCCTTGAGCAGGCTGGACTTTCCCGCATTAGGTAGCCCCACCAGACCCAGATCGGCTATGAGCCGCAGCTCCAGCATCAGCTCCCTGGCCTCCCCGGGATACCCGTTCTCCGCGAAGCGAGGCGCCTTCCTCACCGAGCTGGCGAAGGCCCTGTTCCCCCGGCCCCCCCGGCCTCCCCGGGCGGCCAGGAACATGTCCCCCTCCTCCATCAGGTCCGCGTAGACCTCCCGGGAGGACGCATCGTAGACAACGGTACCACAGGGAACCTGGATGAACAGGTCCTCCCCGGATTTGCCGTTTCTTCCCGCCCCGCTCCCGGGACACCCGTCCTCCGCCCTATATATTCGCTTGTACTCGAAGTCCGCCAGGGTCTGAATGTTGCGGTTGGCCACCAGCCATACGTTGCCTCCCCTTCCACCGTTGCCCCCGTCGGGACCCCCCTTGGGCACGAACTTCTCCCGCCTGAAGCTTACGCAGCCGCTACCGCCAGCCCCAGCCACGACCTTTATGGTGGCCACATCAACGAACTTCATTTGGTCACGACCTCACAGACCTATCAAAACACAAGAAAAGGGGCCAAGAGGCCCCTCATCAGGAAATCCAACCCCGCGAACGCCGGGCAACGAGACCAAACTAGCAGGTAACCACGTTAACGAACTTGCGGTCCGCCTTGGTCTGGAACTTCACAACCCCATCCGCAAGAGCGAAGAGGGTGTCGTCCTTGCCACGGCCAACGTTGAGACCTGGGCGATACTTGGTGCCCCGCTGACGAACTATGATGGTGCCCGCCTTGACGACTTCACCATCGGCCCTCTTGAGGCCCAGATACTTGGGATTGCTGTCCCTGCCGTTGGAACTGCTGCCCTGCCCCTTCTTATGGGCGAAAAACTGAATATCAAAAACGAAGCTCACGTCGCTCCACCTCCGAAATGGCAATGTGACTAGGATGAGCCGAGGCCAGGCTCTGCAAGGAGATCCTCACCGTATCCAACAGGACCCGGGGCCCCTCCCCCTCCAGTCTACCCCATATCATCATCCTCATGGGAACCCGGGGATCCACCTCATACTTGGGCCCATCGACCTTGAGGACCTCCAGCATCCCCAGCTCCAGGGCCTGAAGCAGCGTCGAAACTGCCGCACAGACCACATCGTTCCCCCTGGTGCCCGCCCCGGAGTGTCCCTCCGCCACGTAACCCACCGGCGAGCCGTCCTCCAGGATGAACTTAACGTGCGTCATGTCTAAACCGGGCACACCGCTCGGCTTGCGCCAAAACTAAAGGGATATCCCCTCCACCAGGAGATCCGTGTAGTGCTGCCGGTGCCCCCTGAAACGGCGGTAGTTCTTCTTGCGGCGGTACTTGAAGACCACCACCTTGTCCTCCTTGCCATGGCCCAGCACCTTGGCGGTAACCTTGGCCCCCTCAAGCACAGGGGAACCTACCTTCACCGAGTCGTCGCTGGACACTAGCAGGACCCTATCAAGGGTCACGGTGCTACCCTCCTCCGCCTTCAGGAGCTCGACCCTTATGCGGTCCCCCTCCTTGACCCGGTACTGCTTGCCTCCGGTCTCCACGATAGCGTACATTCACATCTCTCCTTCCGCTGCAGGTCGGGTGAGGTCCTCCCTCTTGGAAACCCGCCTCAGGCGATATTAGCGCCAAAGAATTCTACCCCTTGGGCGGATGTTAGTCAATATTGCTTCGATCCATACCTCTCCAGAAGGGCCTCCGCATGCCTCAGCGCCTCCCCCTTGGACTCGCCGGAGAGCATCCGGGCAACCTCCTTAACCCGATGTTCTCCAGTGACATCCTCCACCACCGTAACGTCCCCGTCTCGGCGAACCCTCATGTGCTGGTCCGCCATGGCGGCCAGGGTGGCCTCGTGGGTTATCAGTATGACCTGGCATCCCCGGGAGAGCTCCCGTAGTTTGAGGCCCGCAAGCAGGGCAGACCTGCCCCCCAAACCGGCCTCCACCTCGTCGAAGACGATGCATCTGGTGGAGGATCGGCCCCACATGGCGCACTGGAGGGCCAGGAGTATCCGGCTAAGCTCCCCCCCGGAGGCCCGCTTGGACAACATGGTGGGGGGACCCCCGTCGGAGGACATTAAGAAGCTGACCTGATCGGCTCCATTTGGCCCTATCTTGCGCAACTCCCGGACCTCCACCTGGAACCTAACGTGATCCATACCAAGGTCTGCCAGGTGCCCACCCACCTTGGCCTCCAGCTCGGAGGCCATGCGGTGCCTCAGGCCCCTGATGGCCATAGCCACCTCCATGGCCTCCTTCTTGAGGGCGTTGGCCCTATCCCTAAGGCTCGCCACGATCCCCTCCGACTCAAGGAGCCAGCGACTATCGGAATCGAACTCCTCCAGGAAGCGGCTCAGCTCCAGGTCGCCCTTGAGGTGGAACTTCCTTACGGCTCCCCTGACCTCCCCAATCCGCCACTCCAGGTCCTCCATCCGTTGACGAAGGGCAGGGATCTCATCCATGCCATCCCACCGGCGGAGGAGGTCCACCAGCGATGATAGCCTGTCCATCAGGTCATTCATCTCCTCCCGGAGAGCCCCCTTAACCTGGGAATCCGACAGCCGGGAGGAGAGCTTGGAGAAGGTGGCCTTTATCGTGTCCATCACGGACCCATCCCGGTCCCAAAGGTCGTCCACCGCGTCCGCCACCGCCAGCAGCTCCCGGATCTTCTGGTTCAAACGGGATAGCTCTCCCTCCCAAGTGGCCACACAACCTGGGAAGGGACCTATCCTCCTCAGCTCCTCCGCCACGGGCTCCCTCATGGCCAGATCCCTCTGGAGCTGCTCCCGCCTTCTAAGCGTCTGGTCCAATTGAAGGGAGGCGTCCCTGGCCTCCCCGTAGACCTGGCGCATCCGTCCCTTGAGGAGCTGCATCTCCTCTCCCCCGAACTGGTCCAGTAGCTGAACGAAGCTATCCTCATTGAGGAGGCACAGGTGGGAGAACTGGCTCTGAATCTGAACCCTGTCCCCCAGCCTCTCTTGGAGCTCCGCCAGGGTTGCGGGCTCATCGTCCAGGAAGATCCTGTTCCTGCCCTCGGATGAGACCACCCGCTTCACCGTCAAGGCCCCCTGGGGGAAATCGAAGACGCCCCATACGGAGCCGGCGTTCTCCGATGACCTTATAACCGAGCTGGTGGACCTCTTGCCCGCCATGAGCTCTAAGGATCTCACGAGGCTACTCTTGCCGGAGCCGCTCTCTCCGGTGATGGCCACCAGGCTCCCCCTGAACTCCAGGTCCGCGGCGGAGATCCCGCATATGTTCCTCACCGACAGCTCCCTCAGCAAGCTTCATCACCTCCCCCTTCCAGGGAACACCTGCCCCATCGAAGCTTATCCCGCAAGAGATCGTAGTAGGTCCTTCCCGGAAGCGATATGGTGTGAACCTGGTGGTCCCGATCCAGTGCGACCTTTAGGGCATCCCCCGCCATCAGCCTGTACCCCAACTGGCCGTCCTGGGTCAGCAGGATCTCCCTATCCTCGTAGCGGGGACATATCAAGGCCTCGTCATCCGGGCCCAGCACCATGGGACGGGAGTAGAGGGTGTGGGGGCATATGGGAGCCAGTATCATGCATGGCACGTGGGGTGGCACTATGGGTCCCCCCGCCGACAGGGAGTAGGCGGTGGATCCAGTGGGGGTCGAAACTATGAACCCGTCCGACGGAAACAGCCCCACGAACTGCCCCCCGATGAACAGCTCCAGCTCGATGGACCTGGCGAAGGACCCCTTGGTCACCACCAAGTCGTTCAGGGCGAACAGCCGGTGGGCCACCTGGCCGTCCCGGATTACCTCCCCCCGTAGGCAATCCCTCCTCTGAATCTCGTAATCCCCCTTCAGTATGGACTCCAGATCCCTCTCGGCGCTGCCGGGGCTCCCTATGGCCAGGAACCCCAGCCTCCCAACGTTTACCCCATACAAGGGGATGTTCCTCCCCAGCGTGTACCTGGCGGCCCTAAGAAAGGTTCCGTCACCCCCTATGACCACCGCAAATTGGCTACAGCCAAGGAACTCCTCGTCCGATGCGGCCTCCTCCCCCAGGGACTTGGCCTCATCGGAGGGCATAAGGACCCTGATTCCCCTGTTGGCGCACCAGGGCAACATCCGCCGGGCTATCTTGACCGCCTTGGGCTTACTGGTGTTGAAAAGGATGCCTATACAGCTCATGTTACCTCCCCATGGGCCCTCTGAACCAACTCCTCCACCTGTGCCTCTGACAGCTCCCATCCATCCGGGGCAGAGCCGGGCCTTACGTGCATCAGGAACTCTATGTTCCCCTCGGGCCCCCTTATGGGAGAGTAGGTCAAGTTGGCCACCCACCAACCGGGTAATTTCTCCACGAAGCGGATCATGTCAACCAGCACCTCCATGTGGAGGGCGGGGTCCCTCACCACCCCTTTCTTGCCAACCCTCTCTCGCCCCACTTCGAATTGGGGCTTCACCAGGGTAACCACGTCACACCAGGAGTCCATCACCGATAGCATAGGGGGCATGATCAGCTTCAGGGATATGAAAGACGCATCACAGACCCCCATCTGACAGGGCTCAGGTATGAGCGACGGGGAGAGGTGCCTGGCGTTGGTCCTCTCCATCACCACCACCCTCGGGTCGTTCCTGACCTCCCAAGCCATCTGGCCGTACCCCACGTCCACCGAGTAGACCCGGGACGCCCCCCGGCGCAGAAGCACCTGGGTGAAACCTCCGGTGGAGGCCCCCACGTCAACGCAGATCCTGCCGAAGGGGTCCAACTGGAACACCTCCAGGGCCCTCAAGAGCTTGTAAGCCCCACGGCTCACCCATCGCTCCTCCGTTCCCCTTTGGACCGATACGTTCACCTCAGTCCCCACCATGGTACTCCCCTTGGAGGCCACCAGGCCGTCGATCCTTACCAAGCCAGTCTCGATGAGCTCCCTCGCCTCGTCCCGGGACCTGGCAAGGCCCCTCTTTACCAGCAGGGCGTCCAGCCTAACCAAGTTGGATCTCATGGATCATCCGGACCACCCCTTCCGGGGTCAGTCCCTCCTCCTGAAGCTGTTCGCCCCTCTTGCCGTGGGGCACGAACCGGTCGGATACCCCCAGATTCAGCACCCTACAGGGGGAACCGATCGAATTGGCCAGGGATCCTATGTGCTCCCCCACACCCCCGAACCGATACCCCTCCTCAGCCACCACCATGAGCCTGTGGCCCCCGAGAAGCTTCCTCACCGCCTCCTCGTCCAGGGGCTTCACGAACCTCAAATCCACCAGGGTAGGGGCCATCCCCTCCCGGGATAAGAGCTGTCCCGCCTCCTCCATCAGCTGAACGGTGCTCCCCACCCCCACTAGGCACAGATCCCTCCCCTCCTGTAGGACCTCCAACCGGCCCCAAGGGGCGGTCTTGCGCTTGGAATCTGGCGCTGTCCCCTTGGGAAACCGAAGCAGGGCAGGACGGGGATCGCTCAGCCATTCGAACATCATGAACCTCAGATCCGCCACATCCCTGGGGGACATGACGGTCAGGTTGGGTATCGCCCTCCCCCAACATAGGTCCAGCAATCCCTGGTGGGTCTCCCCATCCTCGCCAACCAGGCCGGCCCTGTCCACGCACAGGAGGACCGGGAGGTTTGGCAGGCATATGTCGTGAACCAGCTGGTCCATGGCCCTCTGGAGGAAGGTGGAGTAGATGGATATCACCGGCTTTAGCCCCGTGGCGGCCATGCCGGCGGCGAAGGCCAACAGATGTGACTCCGCTATCCCCACGTCGAAGAAGCGGTGAGGAAACTCGTCGGAGAAGATCCCAAGCTTGCTGCCCTCCTTCATGGCGGCGGTGGCGCACACCACGGCCCCGTCCTCCCGGCCCATGTCCCGGATGGTGGACGCCACGGCGGAGCTCCAGTCCGGGACATGACGGGCAGGCAAGGACCCCGATGAGGACCCCTTGGGGGATACGCCGTGAAACCTGGTGGGGCTTGACTCCACGTTCCCGTACCCCTTACCTTTCTTGGTCACCACGTGGATCAAGAGCGACTCCGGGTAGGCCTTGGCTAGGTGGAATATCCGGTCCATCTCCTCCACGTTGTGCCCATCGAAGGGGCCCCAATAGGTTATGTCCATCTCCTCGAAAATGTTGGGGGGCAACAGGAGGGACTTGAGCTTGGACTTCCACCTGCCCAGGGCCTCCTCCACCATCTTCCCACCCGGGGTCTCAGAGAGGATCCCCTTCATCCTTCTCTTGATGTCCTGATAGGCATCGTTGGCGGATATCCTGGCCAGGTGCTCCGCCATACCACCCACCCGGTGATTTATGGACATGGCGTTATCGTTCAAAACTATGATCACCTTATCCTTCAGGGGCGTTACGTTGTTAAGCCCCTCGAAGGCAAGGCCGTTAAGAAGCGCCCCGTCCCCTATTACTGCCACCACGTGCCCCCGCTGGCGCCCATATCTCTTGGCCTTGGCCATCCCAAGGGCCACGGATATGGAGGTGCTGCTGTGCCCCACGTCGAAGGCGTCGTAGGGACTCTCATTCCTCCGGGGGAATCCGGCGATGCCACCCTTCCTCCTCAGGGTGTGGAACACGTCCCTTCTATCGGTCAGTATCTTGTAAGCGTAGGCCTGGTGCCCCACGTCGAAGACGATCCTGTCCTCCGGGGGGGAGAATGACCTCAAAAGGGAGACCACCAGCTCCACCGCCCCCAGGGATGAGGCCAGATGCCCCCCGTTCTGGGTGGTGACCTGATATATGAGCTCCCTCACCTGGAGACAAAGTTCCTCCACCTGCGGGTAGGTAAGCCTCTTTAGGTCCCCCGGCCCCTTCAGGCTCCAAAGCAGGCCACTCTTCCTCAATTCGTCGGATGGCATGGGTCAGCTGGTCCTCCTCATCAGCTTGTCCACCATGGCGCAGAACATATCCGGACGGGGCAGCTTGGCGGCCCATTCCTTGGCCTCCCCGGAGGTCTCCTCCAGGATCTCCCGGGCCCCCTGGAGTCCATGCACCGCCACGAAGGTCACCTTCCCCTGGGCCTGATCCTTGCCCACCGACTTGCCAATCTCCTCCACCTTGCCAGTCACATCCAGGATGTCGTCCGCCACCTGGAAGGCCTTCCCCAACGCCATGCCGTATCCTCTCACATTAGAGAGGGCGTCCTCGTCAGCCCCGGCCATGATGGCTCCCCCCTCCAGCGATGAGGCGATGAGCACCCCGGTCTTGCTCCGGGCCACCTCCATCACCCGTCTATCGGGCCCCAGCTGGCCCATGTCCTCGAAGCCCATGTCCATGGATTGGCCCCCACATATGCCACTTGGGCCGGTTGCCTTGGCCAGGGACATGACCGCCAGGGAGATCAGCTCACCGCTGAAATGGTTGGCCATAAGACCTTCTATGGCGGATTCGAAGGCCAGGGCCAGGAGGGCGTCCCCCGCCAGCAGGGCCATGGCCTCCCCAAAGACCACGTGGTTCGTGGGCTTGCCCCTGCGGAGATCATCGTCGTCCATACAGGGCAGGTCGTCGTGGATCAGCGAGGCGGTGTGGATCATCTCGAAGGCCAGCGCCAGGGGCATCACCCGCTGGCCCTCCAATCCGAAAGCCTCGGCGGCCATGAGGCACAACACCGGCCTCAGCCTCTTGCCCCCCGCGGTGAGGGAGTAGACCATGGCGGACCATAGCCTCGAAGGGACCCTTTTGGGGCGGGACGAGCAGAGGCGCTCCAGGGCCTCCTCCACCCAGGATCTCCTGCTCGCCAGGTAACCATCGAAGTCGAAGCCTTCAACTCTAGCAGACAAACTCAATCCTCCCCCTGGGTCGCCTCTCCTTTCGATGCGGAGAGGTCCGATAGGATCTCTATCCTCCTCCTGGCGTCCTCCAGGAAGCTGAAACACTTCCGAGCTATTATAACCCCCTCCTCGTAGATGCCTAAGGCCTCCTCGAGTGGGAGCTGATCCCCCTCGAGACGTCTTACTATCTCCTCAAGCCTCTCCAGGTCCTCTGCAAAGGACATGTGGGAAAACCTCCTTCGTCGAAGTTAAACAAAACCTTGCTTCCCCAGCCCAACCCATGATACAATGCTCAAGCTTAATTGTCGCCGCAAGCGGAGGGGGGGAAATAGATGTCCAGAGTTTGCGATTGCTGCGGAAGGGGTCCTCAGACCGGGAACGCGGTCAGCCACTCTAATCGCCACACCCGCCGCCGTTGGCTCATCAACCTAAGGAGCGTGCGGGTGGACCTTGGCTGTGGTGAGACCCGTAAGCTCAAGGTTTGCACCAAGTGTCTCCGTTCCGGTGTGGTTCGCAGGGCCGTCTAGGACGGCCCTTTTTTCTTCACCTCCGCTCTCCCCGAAAGAAAACCATCACCCATCATCCCCTGGTCACGTAGACCAGTAAGATACCCTTCTCCAACCCCACGTGGATGCGATCCGACCTGGCCTCGTTGCTGACCGAGAAGGGGAAACTGGGTTCCAGCTCCGCCCCGGATAGCTCCCACTTGAGCCCCTGGGTCGTAACCCCCCTTGACCGGGTGACCGGCAGGAGCGATATGGCCTTCGGAGCTCCCCGATGAAAGAGCATCTCCAACCGCTCGTCGCCTCTGAGAACGAAGATGGCCTCCCGGTGATCCACCATGCCCATGGCGTTCAAATCGCTGTGCGCAAAGGTCATGACGGAGCTCATCAGGTGATCGAACCGGCCACCGAAGCATCCGGTGACCAGGATGGGGCTATGGGGGTGGTAGGATCCCGCCAGGAGCTTGAGAGCCAGCTGGAAGTCCGTGAGGTCCTTGTCCCGACTGTGCAGATCCATCGCTATCCCCAAGTCCGATGCCCACTTTAGGTCCGAAGGGGATGCGCTGTCCATGTCCCCGATGGCCACCCGGGGAATTATCCCGGACCGCCTGCAGTAGCCTAGCCCCCGGTCCACCGCCCAGAGGTCCCACCCAAGGGACGCTAGATCCCCCATCAGGGGCGACGAGGGCCGTCTGCCCCCCAGGATCATGATCACCCCATTGACGTCGTTATCCATCCACTTGCGAAGGGAGAAGCCCAGGGAGGGTAGGTGGATCTCCATCCTAGCCCCCCCTAGCCTCTCGAAGTATCTCCATGGCGGTCTCCTCGTCCACCAGGATCTCCCTTGGCTTGGCCCCGTCGGGGGGGCCCACTATGCCCAGCTTCTCCAACGTGTCGATGAGCCTGGCTCCCCTGGTGAAGCCCACCCTAAGACGCCTCTGGAGGCTACTGGCGGATGCCACCCCGGAGGAGAGGACGATCCGGGCCGCCTCCTCCAGGAGGGGGTCATCCGCGTTGGCCTCCCCGGTGGAGGAGCCGTTCTCCTGGTCCTCAATGTCTATCACCTCCGGCTCCCCGAAGGTGGCGATGAGGTGATCGAGCCAGCGGGATATGTACCCCTCGTCTATCCAAGGGGATTGAAGCCGGATGGGCTTGGGGAAGCGGGAGGATAGGAAGAGCATGTCCCCTTTGCCCAGGAGCCTTTCGGCCCCAGCGCAATCCAGGATGGTCCTGGAGTCCGCCTGGCTGGGTAGCGAGAAGGCCACCCGGGCGGGCACGTTCGCCTTGATGAGGCCGGTTATGACGTTGACCGAAGGCCTCTGGGTGGCCAGGACCAGGTGTATCCCCGTTGCCCGGGCCATCTGGGCCAGGCGGCATATGTAGTCCTCCACCTCCCTGGGGGCGGTCATCATCAGGTCCGCTAGCTCGTCAACCACCAGAACCACGCTGGGCAACCTATCCCCGGGGAGCACCTTCCGGTTGTACGACGCCAGGTTCCTCACCTTGCTCTGGGCGAAGAGGTCATAACGTCTCTCCATCTCCCTTATGGCCCAGGCCAGGGCCTGAACCGCCTTCTTGGGGTCCACCACCGGCCTGGTGAGTATGTGGGGTAGTTTGTCGTATATGGCCATCTCCACCCGCTTGGGATCGATGAGGATGAGCTTAAGCTCCCTGGGCGTCCTGGAGGAACAGAGCCCTATTATGCAGGAATTTATGAACACGCTCTTGCCAGAGCCGGTGGTACCCGCTACCAGCAGATGGGGCAGGTCCTCCAGGAAGGTCACCATGGGGGATCCGTCTATGCCGACCCCCATGGGCAGTGGCAACTCCCCCTTGGGATTTACGAAATGATCCGCCTCCATGACCCGCCTCAGGGGCACCGGCCGCCGCTTGGGGTTGGGGATCTCGATGCCCACGTAGGGCTTGCCGGGTATGGGGGCCTCGATCCGAAGGCTCGGCACCGCCAGGGCCAGGGCCAGGTCGTTTGCCAGAGACGCCACCTTGCTAACCTTGGTGCCGGGGGCCAGCTGTAGCCTGAACTGGATCACCGTCGGTCCCACCTGGGTCTCCCCCAACTCTGCCTCCACCCCGAAGTCCCCGAGGGATGAGATTATCCTCTCCGCCATGGACCGAAGTTGAGCCTCATCGACCCCATCCCCCCCCGGGTCGTCGGGGCCCAAGAGCTCCGAAGGAGGGGGAAACGTCCCAGGCTTCACAGACGGCTCCTCGACCGGATCCAAGGGATCCGGATCCCCCACCTCCTGGTCCTCAACGAAGGGGTTGTCCCTAGGCCCCAGGAGCTCACTCGGATCGCAGAGCTCGTCCTCCTCACATCCCAGGTCCTCATGGGGTAGCGAGTCCTCTCGCCGCAACGTCTCCGCCGCGGGATCCACCGGTCCAGTCCTTCGCCCCCACCTCCCAAGCCATCCCCCAATCCCACCCATGGATGGACGATGAGCGGATTCGAGCCAATTGGAGGATACTATCTGCCGTAACTCCCCCAGTATCTCCCCCGGGTTGGCACCGCTGAAGGCCCCGATGGTCACCACGCAGGCCAGGAGTCCCAGTAGCACGGAGCCGAAGGGGCCCAGGAGGTTGAAGGCCCCCCCCCCCAGGTTGGTCCCCAAAGCCCCCGCCAGATCCAGGACCCGCATAGAACCGAAGGCCCTGCCCCACATGGCTACGAAGAGGGAGACGCTCACCGTCAGGGAAAGGGTCCCAAGCAGGTATCTGCCAATGGGGGGCATTTCCCTCCCGGTGAGCCGCAGGAAGGACAGGTGCCCCATGAATGCCAGGGGGACCAGGACCGATATGCCCAGGTACCGCAACATCTCCTCTCGGATCACCCGTCCCACCTGTCCGGTCCATCCGGTGAACAGGGACGCCACCGCGAAGGTGGACAGCAGGATCCCAACCAGGGCCAGCCAATCGTAGACCCCTTCGTTGAGCTGGAGGAGCGTCTTGAGCCTCTGGGCCAGTTGCCCCATCCTCGTCTTGGCGGCCGGTCTGTCCCTCATCTTCCATTCCTCACGTGATCCTCAAAGGTCTCGGAGAAGACGTGCCGCCCGTCACCCCGGAGGCGGAAGTACAGGAACTTGGAGCTGGCGGGGCTCAGCGCCGCGTTCCAAGATGACACGCTTGGGACGCATATGGGTCCCGGGGGCAACCCCTGATTAAGGTAGGTATTGTAGGGGGATCGGATCTTAAGGTCCTCGTAGGTGAGCTGGGTCCTCCTCTCTCCCCTCTCCCGCCAGGCATAGACCACCGTGGCACAAGACTGAAGGGGCATCCCCCGCTCCAGCCTGTTGAAGAACACCGAGGCCACCAAGGGTCTCTCGTCATCCCGGTTGGACTCCCTCTCCACCACCGAGGCCATCACCGCCCTCCGGAAGACCTCTGGGGCCGACATGCCGGAGGGGATCCGGCTACCAACCCTCTCCCACCAAAGCTTGGACCCCATGTAGACCAGGCTCCTGGCGTCCTCATTCCCGCCGCTGAGCAGGTAGGTTTCGGGAACTATGTATGCCAGCCGGTCCCAGGTCCCCCTGGGCAGCAGGGGCCTCACCTCCGGGAAGAAGGCCTGGTCATCCCCCAGGGCCCTCTCCAGTGCCTGGGGATCCAAGATCCTCTTGAGGTCCATCCGGTCGTAGCCGGGTATCACGGTGACCCTCCTCCCGGAGGGCACCGAATCCTTGAGACGCATGGCCACCTCCCATGGGGAACCGGGGACTATCGTGTAGGTGCCGGGCCTGGTGGACCTGTCTATCTTCAACTTCACCATCCAGTTGAGGAGCTCCCTCTCGTCATTCACTACCCCCGCGTCTGCCAATGCCTTGGCCACATCCCTGGCGGAGCTACCGGATCTCACCTGTACCGTAACCCCCTCCTGTCCCGCCGGGGGCATGAACCACCGCTCGGAGGGGATCGATATGTAAAGCCCCAGAAGGAACCCCACGAACAGAAGGGTCCCGAACGCCACAATCAACCAATCCTTGCCCTTCAAACGCCCTCTCCTCTCCATCTAGGGAAATCAGTTTGTAATTATACACCAGGTTCCGGGCATACAGGCCGATATCCAAGGATCACTACCCCTTGACGCATCCGAAGTGGCCGTGTTATAAGCAACGAAATTTTACGAACAGGGGGTGCCACGGTGGTCCCATTCCAACGCGACTTCGGTTCCTCTCCCTCTGGTTGCTCCAGTTGCTGGTCCTCTTCTTCCCTCGGAGAGGACGGGACCTTCGCATACGCATCCCCCAGAGGACGGTTGAGCCGAGCCTAGAGATTCAGAGACCAGGATATCTTCGGAGAGGGGGATGGCGGACGCCTCCCCCTCTCTAAATTTTAATCCTAGGAGGTAGTTAACTTGACCAGGATGCTTCTGACCCCGGGACCGGTTGAAGTGCCCCACCATGTGGCCCTCGAGGGGGCCACCAGGATGATATCCCACCGAAGCGGCCAGTTCTCCGCCCTATACCGGGAGCTATTGGCGGATCTGTGTCGCCTGCTGGAGGTGGAGGAGCCACCGGTCCTCTTCCCCGGATCGGGTACCGGGGCATTGGACGCTCTGTGCCAGAACCTGCTCTCCCCGGGGGACCGGGTTATCTCCCTATCGTGCGGGGCCTTCGGCCATAGGTTCAGGGAGATAGCCTTGAGGAGGGGCGTTGATGTGATCCCCCTGGACGTGCCATGGGGGGAGGGGATCGGACCTGATCTGGTAGCCCAGGCGATAAGGGCCAACCGGGACACAAGGGCGGTGCTCATTACCCACAACGAGACGTCCACCGGGGTCCTCAACCCCATAGAGCTGGTGACGGAGGTTATCCCCGATGACGTCCTGGTCCTGGTAGACGCGGTCAGCTCCGTTGGGGCCGTCCCCTGCCTCCCGTCCAAGTGGAGGGTAGATGGGCTGGCCACGTCATCTCAGAAGGGGCTCATGTGTCCCCCCGGGTTGGGGATGGTGTGGCTATCCCCCAGGGGGTGGGAGAGGGCCGCCCAGGTCTCGTGCCCCACCTACTCGCTGGACCTAAAGCTCTACAGGCTTCACCGGGAGAGGGCCATGGAGACCCCCTACACTCCCCCGGTGTCACTCTACTTCCAGCTGGCCAGGGCCCTAAAGGACATCCTGTCGCATCCTAAGGAAACCTGGTGGAGGGATCGGCGCAGGTTCTCCCGAGGCCTGTGTGCCGCTCTGGAGGCCCTGGGGCTCTCCCCGCTAGTCAAGGATCCATCTCTAAGGTCGCCGGGGGTGACCGCCATAGTGGGAGAGGAGGGGCTCTGCAAGGGGATTCGCAAGTCCCTGGCCCAGATGGGGCTCCAGGTGGCATCCGGCCAGGGGGATGTGAAGGACCGCCTAGTCAGGATAGCCCACTACACCCCCATGGGCTGGCCAGAGCTATCCATGATCTGCGGGACGGTTTGGAAGGCCATGGTGGAAATGGGTATGAGGCCTGAGATGGACCGGGTCATGGAGGCGGCTCTTGTGGAAATGGAGGGATGATCCATGTGGAAAGTGCTTGTAACCGAGTCGATTCACGAGGAGGGGCTAAGGATCCTGAGCGAGGCGCCGGATGTCAATCTTGTGATCAAGGTGGGCATCAAGCGAGACCAGCTCATGGAGGAGCTCAAGGACACGGATGCGCTACTCACCCGGAGCGGCACCGCCATAGACGTGGCGGTCCTCAACGGGGCGCCACGGTTGAAGGTGGTGGCCCGGGCGGGGGTTGGGGTGGATAACGTGGACCTCACCGAGGCCAGCAAGAGGGGCATAGTGGTGATAAACGCACCAACGGGGAACACCCTTTCGGCGGCGGACCACACCCTTGGGCTCATGCTGTCCCTCGTCCGCAAGATACCCCAGGCCCACGGGTCCGTGCTCTCGGGACAGTGGGACAGGAAGAGCTTCATGGGACATCAGCTCCAGGGGAAGAGGCTTCTGAGAGGCTTCTGATAATAGGTCTCGGCAAGATAGGCAGCCAGGTGGCCATCAGGGGCAGGGCCTTCGGGATGGAGGTCTGGGCCTTCGACCCCTACGTGTCCAAGTCAAAGATGGACAACCTGGGGGTTAACCAGGTGGAGAACCTGGAGGACGGGCTGGCGACCGCGGACGTGGTCACCATCCACGTGCCCCTCACCGACGAGACAAAGGGAATGCTGGACGACCGGCGCATAAGGACCATAAAGCGGGGGGCGTACTTAATCAACTGCGCAAGAGGGGGCCTGCTGGACGAGGAGGCCTGCTATGAGGCCCTTCGGGACGGGAGGCTTCAAGGAGTGGCCATGGACGTGTACGGGGAGGAGCCCATCCGGAGAGATCATCCCATGCTCCGGGAGGATGTGAGGAACAGGGTTGTGCTAACCCCCCATATAGGGGCCAACACCTTCGAGGCCCAATCGGCGGTGGCCAAGATCGCCGCCCAGAACCTGCTCTTGGCCCTCCGAGGGGAGCCATACGAACATGCGGTGAACCTGCCTTTCATGAAACATCGGTTGTCGGACCAGAAGAAGCTCTTCCTGGCCCTGGCCAGGAACCTGGGCATACTGGGGACCCACCTGGCGGACCTCACCAGGGGGGCCATCAGGTCCTGTAGCGTGGTGCTCCGGGGCCCCCTGTTCCAGGAGGAGGACGAGCCCATCCGCTTCGAGGTGCCCTTCAGGCTCAAGCCCTACACGGTGGCCTTCCTCAAGGGACTGTTGGAGGTGCGGCACGGGGCGGAGGTTAACTATATGATTGCCCCCCTCATGGCCCGAGAGAGGGGGATAGAGATAGAGGAGGGGACCGGAGAGTCCAACACCTACCGGAACGTGATAGACGCCACGGTGGTTACCGAGAAGGGCTCCGCCAGGATCGTGGGCACCGTAACCGAGGAGGGGCGCCAGCGGGTGGTCAGGATAAACGACTACTGGCTTGACCTCATCCCCTCCGGCAAGATCCTCCTCTTCCAGAATCACGACAGGCCCGGCGTCATAGGCAAGGTGGGTACCATGCTTGGTAGCGCCAACGTCAACATAGCCAACTTCGCCCTGGGCAGGAAGAACGGCAGTGGCCTGGCGTTGGCGGCCCTTCAGATAGACCAGGACCTGAGCGAGGACCTGCTCAAGACCCTTAGGGAGGACGTGGACCTCATCTGGGCCACGTCGGTGTCACTGAAGGAGGACCTTTAGGATGAGGCTCCTGCTGGTAAGGCACGGTCAGACCGACTGGAACAGGGAGGGCAGGTTCCAGGGAAGGATGGACGTGCCCCTCAACGAGACCGGGAGGCGGGAGGCACGGGCTGTGGCATCCAGGCTGGCCCAGATCAGATTGGACCGGGTGATATCGAGCCCCTTGACCCGGGCCCTGGAGACCGCCAAGGCCATAGCGGAAGCCAACCTCTCTGGACCCCAGGTTAACATGCTGGACCCGCTCACGGAAATAAGCCACGGTGAATGGGAGGGGCTCCTGTGCGACCAGGTGATGGAACTGTGGCCCAAGATGCTGAAGCTCTGGCGGGAAGAGCCCACGAAGGTCAGGATGCCGAACGGGGAGGACCTGTTCGACGTGGCCTCCAGGGTTAGGATGGCGTTGGACAGGATAATGGAGGACTTCAAAGGGGATCAGACCGTATGCGTGGTATCCCACGATGCGGTAATAAAGGTCATCCTCTGCTCCCTCACGGAGGCCCCGCTGGACTCGTTCTGGCGGTTCATAGTTCCCAACGCCAGCCTGAGCGCCGCCATCCTTGGGGGCCCGGTCCCCAAGGTGGTCTTGGTGGGAGACCGATGCCACCTTGGGGCGGACATCTCCTTCTCCGAGCAACGGGGACTTTGATAGATACCCGGTCACAGCCACCCCCGGCCGGGGATCCTCACGGGCCTGACGCCCACCCGGGAGGATATGGCCTCCATCAGGTAGGGTCTAACGTCTGGGTATAGGATCAGATCCCCCTCCGCCAGCTCCTCCACGGGCACCCACCGGATGGAGTTGGCGGAGGTCTCCAGGGGGTTTAGGGCCGGGTCACCATCTATATCACACAGGAAGATCAGGTGAAGGGTGGCCTCCTTTGCCCCGAAGGGGGCCGCCTGGGCCACCAACACCAGGGGGCCAACCTGGGCCCTCACCCCGAGCTCCTCCTGAAGCTCCCTCGAGAGGGCTAAATCGAGCCCCTCGTCCCCGTCCACCCCGCCACCGGGGAGGCTGAGGAGGCTTCCCCCCTGATGCAGGTACTCCATGGTGAGTAGTCGATCCCCCTTGAGGATCATAGCTCCGACCCTTACCTTCAAAGTCCCACCCCCTATGAGCAAGGGGATCGACCTAGGCCGATCCCCTTGGAACGTTCAGAAGCTTATAGCCCCAGTCGCTGGGAGAGGAGGTCCTCGACCTCTTTAGCTCCCCGCTCCACCTTGTCCAGGATCTCCCTAACCTCCCGCTTACAGGACTCCACAAACTCCTGGTCGTCCATGCCGGGCAGGTTTATGAACACGTTGTAGGCCGCCGCCTTGGCGGCCCCCCGGGCCAGCAGGGCCGCGGTCCCCGCATCGGTCACCGCATTGGGGTTCCCGAATTTGGCCGCCTCCGCCGCCACCTGGACCAACTGAGAACATAGGCGAAGGGTGTTAAGGGGGACCAGGGCGGTCCGCCTGGATGCCTCGTCCATGGCCTTGGCCCTCAAGGCCTTCTCCTCCGGGGTCTCCTTGGGCATCCTCCTGGCAGCCATGAAGGCGTTGAAGGCCTCGGTATCCTCCTCCATCAGGTCCAAGAACCGACCGTAGAGCCCCCTGGCATCCTCCGCCACCCTCTCCATGACCTCCCAGGAGTCCTTGTACTTCTCCTTGCCCACCGTAAGGGTGGCCACCATAGCGGACAGGGCCCCGCCCAGGGCCCCGCAGAGGGCCGCAACGCTCCCGCCCCCCGGGGCCGGGGAGTCCGACGCGAGCTCCGCCACGAAGGAAGCCACCGTCATGTCCTGAAGCTTCATGTAAAGCACCTCCGTATTCAGATCAACACCCGGGGGAGGGGCATCAAGCTACCCTCTCGCCCCTCTTGTAGACCGCCACGGCAGAGTTGACCCCCGCGTGGTACGCCAGCGTGGCGGGGGTCTTGCCGTCCAGGACCACCAGGTCCGCCAGCTTGCCCTCCTCCAGGGATCCCACCAGGTGCCCCATTCCTATGGCGTGGGCGGCGTTCAACGTACAACCCACCAGGGCCTCCGAAACCGACAGGCCCATCTTCATCACCGCCAGCCCGAAGACGAACTGCATTGACTCGCAGAAGCAGGATCCGGGGTTGCAGTCCGTGGCCAACGCCACCGGCACTCCCAGCTCTATCATCTTGCGGGCCCTGGCATAGGGCTTCTTTAGGCTGTAGGCAGTGGCGGGCAGGAGTACCGCTATAACACCCGCCTCCGCCATCTTGGCTAACCCCTCGTCCGAGGCGGCCAGGAGGTGTTCCGCCGAAAGGGTTCCCAGCTCCGCCGCCAATCCGGCGCCTCCCAGATCATGGACCTCGTCCGCATGGATCTTAAGTTCAAACCCGTTAGACCTGGCACAGGCGAGGATCCGCCGGGACTGCTCCACCGAGAAGACCCCCTCCTCACAGAACACGTCGCAGAATCGGGCGATCCCTTGCTCCGCCGCCTGGGGTATCATCTCATGACACAGCAGATCCACGAACCCCTCAGGTTGGCCCCTGAACTCCTCGGGGATCGCGTGGGCTCCCATGAAGGTTGCCATCACGTCCAGAGGGGCGTCCCTGCGGACCCGGTCGATGACGGACAACATTCTTAGCTCCGAGGATGCGTCAAGGCCGTATCCGCTCTTGATCTCCACCGTGGTGGTGCCGTGCCTCATGGCGCTGGCCACATTGGCCATGGTGGTCTGGTACAGGTCCTGGTCGGAGGCGGACCGGACGGACCGGACGGAGGACAGGATGCCCCCGCCAGATCGGAGGATCTCCAGGTAGGGGACCCCGTCGAGCCGCTTGGCGAACTCCTCCTCCCGCCGGGCGGCGAAGCACATGTGGGTGTGGGGATCCACCAGGCCTGGAATCACGCACCGCCCCCCCAGGTCCACGTACTGATCCACCCTCATGTTCTTGGCTTCCGCCAAGAGCTCCTCCTCCGGGCCGACCCGCTCTATTACCCCCCCACGGGAGATGATGGCCCCCTGGGGGATCTCCAGAACGTTGCCCTGCTGGGCTCCCTTTAGGGGTGACGATCCCCCTTGGGGGGTGTATATCCGGGCGTTGTGGAATACCTTAAGGGTCATCAACCCTGCTCCCCCATCATCTTGAGCAGCCGCATCTCTATGACCTGGTCCGGGTCGAACCCGGCCACCTGGAGGTAGTAGGCTGCGCTCTCCAGGATGGCCCCGGCGGGCACCATCCCGTATATCTCGGTCTCCACCACCGACACCCCGTACCTCTTGGCCTCCATCCTTATGGTCTCCAGGACCCGGTAGAGGCTGTTCTTCTCGTAATCGACCAGGTTCATGCTGACCTGCACCATGCCCCGCTCCTCCAGAGCCAGCCCTATCCCCTTGACGTGGCAGAAGCCGCCGCTGGAAGCCCTCACGTAGGAGGCTATCTTCTTGGCCACCTCCACATCGGTGGTGCCCAGGTTGACGTTAAAGGCCACCAGGAACTTCCTGGCACCTATGACGGTGGCGCCAGCGGTTGGATGGAGCTCCGAGGGCCCCACATCGGGCTTCCTGTCCGGGTTGGTCCGAACCTCCTCCTTGAGGACCTCGTACTGTCCCTTCCGGATTACCTCCAGCTTCTTCCTCTCGGGAATCAGGGCCGCATCCTCGTAGTAGTAGACCGGTATCTTGGTCTCCTGGTGGTAGCGCTCCCCGAAGCTCCTGGCCAGCTGGACGCACTCCTCCATGGTTATGCCCGATATGGGGGTGAAGGGGATCACGTCCACCGCCCCTATCCTGGGGTGGGCCCCCTGGTGGGAGTTCATGTCTATGTGGGATTGGGCGATCTTGGCGGAATCTATCAAGGCATCCTGCAACGCATCCGGGTTGCCCACCAGGCTCACCACCAATCGGTTGTGGTCCTCGTCGGCCCGGTAGTCGAAAAGGTATACCCCCGGACGATCCTTGAAAGGGGCCACTATGGCCTCTATGACGTCCTTCCTGCGGCCTTCACTGTAGTTGGGAACGCACTCAACAAGGGCCTTGCTCACTTCGAATACCTCCCTTTCTCAAACCTGGGGTCAACGGATCGTGACTAGATCCACCAGGTCTAGTCCAGCGGGCCCACCTGGGACTCCACTGCTCTTAAGATTGTACCACTGGAAACCAGGGATAGTGATTCACATATCATTGGATGGATGTACTCGTCCTTCTCCATGAAGGGTACCCTCTCCCGGATGGACGAGTAGGCCGCGTAGGTCCCCTTGCCGGGCCTCAAGGGCATAGAGAACTCAAGCCCCTGGGCGGCGGTGAGGAGCTCGATGGAGACCACCTTGGCGGCGTTATCCAGGATCTGCCTCCCCTTCCGGGCCGCGTAGGTCCCCATGGAGACGTGGTCCTCCTGGTTGGCAGAGGTGGGGATGGAGTCCACCGACGAAGGGTGGGCAAGGACCTTGTTCTCCGACACGATGGAGGCGGCGGTGTACTGGGGGATCATGAAGCCACTGTTCACCCCGCTGTCCTTGGCGAGGAAGGGGGGAAGGCCGGACAGCTTGTGATCCACGAGCCGGGCTATGCGCCGCTCCGATATGTTGGCGATCTCCGCGGCGGCGATGCCGAAGAAGTCCATGGCTATGGCAATGGGCTGGCCATGGAAGTTGCCGCCGCTTATGGCCTCCCCGTCGGCGGGGAATATGAGCGGGTTGTCGGTGACGGAGTTTATCTCGATCTCCACCTTCTGGCGGACGTACTCCAGCGCGTCCCGGCTGGCCCCGTGGACCTGGGGTATGCAACGGAGCGAGTAGGCGTCCTGGACCCGGTTCCCCTTGTACTTCTCCACTATCTCGCTGCCCTCGATCAGCCTCCTCATGTTGGACGCCACGGACCGCTGACCGTTGTGGGGCCTAAGGTCGTGGGTCCTCCGGTCGAAGGCGTAGGGAACCCCGTGCAGGGCCTCCAGGGATACCGCCGCAACCGCGTCCGCGGTCTTGAAAAGCATCTGGGCGTCCACCACGCATAGGGCCGCTATGGCGGTCATCACCGTGGTGCCGTTATTGAGCGCCAGGCCCTCCTTGGGACCCAGGTCAACCGGCGTCAGGGATACCTCCCTAAGAGCCTCCATGGTGGGCATCCTACGCCCCTTGAAGAACACCTCCCCCTCTCCAATGAGGGTTATGGCCAGGTGAGACAATGGACACAGGTCCCCGCTGGCCCCCACGGATCCCTGAGAGGGGATAACCGGATGTATCCCCAGGTTCAGGTAGTTGACCAGCTGGGTCAAGGTGGGGAGGCTTATCCCTGAGAAGCCCCTGGTGAGGGTGTTTATCCGGAGCAACATTATGGCTCTCACCAGGTCCTCCGGGAACGGCTCTCCTACCCCGCAGGCGTGGCTTATGAGGAGGTTGCGCTGAAGGGCCCTGCTCCTCTCCGGCGGGATGGTCACGTTAGCCAGGTCGCCGAAGCCGGTGGTTATGCCGTAGACCACCCTCCCCTGGTCGACCCAGGAGCTAACCGCCTGGGATCCCCTCTCCACGAAGGCCGCCGCAGAGGGATCCAACGTAACCTGCCAACCATCCCGGGCTACCCCTACCACTTCCTCCAGGGTCAAACTGTGACCGTCCAGTTTCACTACCCGCTGAACCACCACGAAACACCCCCTAAAAGACCTTTGACCTTTAGGCCCAATTAGTGTAGATTCCGAATGGTCTCTACAGCTTCACCCCCATGGGAAACCCACAGGAACCGCAATTTCCAGATACGTCTAGATAGCTAGCTACCATATTATAGCCTAAACGTACGATCATGTCTTCCCCACAATTTGGACATTTCGTGATGTTTCTCCCCCGCCACGGGACGTTGCCCACGTAGACGTAGGCAAGCATCTCCCGGGCGAGCTCCATCAGCCGATCTAGGTGCTCCACCGGAAAGGGAGGTTCCTTGGCCTTGAAGGCGGGATGGTAGGCGGATATGTGGAGGGGTATGAGGGGGGAGAGGTCCCTTAGCCAGCGGACCATCTGGACAAACTCCTCCTCCACGCTCAAGTTGGGTACCACCAGGTGGGTCACTTCCACGTGGACGCCACCGTGGAAGAGGGACTCCACGGTCCTCAAGACCGACTGCAGGTCCCCACCGATGGATTGATAACCCCGCTGGGAGAAGGCCTTTACGTCCACGTTGGCGGCGTCAACCAGCCCCATCAGCTCCGCCAGGGGATCCGGGGAGACGGTCCCGTTGGTCACCAGGACCACCCCAAGTCCCCGGGCCTTCAAAACCCGGGAGGCCTCCAGCAGGTACTCCATGTGAATCAGGGGCTCGTTGTAGGTGAAGGCCACCGCCCTAAGGCCATTGGACTCCGCCAGATCCGCCACCTGCTCTGGGGAGAGGAGGGTCAGCTCCCCGGGGAAGCATCCCCCTTGGACCTGGGATATGGGGTGATTCTGGCAGAAGGGACATCGGAGGTTGCATCCCACCCCTCCAAGCGAGAGGATCCCGCTTCCGGGCCTCCAATGGTAGAGGGGCTTCTTCTCCACCGGATCCACCGCCACGGCGGAGAAGAGACCAGAAAAGGGGGACCTTAAGGTCCCCCCACTGAAGACACGAACTCCACATATCCCCCACTGACCCTCGGAAAGAAGACAGCGATGGAAACAGAGCAGGCAGCGTCCAAGCCGCCCCTCTCTCACCCAATATCGGGCCTCACCGGACCCATTAAGGCTCCTTGTACCTCTCCACGGTGAACCTGAAGATCTGAACGTCCTCATCCTGATCGATCCCAGCCTTCCTCTTGGCTATGGCGAGCTGCTCCTCCACGGAGTTGACCCCCGGAAGGTCCGGCAGGAGGACCCCCCTCTTGTTACCCGATCGGACCAGCACCCCGAACCTCTTGGGATCCAGGTCCTGTACCAGAGCCTCCTCCAGGGGGGACAGGACGTCCACCGATATCTTGAGATCCGGTAGCTCATCCAGCTTGACCGGCATGAACCTTGGGTCCTCCAGGGCCGCCGCCGAGGCGTTCTTGGCCATCTCAAAGGCCAGGGAGAGGCTGGAGGGCTCCACGGTTCCGATGCAACCCCGGAGATCACCCTTGGAATCGTACAGGGACACGAAACACCCGCTCCTCCGGTCCCAGATCTCCCTGCTGCCCCCCGCCAAGCGGCTGAGGGCGCTCACGTCCGGCAGTGCCCCCCTCACTGCATCCATCAGGACGAACCGGACGAACTCCACGTAGGGATGAACCTGGGGTCTGGAAACCGCCACCGCGTACCCCACCCCGAAGGGGCCCTCGTAGGATAGGACCCGGATAGGACCCCGGGAGGCACCGATCAGCACCAGGACGCTGTTGAGGCCGCACTGCCCCGCCTCAGCGATCCTCTCCTCCTCCAAGGCCAACAGCTCCCGGGGATCACCGGACGAGAGGGCCGCCACCACCAGGTCATCGAAGGTCCTGCCGAAGGTGGAGAAGCCATCGGGGGCCCCGGGGCTCAGCCTATGCGACAGGTCCCCGCTGCAGAGAAGGCCGAACTCTCCGTCCATCTGATCCAGCACCTCGGCCAAACGCCTGCCCAGGTCGTAGGCGCACTGCCTCGATAGGCCAACCGGGTTGGCGGGGATGAGCCCCCCGGGCCTCCTGCCCCCCCGCTGCAACAAGAGGAGGGGGACGAAGGTGCTGTGGTCCAAGACCCGGGTCCTGCTCTCCAGCTCAACCGTAACGGAATCCCCCAGTGCCTCCTTGAGCTCGGACGCCAGGGACGGAACCCCGTTGTAATCCCCGCAAACGTTGGGGGCTCCGAACCTGGACATGTCACCGAAGTACCTCTCCCCAGCCCCCACCACCAGCCTGCCCGGAAGGTAGGGAAAATGGGGGGACATGGAGACCACCACGTCCTTATTGAACTTGGGAAGCAGAAGGTTCAGCTTCTCTATGCCATCCAGGGTCCTCCTGGCGTCAACCTCCCTTCCCATCCCCACCTGAGGTATGAGCACCGGAGGATGGGGCATCAAGCAGGCCCACTTCAACAAAAGGATCACCCCACATAGATGATTGGTGTAAAGTTCAGATCAAGAGCATTGCGTCCCCGAAGGAGAAGAACCGATAACCCCTGGCCACCGCCTCCCGATAGGCCCCCATGACGGTATCGTACCCTCCGAAGGCGGCCACCAGCATGAGAAGGGTGCTACGGGGGAGGTGAAAGTTGGTTATCATGGCGTCCACCACCCTGAACCGGAAGCCGGGCCTTATGAAAAGGTCCGTCTCGAAGGGCTCCCCCTCCAAGGGGTTGATCGCGTAGGACTCCAGAGTCCTGACCACCGTGGTCCCCACCGCAACCACCCGGTTTCCCCGGGCCTTCACCTCCCGGATCATCCTGGCCGAATCAGCGGACACCAAGCAGGTCTCAAGGTGCATCACGTGGTCCGACGCCCTCTGGGCCTTAACGGGCCTGAAGGTGCCAAGCCCAACGTTTAGGGTGACGAAGGTCCGTCCTACTCCCCTGGACTCCAGCTCCGAAAGGAGCTCCCGGGTGAAGTGAAGCCCCGCCGTGGGGGAGGCCACGGACAGCTCCTTGCTCGGGTCGGAGTATACGGTCTGATACCTCTCCCCATCCACCTGGCGGTTCTCTATGTACGGTGGAAGCGGCACCTCCCCCAGGGTCCGGGCGATCTCCCATCCGCTCTCCCCTGGAAAGTGAACCAGCCGGAGCCCGTCCGGGAGCCGCTCCTGGATCACCGCCAGATGCCCCGGGTCCTCGGAGAACCTCACCACCGTTCCGGGACGGACCTTACGACCGGGTCTCACCATGCCGGTCCATGCGGACCTGGACTCATCCAAGGGGCTAAGGAGGAAGACCTCCACCGACCCTCCGCTTTCCTTCCTGCCCAGGAGGCGGGCCCTCATGACCCTGGTGTCGTTCATCACCAGTAGGTCCCCAGGGCGCAGAAAGTCCACCAGGTCCCTGAAGATCCTGTGGCACACGCTCCCATCGGACCTGCGGATGACCATGAGACGGGAGGAATCCCTGGGCTCCACCGGACTCTGGGCTATGCTCTCCTCCGGCAGGTGGTAATCGTACGAGTCCACCAGGTCCAGATCCAAGTCCACCATCCTATCAGCGCCTCCCAATGTTGGTTCCGGGGTAATAATACATTAAGATTTGCTCAAAAGTCCAGCCCGCCTCGGCCAGGGCCTTGGCCCCCCATTGGGACATCCCAACCCCATGTCCCCATCCTCGTCCCTCAAACGTCCAGGTTAAGCCGCCCCCCCTGGGGGTGGCTCCGCTGGTGGGCATCGGAGCCTGCTGGGTCGGGCGCGAAGCCCTCTCCTGGCCGACTCGCCTGTACACCTCCCTCTTCGAGGGGTTCATTATCATGTCGAAGATCTCGTCCCGGTTGAATATTCCCTGCTCTGCCATCTCCAGAAGGTCATCTCCCTTAGACAAAGCGACGTTTCCGCCCCCATCTGCAACCGTCGTGGGAGGGCTGGCGGAACCGGAGCCGGTGCCGGCCACCATGAAGTTGGTGCTGCGAACCACCTTGCTCCCCACCGCCATCCGGAACTCATGGCCGGAAAGCCTCGTCCTTCCGTTGGATCCCTGTATCTCCATGGAGGTTATCCGACCTCCACCATCCCGGCTGAGCACCCTTATGTCCAGGATCCGCCCAACCCAACGGTTTATGTTTCTAAGGGCCCTCTCTATCTGGTCCGACGACAAGGAGACCCTCCAGAATGAGTAGGGGCTGGAGTAGCTTACCGGCTCAGGCCTGGATACCAGATAGGGCAACGTGCCGCCCCACACGTTGGAGGCAGCGGCGGTCTGACCGCCGCTGTCCGCGTGGAAGGGGGTAACCGCCAGGGCTCCACCGTAGGTCAGGACCATTCCCCTGGTGGATTCCACCGCCTGATCGGTCCTTGAATCCTCCGCGTTCCTTCCCCTGTAGAGCTGGCAGTGAGACACGGCACATAGATCGAAGCCCTGGGATCGGTGACGTCCCAGGTTCCTCAACGCATAGGTTCTTGACACCACCGCCTGGGCCTTCAGGAACTCCATGGGCCAGGCGGGGTTGGCCTCCATCTTTATTATCCCCCTCAGGTAATCCTCCAGGTCCAGAACGTTGACCACCGTGAAGGAGCCCCCGGAGCCAAGGATCTCCAAGCTCCCCCGATACCCCACTCGGTTGAAGGACAGCTCGGAGCCCACCACCCGGACCGGAAACCTTAGAAACCGCCCTTGGAACAACAGACCATCTGCCCCGCAGGATACCTCCACCGGACCGCTGAACTGAACCGATGAGCCCCAGGGATCCGATGCGGTACCGCTTCCGCCCAACACCCCCCTAGAGACTCCAACCGCCACCCCGACCCTTATGGGGTTTGAGTATCCCCACGATGAACCAGGCGCAAGGGGCATTGCCAGAAGGGCCATGACGGCCACCCAAACAAATAAACTCCGCCTCAACGTGTCGACTCACCCCATTCCAGCCCTAACCAGCCCACTTGCGGGCCTTCACATCACCGTCCCGAGATCCTGGATATGAGGTTAAGCACCAGGGTCAGCACCAGGCTAACCACCAGCATGGTGCCAAAGGGAGCGAAGACGGTTACGTTCTTCCGGGAGAAGACCAGATCCCCCGGCAACCTGCCGAGAGGCAGGTTCAGCTTCGACGCCAACATCACCGCCAGCCCGCACAGGGCCAGGACACACCCCATCGCGAAGATCAACCTGCCAAGGTGCCACATGTCCATTACTCCTCCTCCAAAAGGATCAGTTGCTGAAACCTCCCGGAGGGCTGAACGCCCAGGTAGGAGTAGGTTCCCCGGGTGGCCTTCCTGCCCCTTGGGGTCCTCTCCAACAGGCCCTTCTGTATGAGGAAGGGTTCGTAAATGTCCTCTATTGTCTGGGGGTCCTCGTTGAGAGCCGCCGCCAGGGTGGACAGGCCAACCGGGCCTCCGTCGAACAGCTCCACCAGGGCCCTCAGGAACTTACGGTCCCCGTCGTCCAGCCCCTCCTTGTCGACCCCAAGCATGTCCAAAGCCCCCTTGGCGGTCTTGATGTCGATAACCGCCACACCGCTCACGGAGGCCACGTCCCTCACGCGCCTCAGAAGACGCAGGGCCACCCTTGGGGTCCCCCGGGACCTTCGGCCTATCTCGTAGGACGCCTCGTCCTCGATGGACATCCCGAGTATCTCCGCCCCCCGCCTAACTATGGCGGTCAGCTCCTCTGGAGTGTACAGCTCCATCTGCTCCACGATGCCGAACCGGGCCCTAAGTGGAGAGGTGAGAAGCCCCAGCCTGGTGGTGGCCCCCACCAGGGTGAAGGGAGGAAGCTGGAGTTTTATGCTCCGCGCCATGGGCCCCTTGCCTATAACTATGTTAAGGCAGAAGTCCTCCATGGCGGAGTAGAGGACCTCCTCCACCACCGATGGCAACCGATGGATCTCGTCTATGAAAAGAACGTCCTTGGGACGAAGGTTCGACAGGATGGCTGCCAGGTCACCCGCCCTCTCAATCGCCGGGCCGGTGGTTACCCTGAGATCTCCCCCCATCTCCCGGGCTATTATGTTGGCCATGGTGGTCTTCCCAAGGCCGGGGGGCCCGTAGAAGAGACAGTGATCCAGGGGCTCCCCCCGGCCCTTGGAGGCGGCTATGAATATCCTAAGCTTCTCCTTCAGGGCCTCCTGCCCCACGAAGGAGTCCAGGCTTTCGGGCCTCAACGCTCGGCCCGCCACCACATCACCATCGTCCTCCTCCCGAAGCCTGTGCATAAGCTTTTCGTCGGATCCCACGATCTAAAAGGTCACCTCCTCTGGAGGACCCTAAGGGCCCTCAGGAGAAGCTGGTCCTCCGGCAGATCCTCCCCCTTGGATCGCACCTCCCCCAGCGCCATGGCGGCCTCCCCCCTGGAGAAGCCAAGCCCCATGAGGGCCTCCAATATGGAGCCGGTGGAAACCAACGCCCCCGAATTCCCCCTGGGGATCCCTAGGGATGTCACCTTGTCCTTGAGCTCAAAGCATATCCTCTCCGCCCTCTTGGGACCAACCCCCTGGGCCCTGGAGATCCTGGCCACGTCACCGGAGGCTATGGCATCCAGCACTTCGCCCTTGTCCATGGAGTTCAGTATTCCCATGGCCATCTTGCAGCCCACCCCACTGGCCTGCAACAATAGCAGGAACACCCTCCTCTCGTGGTCATCCCCAAATCCGTAAAGGGATATCCCGCTGTCGCTTACGGAAAGGTAGACCGGGAGCCTTATGGACTCCCCTGGAGAGGCCATCTCCAGGGCCGCGCGGGTGCCGGTCACCTCGACACCGACGCCCCCCACCTGGACGACCATCAGATCCCCCACCAGCTCCTCAACCACCCCAACCAGGTATCTTATCAACCCCAATACCCCCCGATGCACATGGAGAGTCCAGCTATGGCCACCGCCAGGGCGTCCGCCACGTCGTCCGGGGACGGGCACCTCTTCAGCCCCAGAAGGCCGGTCACCATGAGCTGAACCTGCCTCTTATCCGCCCCACCGTACCCACAGACCGCCATCTTGACCTCCGAAGGCTTAGGCTCCAAGACCGGGACCCCGAGGCGGGAGGCGAAGAGGAGGACCACTCCCCTGGCCTGCCAAACCATCTCCGCGGTGGTGGTGTTCCTGCCGAAGTATAGCCTCTCCACCGCCACCAGGTCAGGCCTAACCCCTCCAAGCTCCCCCTCAAGGGATCCGAAGAGGCACGATAACCTTTCCGGCAGAGAAAGGCCCGGAGGGGTATGGATGGCCCCATACCCCTCCGCCGAAAGGTCACCACCACGCTGTCGGACCAGACCGTAACCCAGGGTGCCTATGCCGGGATCTATGCCGAGGCATAAGAGGTCCCTAGGCATCTATCTGTTCCAACACCTCGTCGGGGATCTCCACGTTGGAGTAAACGTTCTGAACGTCGTCGTGGTCCTCGAACTTGTCTATCAGGGCAAGGATCTTGGACGCCTCCTGCTTGTCGGAGACCACCACGGTGTTCTTGGGTATCATGGCCAGCTCCATGTTGGAGACCACGTAGCCCGCCTCCCTTATGGCCTGACCCACCTGGCTCATCAGGGACGGCTCGCAGTAGACCTCGAACACTTCTCCCTCCAGCTGCATGTCCTCCGCCCCAGCCTCGGCGGCCACGTCGAGCAGAGAAGCCTCGTCCACCCCCGCGGCCTCCACCTTTATGACCCCCTTGCGATCGAAGTTCCAGGCCACGCAACCCGCCTCGCCAATGGATCCCCCGCCCTTGGAGAATATGGACCGGATCTCCGCCGCGGTCCTGTTCCGGTTGTCGGTCATGGTCTCCACCAGTATGGCCACCCCAGCGGGGCCGTAACCCTCATAGGTGACCTCTTCGTAGATGGCCCCCTCTATCTCACCGGTGCCCCTCTTTATGGCCCTCTCTATGTTGTCCATGGGGACATTGCCCGCCCTGGCCCTCTCGATGGCCACCTTCAGCCTGAAGTTGGCGTTGGGATCCCCGCCCCCCGCCTTGGCGGCGGCTATTATGGCCCTGGTAAGCCGCTGATAAACCGCCCCCTTCTTTGCGTCCTGAGCGGCCTTGCGATGTTTTATGTTAGCCCACTTTGAATGTCCTGCCACTAAATATCACCTCGTAAAATTAATTTAAAAGGGATCGACCAACTGGTTATTATAACATCTCCGGACCGGGGGGCATCATCCTCTTGTGAGCGGATCGTCTGAATGCCGCCTCGATCCTCTCCTGAGCCTCCTCAGACACCGGGAGCCCCGCAGCGAAGAGGTCCAGGTGAAGGTACGTTACCCCCATCTCCTCCTCGTCGGTCTGCCCCTCCCACAACCCAGCGGTGGGGGGCTTCTTGATGACCCGCTCGGGCACCCCCAGGAACTCCGCTAGGGCCCAGACCTCGTGCTTGAGGAGCCGGGAGAGGGGAAGGATGTCGACCCCCGAGTCACCGTACTTGGTGAAGTATCCGTAGGTGAGCTCCGCCCGGTTCCCGGTGCCGCAAACCAGAAAGTTTCTCCCCTGGGCTATGGCGTACAGGGTGGTCATCCTGAGGCGGGGCTTTATATTGGCCCTGGACATCTGCGACATCTCCACCCCGCCAAGGCTAAGGGCCTCCAACATCGAATCGAACGGGGAGCTCAGGTCCACCTTGAGGGCTGGTATCCCCAGGGCGGAGGCCACAAGCCAGGCATCCTCCTCGTCCGAACTCATGCTGTGGCAGGGCATCAACACCCCCAGAGATCCACCTCGTCCGAAGGCCCGCATGAGCAGCGCCGCCACCACCGCGGAGTCAACTCCGCCGCTAAGGCCCACTACCCCACCCAGGGCCCCCGCCTCGGACACCTTCCTCCTGATCCAACCCACCAACGCCCTCTCCAGATACTCGGGGGAACGAACTGGCACCGACTCCAAGATCAACACCTTCTTCCTGGCCTAATTAGACTTTTTATCTTAACATGTGTATCCCGACCAAGCGCAAGGGGTGAGAAGATTGTCAGTGGGCTTGATAATAGACGGCTATGTGGACGAACCCGCATGCTTCGGGGTTCCTCCCTACATCTCCCCGTACGTGAGATACTGCGCCGGGGTAATGTACTCCAAGGGACTGGACGTAAAGTACTTCACCATCGATCAGATCAGGCGACTCCCCATAGACCACCAGGTCAGGAGCGCCCAGGTGATCGTGGTGATAACCGGGCTCACCGTCCCTGGGCGCTACAGGGGGGGATCCCCCATGACCCTTAAGGAGCTGGCGGAGCTCTCCCAAATGCCCAGGAGGGGCTTCATGATCGTGGGGGGGGCCATACGATCCGGCTACGCCCTAAAGGGGGGGACCAGGGCCCTGGACCCATCCGGGGTGCTGGCGGCGGACTGCATCGCCACCGGGGACCCGGAGGCGGTGCTGGCATCGTGGCTTGACGGAGGCCTCGTGGATGGGACCCTCCAGAGGGATTACGGTCAGCTGGACCTCTGGGCGGAAATGGGGGCCCAGGTGGTAAGGATGCACCCCAACTACCCGTTGGTGATGGCGGAGCTGGAGCTCTCCCGGGGCTGCGACCGAACCGACGGCCGATGTAGCTTCTGCGTGGAGGGGGTGGCGGGCCTGAGGGAGGAACGGCCAGTGGAGTCCATAGCCAGGGAGGTGCGGGCTTTGAGCCGGATGGGCGTCAAGGCCTTCCGGCTTGGTCGTTGCGCCAACGTGCTGGGCTACGGAGGGCAGGTTACCCCCCGGGGGGTGAGGCCCTCCCCGTCCCGCATCGGGGAGCTCTACCAGGCCATAAGGGATTCCGCCCCGGACCTCAAGGTCCTCCACATGGACAACGGCAACCCCAAGACCATAGCCACCTTCCCGGAGGAAAGCTCCCAGGTCCTGGATGTGATATCCAAGATGAACACCCCGGGGGACACGGTCTCCATGGGGCTTGAGTCCCTGCACCCGGAGGTGGTGCGGAAGAACAACCTAAAGGTGACCCTTGAGCAGGCCCTGGTGGCGGTCAGGGTGGTGAACCAGGTGGGGGGAGGAAGGCCCGGGGGTAACGGGCTTCCCTCCCTGCTTCCGGGACTCAACTTCATAGTTGGCCTGCCGGGGGAGACGTCCAAGACCCTGGAGGAGAACCGACGCTTCCTTACCCAGATCCTGGAGGAGGGGCTCATGGTGAGACGGATAAACATAAGGCGCCCCATGGAGTTTCCCGGCACCCCCATGGGAGATATGGGTGGATCCAAGATAGACCAGCGGACCTACCGTAGGTTCAAGGAGTGGGTTAGGCAGGAGGTGGATCCCATCATGTTCTCCCGGGTGGCCCCGCCGGGCACGGTAATAGAGGACGTCATCTGCGAGGAGAGGAGCGGCAACCTGATCTTCGGCCGCCCCCTGGGCAGCTATCCACCGCTCATCGGCATATGGTCAAGGGATCTCAACGAAGGGGAGGTGGTCAACGTGATGGTCACCGGGGCGGGCCCCAGGTCGATATCCGCGGTCCAGTGGCCCATGGACCCTAACCGATGCTCCCTGAGCGACCTTCAGGGCATACCGGGCATAGGCCGGGCTAGGGCGGAGAGGATCATCTCCCGAAGGCCCATAGATTCCATGGACCAGCTGATCTCCGCCCTGGACGACCCCTCGCTGGCGGTGAAAGTGGCCCGATACTTCGCCCTGTGACCTCCGCCCACTACACCTCACCGGGGAAGCCGTAAAGGTCCACCCGCCGGGATTCGAAGACCCGGATGGCCTTCCTGGTCCGGTGCAGGATCGCCATGTCCAGCTCCACCGTGGCGGTCCCCTCATCCTCCCCCAGCTCCAGGAGAACGCCACCGTCGGGGGCCACCACCATGGAGTGGCCCCCGTATAGGTCCCCTCCCCCCTCCCCGCAACGGTTCACCGCCACCACGTAAAGCTGGTTCTCGATCGCCCTGGCCCTCAAAAGGGTCCTCCAGGCGTCCACCCTGGAGGCGGGCCACTGGGCGCATATGAATACGACCCAAGGTCCCTCCAAAGCGATCCTCCTGAAGTACTCGGGGAACCTGAGGTCGTAGCAGATGACCACCCCGTAGGGAATCTCTCCCATGTTCCCCACCAAGGGTACCCCTCCAGGATGGAAGTTTAGTGGCTCGTCCAGGAGGGGGAACAGGTGCACCTTATCGTAATGGGCCTCTATGGATCCCGAGGGATCGATCACGAAAGACCGGTTGTATAGAAGCCCCCCCTCTTCCCAGGGCAGGGACCCCGCCACACACCAGGCGGTCCTGGAGGAGCACCAATCCGCCACCTGGTGTATACACTCCTCGCTACTGCGGGCATAAAGCCCCAGGTTGGGGTTGTCATAGGAACAGCTCCAAAGCTCGGGCAACAACGCCACCTGACAGGCCCCCAACGAGTCCAGCATCCTCCGGCACTTGGACAGGTTGCCCTCCGGATCACCCCATAGGACGTCCATCTGAACCAGTCCCACCGTAACCTTAGCCGCCACACAAATCCCCCCTGCCGTCAACTCAAGTCAGCGGATCCTCCCAGGGCTCTCAACGTCTGGATCATCAGATCCGGCAGGACCCCGAAGGAGTAGGCCAGATCAAGCCGCTCGGTCCACTTGTGAGCGTCTCTCCCCTTGACGCCCAGGTTGACCACCGGCACGTCCAGGCAGGCCATGGCCTGGTAATCCATGGGGTAGAGGTGCGACCCTCCGGGCATGTTGTCCATGACCGCCGCGAAGTCCTCCTCTCCCACGAAGCCGCCAAGGAAGCTGAGGTCCGTTATTCCCCCAAAGACCTCCTCGACCCTGTATCTTATAGCCTCCTCCCTGGACCAGAGGGAGGCCAGCCTCTCCATCTCCTTGCGAAGGCGGGCGTCCTTCTCCACGCACCCCCGGTTCAGCTTGGGGGGATAGTAGGGAGGCAGGAATCCCACCACCGCCAGGGGTGGCTCAAGACGAAGGACCCTTAGGGCCTCCAGGAGAACCCTCACGGACTGGCCACGGGTGTCCTCCCTTGGATCCAACCGGGATGCGGCCCCATTGGGATCGAAGCCCATGGACTGGGCGAGCCGGATCACCTCCCGGACCTCAAACACCCGGGATCCCTTCGCCACATGAATCTCAGGAAGGCCCAGGAGGCGGAATTCATGGGCAATGTGGCCCACCGCTTCCTTCAGGGATATCATTACCTCCGCCTTGAACCTGTCCAGAAGGGATCGGTGATCGGAGGAGACCGTCAGCTTGTTGAAGTAGGCCATGGCCATGTCTGGGAGTGTAACCGAGTAGCTGTCCCTCAGGATTTCAAGCCCTATGCAGGTCATGGGTGGCAGCTTCTGATCCCCCAGGGACTCGGCGCTCCAGCTTACCCCCTCCAGGGATGATACCACCCGGGAGGCCAGGTAGGCGGCGTTCAGCCCCTGCCATGGCTCCCCCACATGGGCCCCCTTGCCCACCAGCAGGGCGAAGGGCATCAGCTTGCCCACCGAACCTATGAATATGGGCAGGTCCTCTCCGCTAGATCCCAGCTCGGACGGCTCGGTGTTCACACATGCCACGTAGTCCAGCCCCTCCGCCTCGGCCAGGTCCCTCATGAACCCCACAGCTCCCCTCATCCCCACCGAGTCCCTTTCCTCGTCCACCACCGGCAGGAAGAGAACGTTAACCCCCACGTCCACCGTCCCCATGGCCAGCTCCTCCATCAGGACCATCTCGATGGCCAAGCCCGCCTTCACGTCCAACGTTCCACGGCCGAACAGATACCCTCGTTCGAGGTCCCGCCGGGCCTCCTTTGGGAGATGCTCACACCCCTTCAGGGCCTCGGTCAACCCCACCGGATCGAAGGCCAGGTGCGATAGGGAACCGTAGTCCCTCTCGTCCACCACATCCACATGGGCCACCAGGACCACCGTGGCCCTGCCTCCTCCAGGGTGCCTCCACAGGGCCGCCACGTGATGCCTTCCGAATGGGTCAAGTGGCAACGGGTACCTGAAGACCTTGAGCCCCCTGGATGATCCGCATAACCCATCCAGGGTTCGTCCTATAAAATCCATAACTTGCGACTCCCCTTCCCCCCATGCGGACCTGCTGGGAATGGAACACAGGGATAAGAGGCGGGATCTCAGCCTCCCGATCCTGGTTGAGGACTCCACATCTAGCTCCGACAAACCGTTCACCCCCGATCCTCAGAATATAGAAAGAGGGAGGCGGCCACGGCCCAAAAGCCGCGACCACCTCCCCCCAGTTTGACCTCCGTTAGAGGTTGCCTATGCTGGACACCATAACCGCCTTTATGGTGTGCATCCGGTTCTCCGCCTCATCGAACACCCGGGAGCGACGGGACTCGAAGACCTCCTCGGTGACCTCGTAGCCCTTGACCGCCGGCAGGCAGTGGAGGAATATGGCCTCATCCCGACCGGTGGCCTCCATGAGCTCCGCGTTCACCTGATAGGGCTGGAGGATCTTCTTCCTCTCCGCCAGCTTGTCCTCCTCACCCATGGAAGCCCAGACATCGGTATAGACCGCATGGGCCCCCTTCACCGCCGCCTTGGGGTCCTCCATTATCTCGATGACAGCCCCGGAACCGCACTCCTCGGCGATCTTCTTGCACTCCGCCACCAGCTCCTCCGCGGGGAAGAGGGACTTGGGAGAGGCTATCACGAAGTGCATGCCCATCTTGGCGGCACCGATCATGAGGGAGTTGGCCATGTTGTTGCGCCCATCGCCCACGTAGACCAGCTTGATACCCTTCAGGTAGCCGAACTCCTCCTGGATGGTGAGGAAGTCCGCCAGAACCTGGGTGGGGTGGAACTCATCGGTGAGACCGTTCCACACCGGCACGCCCGCGTACTTGGCCAGCTCCTCCACCACGGACTGCTTGAAGCCCCGGAACTCGATGCCGTCGAACATGCGGCCCAGCACCCTAGCGGTGTCCGCCACGTCCTCCTTATGACCCAGCTGGATGTCGTTCTTGCCCAGGTACTCCGGATGACCGCCCTCGTCAATGCAGGCCACGGTGAAGGCGCAACGGGTACGGGTGGAGGGCTTCTCGAAGATGAGAGCCACGTTCTTGCCCGCCAGCAGGTTGCCCCTTATGCCGGCCCGCTTCTTGTTCTTAAGGTCCCTGGAGAGATCCAGAAGGAACTTGATCTCCTCCGGCGTGTGATGCCTCAAGCTGAGAAGGTGACGACCCCTTAGATTGACCGCCATTTTCTTACTCCTCCTTATTGATTTAAATACTGGATCCCATGGAGTTCACACCCCTAGCGTAGCCCCGCTGTAAAGTCCACCTTCAGAGCCGCAAAATAAACCCCAAGGTCCAGTTGGTTTACTGGGTAATATTACCACAAAGGGGTGTTTTTTCAATAGCCCCGGGGGAAACCGTCACCTTTCCTCCGCCCCGGGCACCAGGTCCTTAGCCACCTTTGACAGGACCTCCTCCAGCTTATCCAGTGGCCAGTTGCCTATGGGCCTTCCCTCCACGAAGACGACGAAACCCGAGGTGGATCCCGCCACTCCAAGCTTGGCGGAGGCGGCCTCCCTGGGGCCGTTGACCTCGCACCCCATGACCGCCACGGTGAACCCGTCGGGGATGCCCTTGAATCGGTCCATAACGGCCCGCACCCTGTCCACGTAGACCTTGACGTCCAATCGGCACCTGCCACAGGTGGGGCAGCTTATCCACTCTATCCCCCGGTGTCTCAACCCCAGGGCCCCCAATATCCGGTAGGCGGCCCTCACCTCGTGGACCCCCTCAGACGATAGGCTAACCCTAACGGTGTCCCCTATCCCGGCGGACAGCATGATCCCTATGCCAACCGCGCTCTTGATAGCCCCCTCCTCCAGGGGCCCCGCCTCGGTTATCCCTACGTGAAAGGGGAGCTGATACATGGAGGCCAGGATCTGGTTGGCCCTAACCGTCTCGGGTACGCTGGAGGATTTAGCGGAGACCACCACCCTGTCAAACCCCATCTCAAGGCACAGATCCACCTGCTCCCTAACCGCCGCCACCAGGGCCGCTACCCTGTCGCCCCCGCTCTGGGCCAGCTGGTGGTTGTTCAGGGAGCCCCCGTTGGCCCCTACCCGGATCACCACCCCCAAATCCATGGCCCGGCGGAGCACCGTCAGGAGGTTGTCCCTCCCCCCAAGGTTGCCCGGGTTGACCCGAATGGCCTGACAACCCGCATCCATGGCGCTAAGGGCCAACCGATGATCGAAGTGTATATCCGCCATGATTGGGATCGATGATCCTGACACCAGCTCCCTCAAGCACCCCTCCAAGCCAGCGTCCCGATAGGAGGTCCTGACCAGCTCACAACCCTCCGCAACCAGTCCCTCGAGCTCCCGAAGACAGCCCTCCAGGTCCTCCAGGGGGGTCTTGAGCATGCTCTCCACCCTCACGGGAGCACCGCCTCCAACCGATAGCCCCCCTATGCTAACCCCATTGAGGCTAGCCAAGCGAACACCCCCTCACCTAAGGCCAAACACTATCCGCTGCACATCCCGCCAGGTTATCCAAACCATCAGGGCCATCAAAAAGGCGAAACCCAGGTAGTGGATCATTCCCTCGTAGCGCTCCGGGATCCTCCTCCTGAAGACCAGCTCGAAGGCCACGAAGATCAGCCGGCCCCCATCAAGGGCCGGGAAGGGCAGCAGGTTCACCAGCCCCAGATGCAAGTTCAAAGCCGACAGGAAGGCCAGAAACTCCCAGAGACCCCTTCTGGCCACGTCCCCAGCCGCCACCGCTATCCCCACCGGCCCCGACACCTCCACTGGGTTTCGCCCCAAGGCCCAGTCCAGGATGCCCTTAACGATCCCAAACGCCAGGTTCACCGAGTACCGGTAGGCCCCTCTAAGGGCCTCCAAGGGGGTGTAGCGCCTCAACGAGGGTCTAACACCCAACAGATAAGCCCCCGAATCGTCCTTTCTAATCATCACGGTCTTGTATATCACCGTGCCCTCCCGTTCGATCCCAAGGTACAGGGGACCCAAGGGGGCGTGACGGCGGATGGTCTTGGCCATGGAGCCCCAGTCCCCCACCCTAACGCCGTTCACCTCCACTATCCTATCCCCAGGGGAGATCCCCACCTCCCTAGCCGGATATCCCTCCATGGTCTCCCCTATGACCGTGGAGCTGGTGTCCATAACCCCGTGAAAGTGAAGCACCATGGCGGCCAGGGCGAAGGCTAACAGAACGTTGCAGAGGGCGCCGCTGACGAGGATGAAGGCCCGGGCAAGGGGCCCCTTGCCCTCGAAGGTATCCTCCCCTTGGGTCTGATCCCCCTCCATCCCGGCCAGCTTCACGAAGCCCCCTATGGGCACCACCCTCAGGGACCACTGGGTGCCAAGCCGCTCGACCGATAAGACCTTGGGGCCCATGCCCAGGGAGAACTCGTTGACCCTCACCCCCGAGAGCCTGGCGGCCCAGAAGTGCCCCAGCTCATGGATGAGCACGCTTATGGATATCACCAAGAGGAACGAAAGAAGTGTGAAAACCAAATCAAAGACCTCCAAGCCTGGCACAAGCCCGGGATGCCATCTCCTTAGCCTCCTGAACCAGGGAGATGGAGTCCCCCACCGACGAGGGGGCGGACCCGCGGTAGGAACCCATTACCTCCTCTATCACGTCGGGGATCCTGTTAAACGGTATCCTGCCCAACAGGAAGCTCTCCACCGCCACCTCATCGGCCCCCACGAACAGGGCGGGATATGGACCGTCTTTTGTCCCCGCCTCCTTGGCCAGATAGAAGGCCCTAAACCTCTGGGGGTCCACCGGGGAGAAGGACAGATCCAGCTGTCCCAGCTCCAGGGGGGGTATCTCCTCTGCTATGGGCAACCTGTCTGGGTACGATAGGGCCATGGCGGCGGGAAGCCGCATGTCCGCCTGGGACACCAGCATCTTCCACGTTCCATCGGGGAAGAGCACCATCCCGTGAACCTGGGAGGTGGGGTGGATCACCGCATCCACCCTGTCCATGGGAAGCCCAAACAGCCTCATGGCCTCTATGCACTCTATGCCCTTGTTGGCCATGGTGGCGCTATCCACGGTTATCTTAGCCCCCATGGACCAGACCGGGTGCGCCAGGGCCTCCGCGGGGGTCACGTGCCTCAGCCTCTCCACCGGCATATCCCGGAAGGGACCGCCGGACGCGGTGAGCACGATCCTCTCGGGGCAAGCCTCCCCCATGAGGCACTGCCATATGGCGCTGTGCTCGCTGTCAACGGGCCTTATCTGATCCCTCTCCTTGGCCAGGGGGAGTATCCAGGGACCCGCCACCACCAGGCTCTCCTTGTTGGCTATGGATACCGGGATGCCCATCCTGACCGCCAGCTCGAAATGGGGTATGCAGTCCGTGCCGGAGGCCAGGAACGCCCAGTGGTCCACCTCCTCGTTGCGGATCATGTCCAGCAGGCCCCCTATCCCCCAGTAGGTGCGTCCCTGAAATGCACCGCCGGATCCGATCCCCTTCACCAGGCACGCGGCTGAGCAGCCAAGCTCCGCCGCCAGGGACGAGAGCTTGCCCCAGTTGCTACCCGACGCCACCGCCACCACCTTGAACCTGTCTGGGAAGAGGGAGCATACGCTGACGAAGGAGCTGCCCACGCTCCCGGTGGCCCCCACTATCCCGATCCTCAAAGGCCCGCTCACTGGACTATCTCCCCAGAACCTCAAAGATTATGAACGCCAGGGAGGAGTTGACCAGAATGCTGTCGAACCGGTCCAGGAAACCCCCGTGCCCGGGGATCAGGGATCCGCTGTCCTTGACCCCCGCCTCTCGCTTGAGCACCGACTCACCCAGATCCCCCAACTGCCCCGCGAAGCCGCACAGAAGGCCCAAGAGAAGTAGCGGCAAGGGGGGGAACTCGAAGATAAGCGCCACCAGGGACGAGGCGAAGACGCTGCCCAATACGCCGCCCCCGAAGCCCTCCCAGGTCTTCTTGGCGCTCACCTTGTCGCAAAGGCTGTACCTTCCCCATATGCTGCCCACGAAATAGGCGGTAACGTCGCAGAACCAGGTGCAGAGGAAGATGGTGAGCACGAAGAGGCGCCCCCAGGTGTGCTCCCTCAGCAATATCAGGAAACACCAGGGCAGCACCACGTACGCCACCCCCGCCAGGGTGCCACCTATGTTGGCCAGGGCATCGCTCTGCCCCGTGTTCTGCCGCCTCAGCACCTCGACGAAAAGGACCATGAAGGCAAGAAGGGATATGACCGCCAGGATGGAGGAGAGGCTGAGCCCCACCGAGGCGGCCCACAACATGGTTAGCCCCGCCAGCAACCCCATCCCCCTGGACATGGAGTACCTGGAGGAGAGCAACACGTAAAACTCCCACAGGGAGACCATGGCCACCGCGGAGGCCACCAGGCGCCAATACCAGCCCCCCACGTAGAGGGATGACAGAACCACGGACACCAGGACCACGCTGCTTACGCTCCTGAGCGCCAGGTTGCCAGTGAAGTTACCCTTAAACCTTGACACCTCCATAACGCCTATCCCTCCTGACGTAGTCCATCACCGCTTCCACCAGGTCATCCCGATCGAAGTCGGGCCAGTACTTGGGGGAGAAGTACAGCTCACTGTAAGCACACTGGAAGAGCCAGAAGTTGCTTATCCTCATCTCACCACCGGTCCTGATGATCAGGTCCGGATCCGGCAGGTCCGGAAGGTAGAGGAACCGTCGGAAGGTCTCCTCGTCCAGATCCTGCACCCCATCTCTCACGGCTTTGCCCACCGCATCCAGGATCTCCCTCCTGCCCCCGTAGTTGAGGCACACCACCAGGGTTATGTCCGAGCAGTGACGGGTCTCCTGCTCCCCGTAGGCCATTATCTCCCTCACGTCATCGGGTAGCCCATCGGCACTGCCGGCGAAGAGAAGACGCCCTCCCTCCTCCCTTAACTGCCGAACCTTCATCTTGATGTAGTAGCGGAAGAGGCCCATGAGCCCCCCCACCTCTCCCCTGCCCCTCTTCCAGTTCTCGGAGGAGAAGGCGTACAGGGAAAGGTACCTTATGCCCAGATCCTTTGCGGCCCTCACCGCCACCTCCACCTTCTTGACCCCCGCATGGTGACCCATTATCCTGGGAAGTCCCCTCTCCTGGGCCCACCGGCCGTTGCCGTCCATTATGATCCCCACGTGGGAGGGGACCCGGTCCATCATATCCTCCGAAAGCGAGAGACCCAACCCATCACCCCCTTACGGAATCCCAGCGACGCTTTACCTCCTGGATGTCCTCCCAGGTGAGATGCTTGGGACTGCCCACCTTGTTGGAGGGGTTCCTCAGGAGGTAGCTGGGGTGGAACATGGGCATAACCTCCATTCCCCTCCACTGAAACCACTGCCCCCTCAGCTTCGATATGGCCTCCTGGGTTTTGAGTATCCACTTCGTTGGGGTGCTACCCAGCAGGACCAGTAGCCTGGGGCGGACCAGGAGGATCTGGGCCTGAAGGAACTGATCGCAGGCCATCATCTCCTCGTATGTGGGGACCCTATTCCCCGGGGGCCTGCACTTGACCACGTTGGTTATGTAGACCTGATCCCTCGATATGCCCGCAGCGGACAGGATCTGGGTCAAAAGCTGACCAGCCCTGCCCACGAAGGGGACCCCCTGCTGATCCTCATCCGCCCCTGGCCCCTCACCTACAAACATAAGGCCCCCCTCCAGCACCCCCTCGCCAAAAACTACGTTGGTCCTGGAGGAACACAGACCACACCGTTCACAGGATAGGGCTCTGTTGCGGATCTGTTCCAACATTAGGGACCGATCCTCAAGACTCAACGGTTCCCCCAACGACGGTATATCCATTTTCAAAAAAACACCTCGCTGACGTTGATATCGAACTGGGATATCTCTATTCCGGTGAAGTAGCGAACGCCCAGTATTACTCTGCGCTTCACCTGGGAGATGACCTCAAGGAAAGTCCTCCCACCTGGAGTCAACCCAAGATCCAGGACAACCGATATGCGGTCATCGTCGCCGGGCTTGACCCGAACCTGACATACCTTGGATACCTGGGGGGTGAGAAGGGCTATGTGGGTTATCATCTGACCCACAGCCTGGGGCTCTATGTGTAGGGCGCCGATGAAGTTAAAGGGAGGACGAACTATGGTCTTTTCCCCCTCGTAGGACTCCCCCTGGGACCGCCAAAGAACCTTCAGCCGCCCAACCAGCTTGCCGGCGAAGTCCCGCCTCACCTGAACGTGAGACACGGGGATAACGTGCTGCCCCTTGCCTCGGCGTTCCCTCTTGGCCTTGGCTATCTCCTCCGGGGTGGAAACCTCCTCGATCCTAACGATCCTTTGAGGACGGCTCAACCCAAGCCTGGAGGCTATCTTCATGGCCATCCCATCGGAGGTGGCGATTATCATTATCCCCGTGGGGGGGATCTGGGCAAAGAAGGATGCCACCGCGAGCCGATGATCCTCGAACTCGAACATGGCCCGTCTTATGGCCTTGACCTGGTTCCTCTCCGTCTTGGCGCTCCTGCCACAGACTATCTGACCTCGTCTCACCACCAGGCCATCGTCTATGATGTACTCCGCCCCCAGGTTGGCCGCCACCATCTGGGCCCGCTGGCTCTTGCCCGTGCCAGCGGGGCCCACGAAGGCGAAGACCGCATGAAGGGGCCTGTTGTCCTCTGCCACCCTAAGTTACCTCCCAATCCGCCTGAGCACCCGGTCCAGCTCGGATAGAAACCTGTCGTTCTCCTCCGGAAGCCCTATGGTGACCCGGAGGGTGCCTTTAAGCCCTAGATCCTCCCCTAGGCGAACGATGACCCCGTTAAGCAGAAGCCCCTCGTAGGTCTCCTCCGCCCTTGGAACCTCAAGCAACAGGAAGTTGGCGTGGGTGTCGTGAACCCTGATCCCAAGGCCTGAGAGGGCCTTGTGAACCCTCCGCCTCTCCGCTATGGTCATGTCCCTCACCTTGGCTACGTGGTCTCCACACCCCAATGCGGCCAGTGCTGCCCTCTGACCAACTGAGTTGACCGAGAAAACCCTCCGAACCTTACCGAAGGCCTCGATTATCACCTTGGGCCCTATGGCATACCCAATCCGGAGGCCCGCAAGGCCGTATATCTTGGAGAAGGTCCTCAATATCACCACGTTGCTGGCCTGCCTGAACAGGTCCGCCCCGCACACGTAGCGGGGGTCCGTCACGTACTCCGCGTAGGCCTCATCCACTATCAGGAGGACGTGTCTCTCCTCCAGGCGGACCGCCAGGTTCAGGAGGTCCTTGCCTGGCACTATGTTGCCCGTGGGGTTGTTGGGGTTGCACAGCACCACTGCCTTGGTCCTGGGACCGCACATCTGGAGCACCCCATCCACCGGCAGGGAGAAGTCCTCCAAAAGCGGCACCGGATCGCACACCCCACCGGCGGCGGATGCGGTCAGCTTGTAGACCGGGTAGGTGGGGCTGGGGACAATGATGTGATCCCCCTCCTCCAGGATCGACTGGAAAAGGGTGCATAGGACCCCCTCGGTGCCCCCTCCCACCGCCACCTCGAGGGGGGATACCCCCAAATGCCTGGCTATGGCCCTCTTGAGGTTGTAAGCCTCCGGATCCGGGTACCTGTTGATCCCATCCTTGGCGGCCGCTATGGCCTCCATCACCGCCTGCGGAAGGGGCCAGGGGTTCTCGTTGGAACACAACCTTACAACCTCCGTAAGCCCGTAGGTTCTGGTTATCTCCTCCATGGGCTTACCGGGCCTATAGGGTTCTACGGAGCTCAGGTATCTCCTCGGCACCTCGTCCATCCAAGACATTCAGGTCATCCCTCCCCCACAAAGCCAGCTAACCCAAAACCACCGGGGCGTCACTCCCCCCGGGTCACTATCACCTTGCCACCCAGGGCCCTCAGCTTCTCCACTATTCCCTCGTAACCCCGCCAGATGTGCTCCAGATCGCACACCACCGTCTCATCCTCCGCCGCCAGTCCCATCAGAACTAGGGCAGCCCCCGCCCGTAGGTCCGACGCATGAACCTCCGCACCAACCAGCTTGGATACCCCGGTAACGATGGCGGTGTTGCCCTGCAGATCCACCTGAGCTCCCATTCGCTTGAACTCGCTCACATGTAGGAAACGGGACTCGAACACGCTCTCATGAATGACGCTGGTTCCCTCCGCCAAGCACATGGCGGCCATTATCTGGGGCTGAAGGTCCGTTGGGAAGCCGGGATAGGGAAGGGTCTTCAGCGACACCCCCCGATACCTCCCACTGGGATACACGGTGACGTCATCTCCCTTTATCTCCACCGATATGCCCGCCTCCTCCAACTTGGAACACAGGGCCTCTATGTGTTCCGGAACGATCTGGCGGACGGTCACCTTCCCCCCGGTTATCACCCCCGCCAGGAGATAGGTGCTGGCCTCTATCCTGTCGGGGATCACGCTCACGTGGGCGTCCTTGAGCTCCTTTGCCCCCCTTATCTTTATGGTGCCGGAACCCTCGCCCTCTATCTCCACCCCCATGGCCCTCAAGGTTTCCGCCAGGTTTACCACCTCGGGCTCCCGGGCGGCGTTCTCCAGGATGGTCTCCCCCTCAACCAGGGAGGCGGCCATCATAAGGTTCTCGGTGGCCCCCACGGATGGGAAGTCCAGGTATATCCTGGCGGGCTTGAGACCCGACGTGCGGCCGTGAAAGGCCCCCTGAACGAGCTCGAAGGAGGTGCCCATCTTGGCGAGCCCCTTAACATGAAAGTCTATGGGACGGCTGCCTATGGCACATCCCCCCGGCAGGGGCAACACCGCCCTGCCGCATCGGGCCACCAAGGGTCCCAAGACCAGGGAGGAGGCCCTCATCTTCCTGACCAGCGAGGCGGGGGTCTCCCATGAGATCTCCTCCGGAACGTCCAATGTCATCCGGTGATCCTTCATCTCCACCTTTACACCCAGGTGATCCAGGAGATCCATCATGGTGTGGATGTCCTGAAGATCGGGTACACGCTCTATGGTGAGCCTACCGCCCCTCAAGAGGAGGGCGGAGGCCATTATCGGCAACGCCGCGTTCTTGGCACCCTGAGCGGTGAGGACCCCTTTAAGAGGCTCCCCTCCCCTTATTACAAGCCTCTCCTTCTTACCCTCCGAAACCAAATCCACGCTACTCATCAAAAAACCTCCAAACCGATCTAGTTCTTACGCCTATCGATCAAATACGACTCAAGGGCTTCCGCTATCCGGGCCGAGGCCCGTCCGTCACCGAACGGCGAGGCCACTGCTGGGGCGGGAAGCTCCCCGTTGAGGACCCTCATAGCGGTGGACACGATCCTATCCCTGGAGGTGCCCACCAGGAAACCGTAACCGCTGTCCAAAACCTCGGGCCTCTCGGTCACGTCCCTCAATATGAGCACCCGCTTGCGAAGCCCCGAGGCCTCCTCCTGAACCCCTCCGCTGTCGCTAAGGATGAAGAGGCACCGGTCCATGGCCCACACGAAGTCCGGGTAGTCCAAGGGATCACACAGAACCGCCCGGTCCTCCCCTCCCAATATCTCCATCCAGACAGACCTAACGTCCGGGTTGCGGTGCATGGGGATAAGGGCCTTCAGATCCCTCCTGACGCCCAACAGGTCCCTCACCGACAGGGCTATCTCCCTCAAGGGGGCCCCCCAGGACTCCCTCCGATGGGCGGTAACCAGTATGAAGGGACCGTCCCCTACAGCCCCTATGGCCTTTGAGGGGGAGGACACGTGATCCCTCATCCAAAGGAGAGCATCTATGACCGTGTTGCCCGTCACCAAGATGCTCCCCTCCCGGATGCCGTCCGCTACAAGGTTCCGCCGGGCACCTTCGGTGGGTGCGAAGTGAAGGGACGATATCCGATCGGTGAAAACCCGGTTCATCTCCTCCGGGAATGGTCGCCTCATATCGCCGCTCCGGAGCCCCGCCTCCACATGACCAACCGGCACGTCCCGATAGAAGGCCGCCAGGGCGGACGCCATGGTGGTGGTGGTGTCCCCGTGGACCAGCACCGCGGCGGGGCGGCAATCGTCCAGGAAGTCCCCCACCCCCTGAAGGACCGCGGAGGTGACGTAATCCAGGGACTGCCTCTCCCGCATTATGCCCAGGTCCGCGTGAGGGGTGAGCTGGAAGGGGGCCAGGGCCTGGTACAGCATCTGGGAGTGCTGTCCCGTGGCCAGGAGCACCACGTCGAAGCTCCCCCTCTCCCTCAATGCGATCACCACCGGGGCCATCTTTATGGCCTCGGGCCTGGTGCCTACAACGCAAACCACCTTCAGCCTATCCAATAATATCTCCTCCAGACAATGGCCCTAATCAATCAAATCAACCTCCCCAGGAACCAAGAGCCTTGACCCCTGCCAAGAGCAGCAGACAGTGGAAAGCAGCCAGAATCGCCAGCACCTTCTCCTTTCTAATTCCCCTATCGAGAAGCCTGTGATGCCCATGGGTCCTATCGGGAAGAAACGGTGACCTCCTCTTAATGATCCTGCCGGTCATGACAACCAGGGTGTCCAGGACAGGGAGCCCCCCTAGTAGGAAAAGCACCAACATGAGTCTCAATATGCCCATGGATGCCATGGGTTCCCACGCGTTCCATAGGATGAGCGCCCCGCAAAGATACCCCAGGAGAGTGCTTCCTCCATCCCCCAGGAATGTCTTGGCTTTGGGGAAGTTCCAGAGCATGACACCCAGCACCAGCCCAGCGGTGAGGGCCCACGGGAAGGGACCGAAGGTCACCGCACAGAAGCCCATGGTGATAAGCGCCATGGAGAGGCACAGGCCGTCCATCCCATCCACCAGGTTGAACGCGTTGGTCAGCCCGGTTATCCAGATCACCGAGGCAATCCGGTGCAGTAGGGGCAAGTCCAAGGGATATATGGCCCCGTACGAGGCGGCCAGATGAACCAGGAACCTCACCGATGGGGACAGGGAGCTCATGTCGTCCAGGTAGCCCACAAGGAAGACCACCGTGGCACCGGTGGCAACGAAGGGGACAAAGCGCCCCTCATCCCCGAAGAGCAGGAAGATCAACAAAAGCCCCATCCACAACACTATCCCAGCCCCCCGGGGGGTCACCGAGCTGTGCTGCTTCCTGCCCCCGGGAACGTCCAGAAGGCGGAATCGCCTGGCCAGTGCCATGGAGAGGGGAACCGCCACGAAGGCCCCCAACATGGCCCCCAGGGCCCTCAGCAGGTGGCTCCAAATGTCACCTCCCATGGGTTGTAACTATCTGGTCCCAAAGAGCCTGTCCCCCGCGTCGCCAAGCCCGGGGACTATGTAGCCGTGGTCGTTCAGGTGGCTGTCCAGGGCGGCGGTGTATATGTCCACCTCCGGGTGGCTGCTCTTGACCCGGGCGACACCCTCGGGGGCGGCTATCAGGGCCACCAGGGATATCCGCTTGGCCCCCTTTCGCTTGACCAGGTCTATGGCCGCCGCGGCGGACCCGCCGGTGGCCAGCATGGGGTCCACAATGTAGACGTCCCGATCCTCTATGTCCCCGGGCAACTTGCAGTAGTACTCCACCGGCTCCAGAGTGTTGGGATCCCTGTAGAGTCCCACATGTCCCACCTTGGCGTTGGGGATCAGCCTCAAGATGCCCTCCACCATGCCAAGCCCCGCCCGGAGCACCGGCACCACCGCCATCTTCTTGCCCGCCAGGGTGAAGGCCTTGGTGGGACCAAGGGGGGTGCAGACGTCAATCTCCTCCAACGAAAGATCCCGGGTTATCTCGTAGACCATGAGGCCCGCGATCTCCTGCACCAGCTCCCTAAAGTCCTTGGAAGAGGTGTTCTTGTCCCTTATGATCCCCAGCTTGTGCTGGATCAACGGATGACTGACCACCACGAGCCTCCCGTTGGCCCGGACTTGGCCCATGGCCTCCTCCTTGTATACCGACCTCTCGTAGTCCCTTATCTTCTGGTTCCTGGCCTCGTATCGGCCCCCCAGGAACTGGGTGGACAGCCAGGTGTCCACCATCTCCGCCGCCAGATCGGGCCCCACCAGGCGTCCCCCTATGGCCAACACGTTGGAGTCGTTGTGCTCCCGAGAGAGCCTGGCCTCGGTGGTGTCCCTGCAGAGGGCCGCATAGACCCCGGGCACCTTGTTGGCCACGATGGACATGCCTATTCCGCTTCCGCAGACCAATATTCCCCGATCCACCTCACCCCGGGACACCGCCTCCGCCACCTTGATCCCCCAGTCGGGGAAGTCCACCCGGGCCTCGGCAGAGCAAGTCCCCATATCAAGTACCTGGTAACCCTTGGATCGAACAAAACCGATCAGGTGCTCCTTTAGAACGAAACCCGCATGGTCGGAACCTATGGCTATCTTCATCTCCAAGTTATCCTCCTCTTCAGCCTCAAGGAAGGGCTATCTAAGCTTCAAGACCACATCATGGGGATTATGCCATAAAAAATGGGCAGCCAAAAGCCGCCCCTTCGCACAACGTTAAGTGATCTGACGCTCAACGGGAGGGAGAAAGGACCTGATCGAGGATCTCCTCCGCGAGGCTGTAGGGGTCCGTCCGCCTCTCCAGGAGTTCCTCCAGCACCCCATGATCTTTCCTGTCCTCCCACACCCGGTTGACCATGGCGGCGATCTCCCTTCTAAGGATTCCCTCCACCTGAGACTCTATCCGGGATATGCGCCGCTGGCGCCCCTCTTGACTGCTCATCAGGTGATACCAGTGGGAATCGATGGCCTTCACCGCATCCCCTACGCCCTCCCCCCGCTCCGCACAGGTCTTCACCACCGGCGGCCGCCAATCCACCCGGGGGGAGATGTCCAACATCATCCTGACGTCCGCCACCACCTTGTCGGCCCCATCCCTATCCGCCTTGTTGACTATGAACACGTCGGCGATCTCCATTATCCCCGCCTTCATTATCTGAACGTCATCCCCCATGCCGGGGACCAGGACCAGACAGACCGTGTCCGCCAGCTTGACGATGTCCACCTCTGACTGGCCAACCCCTACGGTCTCTATGATCACCACGTCCTTGCCGCACGCGTCCAATATGAGCGCCGCCTCACCGGTGGCACCGCTGACCCCCCCAAGGGATCCACGGCTGCCCATGCTCCTTATGAAAACCTTATCGCTGACCGCATGCCCCTGCATCCTGAGCCTATCCCCCAGGATGGCCCCCCCGGAGAAGGGGCTGGAGGGGTCCACCGCTATGACCCCCACGCTCTTGCCCGCGTCTAGGAACTGCCCTATCAGCTTGTCCACCAGCGTGCTCTTCCCCGCCCCGGGGCTACCGGTGATCCCTATGACGTGTGCCCTGCCGGTCTTGGGGTATATGGCCCTCATTACCCCATCGGCCAGAGGAGCACCACTCTCCACCAAGCTTATCAACCTGGCTATGGCCCTGTGATCCCCCGACAAAGCCGCATCCACGAGCCTGTTCAAAGCAAACGCCTCCCCGGACAGTTTAATTCCGCATCTCCCATGATATACCCTAAAACCCCGGATTAGCCCCGGGAAGCACGACTGAATCTTTCAAAAACGGCCCTAGCGGAAGGCGGCGGGGAAGAAGGGCATCCACTCCCTGAAGCTATAGTCCTCCGCGTCCACGAAGAGGGATACCAGGGAGTCCGACACGTTGCCCAGCGGCACGTCCACCTTGGGCAATGGCATCCGGAAGGTCCACTCCACCCCGTCCAGGGGAGTCAGTGCGGGCTTTGCCCGGAAATACAAGCTTCCTCCGGTAAGGCGCCTCACCGCGTCCAGCTCCGGCGACGATGGGACACCTATGGCAGCCACATCCAGCCTGAGGCCGTTCATCAGACAGTAGGCCAGCAACCTCTCCTGGTCCCTTCGCCCCAACCGGACGTTCGAGTTGAGGAGAAGGACCTGAGGCAAGGACATCCCCTTCTCCTCCCTGGCGCGTATATCCCGCCACAGACGGGATGGATCCCCGTCGGGGCTCTCCAAGGCCACCACCTGGGGCTCCGGGATCAGCCTCCTGCTGCCGCTCACCGACACCAGCGCCAGCTTGTTCTGCCAAACCCCCCTGACCACCGGGAACCTGTCCCCTATGGAGGCGAAAAAGGGGGAGAGCCGGGACGTCATGGTGAGGCTGTAAACATCCCCCTCATCTATGGCCATGTCCATAACCCCGAAAAGGCCGTTGACCGCCCCATCGTTGTAGATCAGGCCGCCCCAGAGGGGCTGACGCCCTCCCTGGTCTAGCAGCATGATGCCCCCCTGGTAGGTGCATACGGTCCACGGATCCTTGAGCCCCCTGGCCACCGTATCCAGCGTAACGGTCCCATCCCAGAGGGGACCCACCTTGAACAGGGCCCCGCCCTCGGCCACCACGAAGAGCCCCCCCTCGTGGTTCCAAGTTAGGTCCCTGACGCCATTGACCCGGACGTTGGCCACCTCCTTGAAGGAGGATCCCCCCGTCCAGTCCAGCACGTAGACCATCCCGCGCCCCCGGTCCGCCACCGCCAGGCGGCTCCCCAGGGAGTCCACCGCCACCAGCTCGGGCAACCTCCCGGATCCCTTGGGCCGCCATTGCCCCATTACCCGGCCCCCGGATGATAGGATCAGCAGGCTCCCGGATATCCGGTCCGTGACTGCGAAGGCCCCATCGGAGAGAGCCACCCCATCTGAGATGTGCCCATCGTGTTTGAAGTACGGCCATTGGGATATGGCGCCGCTGTACTGGTTCTCCTCCACCCTAAAGGCCCCACCATCGGAGGAGAGGACCACCCAATTGAGGTAGTCCAGCGGCACCACCGCCACCGGAGACTTGATGGCCAGGGACGCCAGCCTCTTGCCTCCCCGGTAGATCACTACCCGGTCCCCCAGGCTGTCCACCAGGAAGAGCTTGTCCCCCAGGGAGCTCACCTTCCCAGCCCCCCCCATGCCCAGGATAAAGGTCCTGTCCAATTTGGGAAGAACGCTGCCATCCCGGGCGTCCACGAACGTGGCGGACAGCATGGACGCCTTGGGTCGAAGGGCCAGTCTCAAAGACCTGATCTCGTCCTCCAGGGATCGGAGGATCGACTTGCCCCGGTAGTCGTTCCTCCTAACCTCCAGGTAGCTCCTTAAGGATGCGGCGGCGTCGTCCAGGTTGCCCATCCTCCTCTGGACCACAGACCGGAGGAAGTAGAGGTCCACGAAGTACGTGTCCTTCTTCAGCGCACCGGATATGTTGGCCAGGGAGCTCCAATACCTGCGGCCCAGCAGGTCCCGGTAAGCCATCATGAAAATGACTTCCGATGCCCGCCGATCCGCCTTGGGCATCTCCTGGGCACCCACCCCCAAACATAGCAAGAGGACCCATATGATGACCCCCGCCGCTACCGCCACCCACCTCCTCATGGCAGGATCTCTTTCCCCACGAAGGAGTAGAAGGTGAGGGTGATCGCCCCCGCCAGGAGGAAACCCAGCAACATCCTGAGGTAGAAGAGGACCGCCGGCCCCCCGGGCCACCTTCCCCGGTATATGTTGACCACCGCCCTGGCCACCGGGAGGGCCAGCAGGAAGAAGACCAGCCCCAGGAGGGCCTGACGGTTCAAAACGCTAACATCCCTCAAGAACGACAAAGACAGCACCTCATTTCCTGAACCAGTGCACCGCCTTGGTGTGTTTCTCGTATATGAGCCTCAGTATCACGTTGTCCCGGAAGGCCTTGGGAGGCAACGTGAAGATCACCGCGGACATCACCGCTATGAGGGCGGCCAATGCCACGATGATCACCAGGAGGACATTCTTAAGCGTGACGGACTTCCTCCGGGGCATCCTGATCAACATGGTTAACACCCCCTTCTCGGCCTCTATCCTATCATAACGGTTCGGCATCAAGCAGGAAGAGCTGGAGGGGGCCCCAGCTCTTCCGTGTGGATTAAAATATGAGTACCCAAGATATCCAGGGGATATCAAGCGGTATGGGCCTTGATCCCCACCGCATCCTGCTCTATCTGCCTAAGGACCTTGACGCACACCTCGAGAGCCCTCTTGCCGTCCCGGATGCCCACCAGGGGCTCCTTGCCCTCCTTCACACAGTCCACGAAGTGCTGGAGCTCCATCTTGAGGGGCTCCTTCTTGGGGTAGACCGGGTGCTCCACCACCTCGACGAGGCCGGAGCCGCCCTTGATGCACCGGTTTATAGACACGTCCTGGGACTCGAAGTCCACCACGATGTACCTCTCCCTCTCCATGATGTCCATCTGCCGGATCCTCTTCTCCGACACCCGGCTGACCACCACGTGGGCGATGGTCCCGTTCTTGAAGGTTATCTGAGCACAGGCGATATCCTCGTGATCGGACCTGACCACCGAGCCGGTGGCGGATATGCGGTCTATGTCGGAGTTCACCATGGAGAGGATGATATCTATGTCGTGGATCATGAGGTCCAACACTACCCCAACGTCGCTGATCCTGGGGGAGAAGGGCCCCATCCGCCTGGACTGGATGAGAAGCGGGGAGTCAATCATGCTCCTAACGTACTGCACCGCGCTGTTGAACCGCTCAACGTGTCCCACCTGCAAGACCAGGTCCCTCTCCGCCGCAATCTTGAGCAGCGTCTCCGCCTCCTCCACCTTGGTGGTCACCGGCTTCTCCACCAGCACATGGATCCCCCTCTTGAGGGCCTCGCTGGCCACCTGATAGTGAAGACTGGTGGGCACCGCCACGCTCACCGCATGGGGCCTCACGGTATCCAGAAACTGAACGAAATCCGAGAAGTGGGGAACCCCCATGGTGTCACCCACATACTGGGCCCTGTCCTCGTTGGAGTCCACCACCCCCACCAGGGTGGCCCCCAGGATCTCGGAATATATCCGGGCATGATGGTACCCCAGGTGACCAACCCCTATTACCCCTACCCTAACAGACAACTGGATCACTCCCCATCAAGCAGATATCTAAAGCTCCTCCATCTGCTCTAATTCTCCCGTAAATGAAGCCCAAAGTGGCCTCCCTAAACCTTAGGCAAACCGAAAAGGAGGGCCATCCGCCTAGCTGTCCGGTCCCTCCGAAAGGATGGGAGGCTCGGATCCTCGAAGGTGCATAGGGGGCTGACCATCACGTTGGGAGCGGGGATCCTTGACCTGAGCTGGTCCACCACGGCTCCCTTTATGTCGAAGTAGACCAGGTCCCCCTCCACCCTCCAGCGGGACGAATGGAGCTCCCTCATGCCTCGCGCCGTGGCGGGGTCATGGACCCTCCGGCTGTAGCAGCCACCACACACGGAAGGACCCACCCACGCCCAGACGGAGCCCCAATCCGTAACCGTCCCCTCCATGGCATCCAACGCCCTCTCGCAAATCCCCAACACCGTGCCGGAGTAGCCCGAGTGGAGCCCCACGATCAAGGGCTCGCTCCTTACTCCCAGGAGCACCGGGACGCAGTCCGCGTACCTCATCGCCCCCACCGCTCCCCGACAGGAGATCATAACCCCATCCGCCTCCGGAGCGGGATCCATCGGAAGATCATGATGGAAGGCAAGGATCCGATCCCCGTGAACCTGCCGAGGGGATGCGATGGAGCTCCATCCATCTCCTATCAACCCCTCCAACGCTCCAAGGTCCAGTGAGATCCCGGATCCCCCGTCGACCAGTGGGCCATCCAGCAGAAGACAGCCCCGGAAGGAGCCGTCCTCCTCTATCCTCATCACCCGATGCCCCGCCACCAGATCTTCCCTTTGGGTGATCAACTTCCCCTAATCCTCCCTCTCACGTGCCCCACCAGGAAGAGGCTGCCACAAACCACCACCGTGGGGCCGACATCCAGCGCCATCTTCACCGCCTCCATGGGGTCCGGATTGGAACCCGCCAAGGGGATTCCCAGTTTGGACGCCAGGGAAGATAGGACCTCCACCGTGGCGGACCGGGCAAGGCCGGGGACGGTGGTGACGAAAAGGGGCGATTTAAGCTCCCCCAGTATCCCCAAAGTGCCCTCTAGATCCTTGTCCCCCATGGCGGCGAAGACCACCGCGGTTCCCTCCGGGTTCTGGATCCTCTTGAGGCTATCCACCAGGACCCTCATGCCGTGGGGGTTGTGGGCCCCGTCCAGGATCACTCCCCGGGAACCATCCAAGGGGATCCACTCCATCCGACCGGGCCAGGTAACCTTCGATAGCCCCTCCACCATGGCGGACCTGGACAGGGGGAACCGGTCCGATATCTCCTCCAGGGCGGTAAGGGCCAGGGATCCGTTGTAAGGCTGGTGAAGCCCCGCTAAGGGGATGAACAGCTCCTCCTCTACTGAGCCCCTGGTGCGGCGGAAACGGCAACCACCGAGGGACATCTGGAGTAGCTCTACCCGACATTCCCTTGAGTGGATCACCGGCTTGGCACCTACCTTGGCGCATCTCTCGAGGAACATCTCCTCCAGACCATCGCCCCCCGGGTCCCCGGCGAAGACCGCCGGCTTCCCGGGCCTTATGACCGCCATCTTCTCTGCCGCCACGTGGCGAACCGTGGACCCCAGGTATTCCCGATGGTCCAAACCTATGGGGGCACAGACCACACACTCCACCATGCCCAGGGTGTTGGTGGCATCCAACCGCCCCCCCATCCCGGCCTCAATCACCGCCAAGTGGATGGAGGCGTCCGCCAGGTAGGAGAAGGCCACGGCGGTAAGGATCTCAAAGTAGGACGGACGATCCGAAGAAAGCCTCGGATCCCCCTGGATCACATGGGCCACCCTCTCGAGCCTGGGCCAGAGTTCATGGCAGGAGATCTGCTCCCCCCCTATCCTCAGCCTCTCTCCGGGACTCTCAAGGTGCGGGCTGGTGTACAACCCAACCCGGTAGCCCCCGGCGGACAGGCAGGAGGACAGGGCAGAGCAGGTTGATCCCTTGCCGTTGGTACCCACCACCAGTATAGAGGGGAACCTCCGCTGGGGGTTCCCCAGTAGGTCCAGCAACCTGGCCAGTCTGGAAAGGCCGGGCCTTATTCCCGGACTGGCCAGGCTGGAGAGCTCCTCCTCGAACCGGTCCCAGGGGATCATCGGCTCAGGCTCTCTATGTTCTCCCTTATCCTCTCGAGTCGGGCTCTCTTCTCCTCCACCGAGGCCCTCTCCTTCTCCACCACCTCGGCGGGGGCCCGCTCCACGAAGGATCGGTTGCCCAGCTTGGCCAGGGATCTCTCCAGCTCTGCCTCCACCTTCTTCTTCTCCTCAGACAGTCGCCGTATCTCCGCCTCGATGTCCCATAGGCCCTCCACCGGCAGGAAAACGTCCACGTCCCTCAAGACGCTGGCAAGACTCTTGGCGGGGGATTGGGCATCCGCAGGGATCATCTCCAGCTTCCCGCATCGGGTAAGAAGCCGCACCAGGTCCTGGTTATCCGCCAGCGACGCCTCGATCTCCGGGCTCCGGACCCTCAGGATGAACCGCTCGATCTCCTTCTGGGGCGGCACCGAGGCCTCGGCCCTCAGGTTCCTCATGCTCCGGATGATCTCCTGGATGGACTCCATGGCCTCCGCGTCCTTTTGGTCAAATCGGGGAGAGGTCCCATCGGGCCATCCGGCGTTCACTATGAACCCGCCACCGAAGGGGAAGTGATGCCACAGCTCCTCGGTTACGAAGGGGATGAAGGGATGCATCATCCTGAGAAGGTCCCGGAAGACCTCCAGGAGGACCCTCTGGGTGGCCGATCGCCTAGGCTCCCCTTCGTCCCCCCGGAGGGCCGGCTTCGCCATCTCCAGGTACCAGTCGCACAGCTCGGACCAGGTGAAATCGTAGAGTAGCCTGGCGGACTCGCCGAAGAAGTACCCGTCCAGCAGGTCCGCCAACTGGGCCTTCACCTGGTCAAGCCTCCGCAGAATCCACCGGTCGTGGATGCGCAGGTTCTTGAGGTCAATCGGCGAGCCCGGATCCACTCCATCCAGGTTCATGAGGGCGAAGCGGCTGGCGTTCCACAGCTTGTTGAGGAAGAAGCGGTAGGTCTCAACCCTGGAGGCGGACAGGCATATGTCCCTCCCCTGAACGGTCAAGGCCGCCAAGGTCATCCTCAACGCATCCGCCCCGTACTTCTCTATCAGGTCCAGGGGATCGATCACGTTCCCCTTGGACTTGCTCATCTTCTGTCCCCTCTCATCCCTGACCAGGGCGTGGATGTACACGTGATGGAACGGCACATCCCCCATGAACTCCAGCCCCATCATTATCATCCTGGCAACCCAGAAGAATATGATGTCGAAACCGGTTACCAGAAGCCCCGTGGGGTAGAAGCTCCTTAGCTCCTTGGTGTCCTCGGGCCAGCCCATGGTGGAGAAGGGCCAGAGGGCGCTGGAGAACCAGGTGTCCAAAACGTCCTCATCCTGCACCAGGTTGGAGGAGCCGCACTCGGGGCAGTGGGTGGGGTCCACCTCGTCAACGATCACATGTCCACAGGAACAGTACCAGGCGGGTATCCGGTGTCCCCACCAGAGCTGCCGGGATATGCACCAGTCCCGGATGTTCTCCATCCACTGGTAGTAGACGTTAACCCAGCTCTCGGGGATCCACTTTATCTTCCCCTCCCGGACCGCCCTCACCCCCACCTCCGCCAGAGGCTTGGCCCGGACGAACCACTGCTCCGACAGGTAGGGTTCAACCACGGTCTGACACCGGTAGCAGTGTCCCACCGAGTGGCTGTGCTCCACCACCTCCACCAGGTTACCCCGCTCCCGAAGGGCCTCCACCGCCCTCTTGCGGGCCTCGAACCTGTCGAGCCCGGCGAACTCCAGGGCCTCCTGGGTCATGAGCCCCTGGTCGTCTATGACCTGTATGGCCTCAAGACCGTGTCTCTGTCCCACCAGGAAGTCGTTGTGGTCATGAGCGGGGGTTATCTTGACGCAACCGGTGCCGAAGTCCGGGTCCACCATGTTGTCCTCTATGACCGGGATGACCCGCCCAACCAGGGGAACCACCACCTTGCGGCCTATCAGGTGCCTGTTCCTCTCGTCCCTCGGGTGGACCGCTATGGCCACGTCCCCCAGGATGGTCTCCGGCCGGGTGGTCATCACGTGGAGCTCCCCGTCCCCATCGGCGAAGCGATAGGCCACCTTGTAGAGGTTGCCGTCCCTCTCCTGGTGCTCCACCTCCAGATCCGACAAGGCAGTCCTGCACCGGGGGCACCAGTTTATGAGGTACTTGCCCCGGTAGATGAGGTCCTTCTTGTACAGTTCCACGAAGACCTTCCTGACCGCCCGGGATAGCCCCTCGTCCATGGTGAACCTCTCCCTGGACCAGTCACAGGAGGCCCCCAGCTTCTTCAGCTGTCCTATTATCCGGCTACCGTACTGCTCCTTCCACTCCCAGACCTTCTCCACGAAGGCCTCCCTACCCAGGTCATGGCGGGATATGCCCTGGGAGGCCAGGTGACGCTCCACCACGTTCTGGGTGGCTATGCCCGCATGGTCCGTACCGGGAAGCCAAAGGACCTCATGGCCCCTCATCCGCTTGTAGCGGCATATTATGTCCTGAAGGGTGTTGTTGAGCGCGTGCCCCATATGGAGGGAACCGGTCACGTTGGGGGGAGGTATCACCACTCCGAACTTGGGCTTGGGGGACTCTGGGTCCGCCTTGAACAGGTCCGCCCCTATCCACCGCCCGTACCAGCCGTCCTCTATGGGGACCGGGTCGTAGCTCTTGCCTAAAGAGATGTCCTTCATGAAACCGCCTCCCCTTGCAACGTTGTGTATCGATCTCTATAAAAGGGATCAAAGCCCCTCACGGGGCACGGAACCTTCCTTGAGCCATAGGGACAGCCCGGACTTGAGGTCCCCCAGCCCCTCCTTGGTCTCCGACGATACCAGGAATGGCCCGATGGAACACCGGAAGCCCTCCTTGACGTAAGCATCCAGGGCGGACTTGCGTCGGGAACCACTCACCTTGTCCAGCTTTGTGAACACCACCCCCACCGGGATCTGGAGCCCCGCCAGGTACTCCTCCATCTGCCTGTCGTTCTTTAGAAAACCGTGCCTGAAGTCCACCAGCTGGAGGACCAGGCTGACCCGGGAGGATCTGAAATAGCGTTCGATCAGCCTCCGCCAGAGCTCCAGCTCTCCCCCACTCCGGGCGGCGAAACCGTATCCCGGCAGGTCCACCAGGACGAAGGGAGGATCCCCTTGGACCTCAAAGAAGTTGACACTCCTGGTCTTGCCAGGGGTCTTGCTCACCTTGGCCAACCTCTGGCCTATCATGGCGTTTATAAGGCTCGACTTGCCCACGTTGGAGCGCCCCACCATCACCACCTCGGGCAGATGGTGAGGCGGCACCTGATCGTAACGGTAGGCGCAGGCGATCAGCTGGGCCCGCCAGAGCATCAACCGTCACCCTTTATGAGCAAGCGAAACGCCTCCTCCGCGGAGGATATGAAATGGAACGTGAGCCCCTTTCGGGCCCAATCGGGCATGTCCTCCACATCCGCCCGGTTGGCGAAGGGCAGGATCATCTCCCGGATGCGGTTCCGCTTGGCTGCCAGACACTTCTCCCGGATGCCCCCCACGGGCAACACCGCTCCCCGGAGGGTTATCTCCCCGGTGACCGCCATGTCGGTCCTAACCGGGACCTTAAGGATGGCAGAACATATGGCCACCGCCAGCCCCACTCCAGCGGAGGGACCGTCCTTGGGGGTTGCCCCCTCTGGGACGTGGACGTGGAGGTCCATCTCGTCCCACTTGACGTGGTCCATGCGGAGTTCCTGGGCGTGGGACCTAAGGAAGCCCACCGCCGCCTGGACGGACTCCTGCATTATGTCACCCAGGTTGCCGGTGAAGGACACCTTCCCCTTGCCGGCCATGGCGGCCGCCTCCAGGAGCAGAACGTCCCCCCCAGTCTCGGTCCAAGCCAGGCCCACCACGGCCCCCACGGCGCTCCCCTGGGGGATAACCGTGTCGTACCCCTTGGGGGCTCCAAGGTACTTGACCAGCGAGGCGGTGGTTATCCTGGGGGCCTCAAAGCTGGCCCCCGACTCCTCCGCCGCCACCCGGGCGCAGGCCACCTTGCGGGCTATCTTGGAAAGCTGCCGATCCAGGTTCCTGACCCCCGCCTCCCGGGTGTAGTCGGAGATTATCCTCTCCAGGGTACCCTTGCTGAGCTTCAGGCCCATGTCCGATAGGCCGTTCTCCCGGACTATCCGGGGCCAAAGGTGCCGGGATGCGATGTGGACCTTCTCCTCCGCCACGTAGCCCGGGATGCTTATGAGCTCCATCCTGTCCAGCAAGGGTTTGGGGATCGTGTGGTGGCTGTTGGCGGTGGTTATGAACATGACCCGGCTCAGGTCGAAGGGGACCTCGAGGAAGTGGTCCGAGAAGGCATGGTTCTGCTCCGGATCCAGCACCTCCAGCAACGCCGCGGAGGGATCCCCCCTGAAGTCGGCTCCTATCTTGTCTATCTCGTCCAGTAGCATCACCGGGTTCTTGACCCCCGCCACCCGCATCTTCTGTATGATCCTCCCCGGCAGGGCCCCCACGTAGGTCCGCCTATGCCCTCGGATCTCCGCCTCGTCCCTGACCCCTCCGAGGGACATGTTGACGAACTTGCGGTTCAGGGCCCTGGCTATGGATCTGGCCAGGGAGGTCTTCCCAACCCCAGGGGGACCCACAAAGCAGAGCACCTGGGCCCTCACGTCGTTGCCCGCAAGCTTACGGACCGCCAGGAACTCCACTATCCGGTCCTTCACTTCCTTGAGGCCATAGTGGTCCTCGTCCAGCACCTGCTGGGCAAGGCCTATCTCGAGCCTATCCTTGGTCTGATTGGCCCAAGGGAGGGATATGAGCCAGTCCAGGTAGGTCCTGCAGACCGCCGCCTCTGCCGATGTGGAGGGCATCTTGGAGAGCCTATCCAGCTCGTACCGGGCCTTCTCCTTGGCCTCCTTGGGCATCTTGGACTTTTCTATCCTGGCCCGGTACTCGTCTATCTCCCCCACGCCATCCGAGGATCCCAGCTCCTCCTGTATTGCCTTCAGCTGCTCCCTAAGGTAGTACTCCCGATGGCCCCGCTCCATCTCCCGGCGGACCCTCTCCTGGATGCTGTGCTCCATCTCCAGGAGGTCGTTCTCCCTTATGAGCAGCTTCAGCTCCTCCCGGAGGCGCTGGTTCAGTGACCTGGCCTCCAGGAGCTGCTGCTTCTCCGCAACCCCCACCACCAAATGGGAGGCCACCAGATCCGCCACCCGCTGGCTACTCTCCTCCGCCAGGGGGGCGAAAACCTCGGACGGCACCTTGGGGTGAAGCCCAACGTACCGCTCAAACTGCTCCAACACGGAGCGCCTCAGGGGCTCCGTCTCCTGGTCCTCATCCTCCAGGTAGTCCCGATCCCGGCAGACGGCGGATATGAGGTCCTTGGAGAACTCGAACTCCTCCACGTCCACCGCCTCATCCCCCTGGATCAGCACCTTCAGGGTGCCGTCCGGAACCTTGAGCATCTGCAACACCGTGCACACAGTGCCGACCCGGAAGAGGTCCTCATCCCCGGGGTCCTCCACCCGAAGGTCCCTCTGGGAGACCACCAGGATCTTGCGATCCTGGTCCATCGCCAAGTCTATGGCCTTAAGGGACTTGGGCCTCCCCACGAACAGGGGTACCACCACGCCGGGGAATATGACCATGTCCCGGACCGGGAGGACCGGAAGGGTGAGGCTAGGGATATCCCCCTCCATGTTCCCCATCAGGCCACCTCCTGATCGTCCCTGGGGTAGAAGACCGGGGCCCCCTGGCCGTTGACCACGTCCTCCCCGATCACCACCCTGCCCACCTGGGACGCCTTGGAGGGCATCTCATACATGAGGTCCAGCATTATGCCCTCCATTATGGACCTGAGGGCCCGAGCGCCGGTCTTGCGCTCCATGGCCTTCCGGGCGATGGCCCGGATGGCCTCGGGGGTGAACTCCAGGTTGACCCGGTCCATCTCGAAGATCCTCTGGTACTGCCTCACCAGGGCGTTCTTGGGCTCTTGGAGTATCCGGACCAGCGCCTCCTCGTCCAGGGAGTCCAGGGGGACTATGACCGGGAGCCTGCCAACGAACTCAGGGATGAACCCGTAGGTTATGAAGTCATCCGCCACCAGCTCCCGATAGAGGGAGTTCCTCTTCTCAAGGTCCTTGGCGGAGGCTATGTCGCCCCCGAAGCCTATGACCTTCTTCCTGGTCCTCCGGGCTATTATGGGCTCCAAGCCGTCGAAGGCGCCGCCGCATATGAACAGGATGTTCTTGGTGTCCACCTGGATGAAGTCCTGGTTGGGATGCTTACGGCCCCCCTTGGGGGGCACGTTGGACACGGTCCCCTCAAGGATCCGGAGCAACGCCTGCTGGACCCCCTCGCCGGACACGTCCCGGGTTATCGAGGGGGACTCGGACTTGCGGGATATCTTGTCGATCTCGTCGATGTAGATTATCCCCCGCTCCGCCGCCTTGACGTCGTAGTCCGCCGCCTGCAACAGCCTCACCAGGATGTTCTCCACGTCCTCCCCCACGTACCCCGCCTCGGTCAGGGTGGTGGCGTCCGCTATGGCGAAGGGCACCTTGAGCAGCCGGGCCAAGGTCTGGGCTAGAAGGGTCTTGCCGGACCCGGTGGGTCCCACCAACAGGACGTTGCTCTTCGGCAGCTCCACCTGGTCATCGCTGGGGCCAGCGGTTATCCGTCGGTAATGGTTGTAGACCGCCACGGACAGGACCTTCTTGGCCTGATCCTGGCCTATCACGTACTGGTCCAGGAAGGCCTTCATCTCATCGGGCCTTGGGACCTGGTCCAGCCCCGAAAGGCTGGGCTTAGCGCCTATCCCCTGCCCCGCAGACAGGCTCTCGTCGCTCAGGATGGTGTTGCAAAGGTTGACGCATTCGTTGCATATGTAAACCCCGGGGCCGGCTATGAGCTTCGCCACCTCATCCTGTCCCTTGCCACAGAAGGAGCAGCGAACCCTCCTCCTCTTGCCGCCCAGGTCGTCGTTGTCCTTGAACATATCTTCACCTCTACGATCTTCGTCTAGAATCTACTGTTCGGCCACCCTGGATATACGCCAGGTGCGGTCGCCAAGGCTAAATCCTAACACATATTACAACAAAAGGAGAGGGCCCGAGGACCCCCTCCGAACGATCCGATCAGCCAGGCTGGGATCTGCGTTTCAGCGCCGGTCGATGACCTTGTCCACTATGCCGTACGCCATGGCCTCCTCGGCGGACATGAAGAAATCCCGATCGGTGTCCTTGGCGATCCTATCCATGGGCTGCCCGGTGTGATTGGACAGGATGGAGTTCAGGATCTCCTTCATCCTGAGGATCTCCTTGGCCTGGATCTCTATGTCGGACGCCTGACCCTGGGCCCCGCCAAGGGGCTGATGGATCATTATCCTGGAGTGGGGAAGGCAGATCCTTTTCCCCTTCTCCCCCGCGGACAGGAGCACCGCCGCCATGCTGGCCGCCTGACCCACGCATATGGTGGACACGGGGCACTTGACGTACTGCATGGTGTCGTAGATGGCCAGCCCAGCGGTCACCACCCCGCCGGGGCTGTTTATGTAGACGAACACGTCCTTATCCGGGTCCTCGCTCTCCAGGAACAGGAGCTGGGCTACCACCAGATTGGACAGGTGATCGTCTATCTCCTGACCGATGAATATTATCCGGTCCTTGAGGAGCCGACTGTATATGTCGTAGGACCGCTCTCCCCGACCGGTCTGTTCGATGACGTAGGGGATCAGATACGACATGGTCCCGTGGCTCATCAATCCACCTCCCGCTTAGGCGTCCGCCTTGGCATCGGTGTCGAAGTTCTCCACCTTGACGGCGGACACGAGCCAATCCATGGTTTTGCGCTTCCTTATGGAGCTCACCATCTCGTCCAGCCTCTGCCGGTTGGACGCCAGAAAGGAGCGGAACTTGGACTCGTCGACCCCAACACTCATGGACATCTTCCTTATCTCCCCATCCAGGTCCTCGGGGGAGACATCTATGCCCTCCCTGTCCGCCAGGGTCCAGAGCACCAGCTCCCGCTTGATGATCTCCCGGGCCCTCTCCTCCATCTTAGCGGCGAAAGCGGCCTCATCGGTTTCCATCTCCTTCAGGTACTGGTCCCACTCCTTCTTGAGCTGCTGGGTGACCCGCTGCTTCTCGTGGACCAGCATGTGATCCCTCTCCCGCTGGAGCATGTCCTCCGGTATGTCCACCTGGCAGGCGGCACAGAGCTCCTCCAGGGCGGACTCCCTCACCGCCTCCTGGGCCCGACGCTCAAAGCTCTTCTCCATGGCCTCCCTTATGGCGGAACGGAGCTCCTCGGCGGTCTTGCACTCCCCTTGGGAGACCTTCTCCGCCATCTGATCCGTCAGCTCCGGCACCACAACCTTGAGGATCCCCCGGACGGACATGGCGTAGCGAACCATCTTGCCAGCCACCTTGGGGTTGTTGTAGGCAGGGTCCACCTGGATGTCAACCGACACGTCGTCCCCAACGGACTTGCCCACCAGGGCATCCACGATGTCGGTCCTTATGGAGGGGTTGAAGAGCTCGATCTTGGAAACCTGGGAGTCCTCAAGCTTCTCCCCCAGGTCCTCCCCATCCAGGATCCAGGAGCTGTAGAGGACCTCCACCACGTCCTCGGAGGTGATGGGCCTATCCTCGGTGACCGGCTCGTGGGTGGCGTTGGCCTCCAGTATCCGACGGATCTCCTCCTCCACCATCTCATCGGTAACCTTGAAGACCGGCCGCTTGGCGGTCACGGAGGAGAGCTCCGGGAACTTGACCTCGGGCCTAAGGGAGAAGGTGAACTCCACCTCCAGGGCAGACCCATCCTGCACCTGACCGAGCTTGACTTTCGGGTCTTCCATGAGGGTCAGATCGTACTCCTGGATTATATCCCCCATGAGCTTGGGGAGTAGCTTCTCCACCGCCTCATCGTATATGGCCCCCTTGCCGAGGAACATCTCCAGGGTCTTCCGGGGCACGTGCCCCTTCCGGAAGCCCTTAATGTTGACCTTGTTGGAAAGCTCCCTCACGGCGTTGGATACGGTCTTGGAGAAGGTCTCCGCGTCCACCACCGCCTTGATCACCAATGTGTTCTTCTCCTGCGAGACTATCTCGGATTTCAATCAACACAACCCCTTTCCAGCCCATCCCCAGTAATGATTGAAAGGACAACGGTCAGTATACCACAGCTGGGGCTCCTGGGCATCACAGTTCAGGGGCCCCATACGACAGATGCCGCCCGTTGGGCGGCATCTGCTCGAAGGCTTTAAAAATGGTGGGTGGTAGAGGATTCGAACCTCTGACCTCCTCCGCGTCAAGGAGGCGTTCTACCCCTGAACTAACCACCCAACGAGGGGCATTCTACCGAGTTTAACGGAATCTGTCAACAAGACAACGATTAAAGATCAACGAATCAGACGCCCCTCTCCCCCCATCATGTCGGTCAATTCCTCAATGTGCTCCAAAGGGAACGGAGGTTGCCCCAAAGGCCTCATGGCCAGGGACATGAGCTTCAGCGGATTGTCATCCGCCGCTATCCGGTTGGAGCTAAGCTTGCCGCACACCCTACAGCGGTGTATTATGGCCCACTCACCGTTCTTCCTGACCCAGACCGAATATAGTGAAATGCTTTGTAAGCTGGATTTCCTCAACCTTAAGCCCCATTCTTTTCACTACTTCATCTACTGGAATGGGCATAGGAGTACTTAATGCTTCCGGGCAAAATTCACTTAGAAACTCAGTAGCAACATCGTCAAACTGTTCCTTTTCTATAATTGGCACTAAATACTCAGACAGTCGGCCTAATTTGTTCTCCCTGTACTTATTGTATATTGAAACTGACTTGATTTGAAAATTCTGAATTCCGTCATCAAGGTCAGCTCTGCAGGAGATACGGAACCATTGTTCTATACCGTCAGTCTCGCGATTCCTTCGCACTGTTTCTGCTATTTCAACTTCAGCGGAAACAATTACATCAAATAAAATACTGTTACCTGGTGAGTCGGTTATGTCTATCATTATGATGTCAAAATCGGATAATGCTGCTTCATCTGGTGATTGCACATGGTATGAATTGGATTCAAGCTTATCCGGGTTGTCCTCAATATACTCGGACAATTCGTCAAAGATTTCATTATAATACATGTTTGCAATAACATCTCTGAACGAGCTGACACTTGCCATACCGCACCTCCAAAACAACGACTAAATCAAGTAACAATTCACGTACTGCTGAGATATTTCATCATATTTGTAACACTGGCTGTTCTGTGTAAACATTTTTATAATACTAAATACCTAATTTTCTTGCTTAACTTCAAACTGTTGCATAATACCGGCTAATACTTGCTTTATCCCTTCTTCATAATTGTGCCAGTTTAACAAATAAACCTCCTCATTATCCTTACATGTATGGTGCAAAATACCATCCCAGCCTACAAGAACGCCAGAAATTGAAGTATGTTCTTTAATTACTCCGGAAAAGTCTTTTAAATATCCCAGCAATTTGTATGTACCATCCACCAAATAACTTCTTCTTTGAGAGCGCTTAACTTCAATTATTATGAATTTCTTCTCAAGTCCACGAGTTAATTCTAGTATTATATCTGGTCTTCGAAGTTTTTCACTGAGTCCGTATTCCAACATAATTTTGCCATATTGACTGTTTTCAGACATTGCACGAGGTAATTTCTGAAAAAAATCCTTAACTCAATATCTCCATTAGTAAGGATACTTGCAGTTGGATTGCTTCCGCCTATAAGGCCAATTGATTTTTCAGTCCATCCCAATTCAATTGATGCCAATATTGTTTTAAATAGTACTGCAATTTCATATAAAGTATCCTTGTTCAATGGTTCAAGTATATTTCCGTCCAATTCTTTCTTAAGAAATTCAATAGGTTTTTTCTGAGAAAAGATGAATCTTTCAGCTATTTCTGCAAGCTCTCTATAATGGCTATGCCGAGAATGCTTTGTTGCTTCAATTATTCTATCATTAATCTCATACATAATCCCAATTTTTGAGACAAATGGATTTCTAAGAATTCTTGAAGTTTGTGACGCAATAATAGCTACTTTCTTAATCCATCTGTCGTCAGTCCCCTCTTCGGCATACCATGTTAAGTTTGATAATAGATCCCCTGCAAATAGACGTGCTTTATCAAAAACTTGTTTTATTAAAAATAAAAAAAGTCTATTTTCAGGAAGGTCATATATTTGTGACATCTTTGTATACACAAACAAACTAATATCATTCCCAGCAACTGCTCTTACGCTGATTGTTTTCTGCCAGTCAATTTTACCTCTAACCTGGTTTCTATCACGTACAATAATATTAATTGAATCTTTAGACAATCTATTTATAATTTTGGGTGCAATATTTTCTATTAAATGCTTTATATCTTTAGATAATAATAAACGTATATCCGCAAGAAGCCTGATATCCTTCTTTGAAAGGCCAGTTAATTTTATCACAGTTTCTTCTGCTTCATTTTCTTTCGCATTATTTTGAATAAAACGCCAAAGCATTTTACTGGTAAATTGTGATATTTGATTGTGTATACTTTTGTTCCAGCAGTCCGATTCATAAATCATATGAATTTCTCCTACTCTGCATTATCTTCTTCATCAAAATCATCAAATTTCACTTTCATCAGATCATTCTTATTAATGTCAAAAAACTCACATATATAGTTTTCTAATGATTCTTTTTCTTCTGAGTTAAGAACTTTTGCAAACTCTTTATATAGCTTTTTTATTTCGGCAAATGATATGCCTTCATACTGCGGAATAATTAAGGAACAAATGCCATTCACAAGATTTTTGAAATCTGATGCTTGCAGATATGCAATTATATCCAAAATTACCGCCGCTCCCATTTTTTTAGGAGAAACTTTTACTATCGATAATAGCTTTGATGCAAGTTCAGGATGCTCAGATAATCTATCATATATAAGCTGTTCAAATTCATTGTATGTTGGTGCTGGTATATGTACAAATGCAAAACGACGCATAAATGCATACGAAAGCATGAACAAACTATTCTTGTCGTAAGTGTTCATGGTAGCAATTATTCGCCAATTCTGTCCAATAAAATAAGTGGCAGTACGAGCATCATAGAAACTTTCTAGTGAATCAGAATGCCTTATTGAAATATTTTTCTCTTCTTTACTGCCGGCCAATGGCACCTTATACTGAAGTTCTATATCTCTTCCAGAAAGAACAGTAAAAAAATGTCCGAATGCTTTATCTACTTCTGCACGATTTATTTCATCAATTATTAGCCATTTGTTTTCGCGGATGCTTTTTAGAAAAACACCTTCAACAAACGATAATGAACCATTTTTATCAGGCATATAGCCTCCAATTGTATCAAAAGTACTCCAATCTGCTATAGCTGTGGTCATCATATAGCCGCTTATATAATTTATCCTTACAGCCTCTTGACAAAATCTTTCTGCAAGGGTTGTTTTACCAGTTCCCGGAGGGCCAGTCATTATGATGTGTTTATTTGCATTTATAAAATTTTTTACGCTTATAATTGGCTTTGCGGGCAACGTAAACTCATTCAGAATAGTATCAATATTTGGTTCATAAAAATTGCAAAAAATAGTATCTGAAAAATTATTCTCATCCAACAAGGAATCAGGTTGCTCTATAGCTTCACCAAATTCGACTTCCCTGGGCACGAGTTTAACAATGGCTCCCTTTACGCGTGCCATCAATTTTGGATCAATTACTGAAGATAAATCCTCATCAATTTGTGGACATAATTCTAACATAGCACGCATTAATGCAATAGCTTTTCTCTCTGGAATTTGGGAAATAGCTTGATTTGGTTCCCATTTAGTAATTGGTCCAATTCCAATGATATCATAAGTATCACCATAAGGTTTTAAATCTTCTCTTTTTATTGGTTTATCCAGCAAAACTTTAACATCAATCTTTATTTTATAGTTTCTTTCTTCATAGCCTTCATCATAGGGCGCCTGTACTATTTCTCCAATTCCTATCAAGCCTGTTTCCCATGTTACCTCTGCTCTTCCTTTATCTCCTCCCAACACAATGAAAACAAGCTGACCGATTGATAAATTATCTTTAAGTATGTTCAATCCATCTATTTCTATAGCAGACTGTCTATTCAGAATAGCATTGACTTGCTGCGGATTTTTAGTTTTTATGCTATAAAAGGTATATAATTCATTGTTAACTTCTTCAAGAATCCTGTTGACCAACTTTTCATGTTCTTCTATTGGCATTGTAGAATATTTATCGTACACATCTTGAAAAAGCTTTCCTCTTTTTTCTAACGATTCATATTGCCACCCCCTGCGCCCATTATCAAACATTTTGTCATATGTATCTTTATCATTTTTTAATAAAGTGAACTTAAATCCATACCTTTTAGCTACAGCATCAAGAGTTTTTGACCATTTTCCTTTATATCTCTCATCGTTGCTATGCAATCTCGAAAAATACAAACAAACAATTTCTGCTTTTTCCCTATCATCAATAATCGAAAGGTCAATCTCATCTGATTTTATGATATTATTACTTACCATAAATAGAAGTCCTCCTTTATTAAATACTACTCTAAATTAGCAACATCCACTTCGTATTTACAATTAATCAATTATCCACCTCAGGGGAGTGGACTGTAATATCTTTAATACGATTGCATAACATACGTAAACTTGAGTCTAATCTTTCTTTTTTTAATTCACACTCCCATACAATAATTACTTTCCATCCCATCTGCTTAAGCTTTTCTTGGTTTTCATAATCTCTTTCTTTGTTCCGTATTAACTTTTTTGTCCAATACTCTTCATTTGATTTTGGCCAGACAAAAAACGGGCAACCTTCATGCATATGCCAAAAGCACCCGTTAATAAAAATGACTGTTTTATACTTTGGCAAAACAATATCAGGACAACCCGGAAGAGCCTTAACGTTTTTTCTGTAACGAAACCCTTTACTGAATAAATATTTCCTTACGAGTTCTTCAGGCTTATTATTTTTACTTCTTATCCTCGACATATTGTAACTTCTTATTTCTTTTGTATGATTATCCATATTTCTAACACCATCATTATTAAAATAGTTTTCTCCTTTACAGATAAACTATCTTTTTTCATTAATACTAATTCTTGGCAGATATTTTTTTACACAGAAAAATCCATATAGAAATGTTCATCATCTAGTTTATAAAAATCAACATCTGTTCTTCCATAACGCTCTAAGTCATGACTATGTACAAACGCACCATTCGCAACACCTATTCTGTTTCTGAAATATTCCCCCAAAAGGGAATTATTCATTGGTGTTGTAATTGCTTTGTCATTTTGCTGTTCAACACGCAAAATCAAATGCTTATTGTCATCAGTAATAACTGAGAAATGTCGTTTCTGAAGCGGGAAAAAACCTGAACGTGCTATCTCTGCAGGCAAAGGAATATATGCTTGATTGGGTTCTCGCCCTTCACGCTGTCCCCAGTTCAATCCTGATCTTCTGCCAGTTTCACCGTCTCTGGCAAGAAGCGATAATTTTACATGTTCCACACCTTGTCCTTTCACAATCTGAACATGTCCGTTTTCAGCTTCAAGAACTGGATTAATTGGTTGTAATATAATGTTTTCCTCTACTTCCGAATGAGTACAATATATAGAATCCCGCTCTACTGAACAAAAATAAGAAAAAGCATCATATGCATTGCAGGGAACAATATATTCACGTCTTCCCAAACTGAATCCAGCCTGTGTATAATTCGCAGAACCTGTATAAGCTTCAACAGGCTCACCATTTTTCATCCAAATATACAATTTGCTATGTACAGGAGGCCCTTGGCAAATATATTGGCATTGAAACTTAGATAAAGCAGTATTTGATTGAGTATATACCAACTGTTTAAAACCTTCATGAACATCTTTAGTTAACCCGTCATAGTTGGTCATACCTACTATAAGCTTTATTCCGATTAATGGCATACTCAATTCTTTAATTCTTGTCATATGCCATGAAGCCATAGTAGGTGTTGCATATCCTGAAACAATCAACAGTTCCTCTGCTCCTCTTGATATTGGTTCAATTAACGTTTGATTTATTAATGGTATATTAAACATTAAAATACACCTTCTCATTCGTTGATATTCGGTTCTATACTTTCGTACTCTATACCAGCAAAGCAATTAAGAATAGCTTCAAAAATAATCTTTGCACCTTGACAAGGTACTGCCATTCCTATCTGTTTTCGGACACTCTCTTTTGATCCCATGAAAACAAACGTATCCGGGAAAGTTTGGAGTCGGGCTCTTTCTCTGTTTGTTAAAGCTCTTGGCTCTGACCAATGATATATATGCGTTCCTCCCCCTCCGCTTCCAGTAACAGTATAAGCTGGCTTGCCAGGATCCAATCTCTTATAAATCTGGCTAATTTTTGCGCCTTTTACTTTTAGCTGAAGCTCAGGAGGCAAATCTGCAGTAAAAGCATTTTCACCCGGCTTAATATGAAGAAGCCTTTGTATCACCGTCTTAGATTGTTTTGTTCTCTCATTATTAGGAGCGTCCGCAGGTATTGGAGGCACTTCCAGTGCGGTACGGCATGTATTGTCTATATTTGCATAAGGGGCCGGAGATGGTACTTTAAAAGTTACATTTATGTCATTTCGAATACCTACAATGATAATACGGTGCCGCGCCTGTGGTATACCATACTGCTCAAATTTATATAAATGAGGCGTAATTACATATCCTGTCTCTTTCAATTCATCCAATATTTTTGCAAAAGCTTTTCCATCGTTTGCATTGCGAAGCCCCCCTACATTTTCCGCAAGAAACCACATAGGCTGAAATTTTTTCAAAGCTTTTACGCCATAAGAATATAACGGTCCGAAAACTCCGTTAATTCCTTTCTGCTCACCAACTACGCTAAAATCATTGCATGGAAAGCCGAATGCCAAAGCATCAATCGGTGTTAATTTATCCATATTCAATTTGCGTATATCTTCATGGTAAACCGATTCTGGCCTGTCTGGGCAAATATTATAACGGTATGTTTCGCAGGTATCCTTATCATAGTCATTAGCCCATTCATGGACTATAAAATGTTTTCCGTCAGCACTGCGGGCATTTATTGCACCATAAGCGAGTCCTCCGGGGCCGCAGAACAGTTCACCTAATCTGTATTTCATAGTGTACACCTCAATCTACCTATGATTTTTTCTGATAAAAAAATCAATAGTATTCTGTATATATTCACATTCTTCGTTATCAAGAATCTCATAGTTGGAGAAGGGAACTACTCTCTCTCCAATGTCCTTATCTTCCAGGTATCCTGCCATTTTATATAACTTTATCAGGTCAACCTGATAAAGTTCAGATAGTTTCTTAAGCACCAAAGGAGAAGGTTCGTTAACCTGCCCAAGTTCAATACGATTTAAACGGGTAGTTGTTATTCCTGTACTGTTAAACACATCATTTAAACTTAGATTTCGTTTCGTCCGCAACAATCTTAAATAATCACCAATTGAACTCATAAATACTCCTCCATGGTTTAATTATAGCAAATTTATAACGATAATGCAATATTATTTTATAATTATTGCTATTTCGCAGCGATAATTATAGTTTCCGAGTGATTGATGCATCTATCTTGTTTCTGCTTAATATTAAAATAACTGAATAACTGTCATTAATTCAGCTATTTTTGTGATTTCACTTATGCGCACTTTGAAAAATTATTAGGCGCAATATTTTTATCTATCCTGTTTACTCGACCCTCAAAAAAATGGCCGTTATCTAATCTGGTAACTCAACTATTAATTTTCGGGACGGTTGATATGTTCCCTCAAGCAACAAAAATAAGGGTTTCCTGACATTGCCACATCCGGCAGAGTGGCCTGTAAAAAAGCTAAATGTTTGGAAACCCTTTATTTACAAGCTTTTTAGTTCTTTATTTCTTAACCCTTGACATCAATGTTACGCACTCAACATGACACGTCTGGGGGAACATGTCAAAGGGCCTCACCCGCCGGAGGACGTAGCCCCCCTGGCTCAGAAGCATAAGATCCCTGGCCAACGTAGCGGGGTTGCACGACACGTAGATCACGTGGGGCACCGCCGCATCCACCATGGCCCGGATAACCTCCGGATGACAACCTCCCCTGGGAGGATCCAACACCACCGCCTGGAAGTCACCCCCCAGGTCCCCCAACACATCCTCGGCGGCCCCCAAAAGGGGCGTAACCCCATGGATCCCATTGACCTGCAGGTTCTCCCTGAGCCCCTCAACGGCACTGGGCCACTCCTCCACCGCCACCACCCGACGCCCACCGGCGGCGATCATGCCGGTGAGGCTTCCCACCCCGGAGTAGAGCTCCAACACATCCCGGGCCCCAGTCTCATCCAAAAGGTCCACCACGTGCTGAAACATCCGCTCCGCCTGGTGGGTGTTCACCTGAAAGAAGGACGTCACGTCGTAGGAGAGACGCATACCCCCTAGGACCTCCCACATCCGGTCCCTTCCGATCCCCCAGGCGAAGTCCCCGTCCCAAACGAAGTTGGCGTCCCTTCGGTTGCGGAACACCGAAAGGCCCACCACGCCCAAGCCCTCCAGCAGGCGGAACAGCCCCTCCAGGTCCGAGAGGAGCCTACCCCTGGGATCCTGCCTCATCACCAGGCTAACCAACAGCTCCCCGGTTCGCATCCCGTGCCTCACCACCACCTCCCTCAGCGACCCAGAGGGCCTATCCCCCTCTCGATAGGGGGATAGGAGGCCTCCCCTGATCCGGGGCTCCAGGAAATCCCTTATGAGCCCCATGACCCGGTTGATCTCATCGGACATGACAGGACAGGATCGCAAGGGGACCACCTCATGGGAGAAAGGCCGGTAGAACCCCATGCCCCACCCCCTCCCTTGAGAGCGAACCGGGACTATGGCCTTGTTCCGGTAGCCCCACTGAAGGGGGGACATCTCGCAGGGCTCAACCGGCGGGTCCTCAAAGCCCCCGATGCGCCTCATAGCGTCCTGGACCACCCTCCGCTTCATGGATAGTTGAAGGGGATAGTCCGCGTGCTGAAGCTGGCATCCTCCGCAGCACCCGAATAGGGGACACGGGGGATCCCTGCGGTCCGGCGATGGAGACAGAACCTCCAGAAGCCTGGACCTGGCGTAGGTCCTCTTAACCGTCTCCAGCGAAACCCTCACCCTCTCGCCCGAAAGGGCCCCGGGAACGAAGGTCACGAAGTCCCCTATCCTGCCTACCCCCTCCCCGGAGCTCCCGGTGGAGGATATATCCAGGTCCAAAACGTCTCCAACCTTAAACAAGGCCAAACCCCCAAGCGGATGATGTGCAAGCCTAAGATAAAATAAAAGGCCCGTGGGCAGTTCCCACGGGCCTAGTATAACCCACGCTGAGGGGCTAAGTTACTTCTTCTCCTTCATCAGCCCATATCCTGCCTCGAAGGCCTTGGTGTTGAGCTCCTCGGTACCCTTGGGGACCCGGTTCAGGATGGCCTGCTTCATGGATTCGGGCTTCATGAGCCCCTTTACCTCCAGGACCCGGGCCACAGCCCCCAGGGCCACCATGTTGGTGACTATCTCCCGGCCCAGCTCCTCTCGGGCGGTCCTGACTATGGGGAGGGGGTATATCTCCGCCTCCACCTTGGGGTGCTCGGTCACGAAGAAGTCGTCGATGATCACGATCCCCCCCGGCTTGGTGTCTGCCGAGTACTCATCGCAGGCCTTCTGGGTAAGGATAACCTGAAGATCCGGCGATGATGCCTTGGGGTAGTCGATCTCGGTCCTGGCTATGACCACCTCCGACTTGGATGCACCTCCCCTGGCCTCGGGACCGTACGCCTGGGTCTGGACCGCGTAGAGTCCCTCCTCTATGAGGGACGCCGCCTCCCCAACTATGACCGCTGCCAAAATTACCCCCTGGCCACCGGAACCCGCCAGACGGATCTCGAAACGATCGCTCATGGTGTCGCTACCCCCTTACCCGCTCTATGAGCTGCTGATACCTGTGGGTGTACTCCTCACCCTTCACGTTGTGGAGCTCACCGATCACTATCTTTCCCTCCAGCTCCTCGGGGGACATGGTATCAGCCTTGGCCTTCATCACACTGTGATCCTTGAAGAAGTTGAAGTTGTCCAGGGGACGGCTCCTCTTGTTCTTCCGGCCGAACTGGGTGTGGCAGTGGGTCACGATCTCCACCACCGAAAAGCCATCGTTCTGGATCGCCTTCTTGATGAGGGTCTCGCAGAGCTGGGGCTGGGCTATGGTGGCCCGGGCCACGTAGGTGGCACCCGCCCCGATGGCCAGCTTGCATAGATCGAAGGCGGGATCTATGGCCCCGTAGGGGGTGGTGGAGGCATAGGCCCCATGGGGGGTGGTGGGGGACGCCTGACCACCGGTCATGCCGTAGATGTTGTTGTTCATGACGATGGCGGTTATGCCGATGTTCCTGCGGCAGGCGTGGATGAAGTGGTTACCCCCTATGGCGGAGCAGTCCCCGTCACCCATCACGTCGACGACCGTGAGTTCCGGGTTGGCCAGCTTAACTCCGGTGGCGAAAGCCAGGGAACGGCCGTGGGTGGTGTGCAGGGTGCAGGCGTTCACGTAACCGGGAAGGCGGCTGGAGCAGCCTATCCCGGAGGATATGACCGTCTTGGTGGGATCCTTCTGAAGATCGCTGAGGGCCCTAAGAAGGGCATGCATCACTATACCGTGTCCACAGCCGGGGCACCAGATGTGGGGCATGAACTGGCTGCGGAGCCACTTCATAACGTCCTCGCGGGGCATGGTTACGCCACCTCCTCGACAGCGGCCGCTATCTGGGCCGGCTTGAAAAGCTCACCGTTTATGAGGGTCTTGGATATGACCTCCGCCACTCCGCCCATTACCCTCTCCACCTCCAGGACCATCTGTCCCGCGTTGAGCTCCGGCACGATGACCTTCTTTACGTTGGAGGCCAGGCTCCTAAGTTCCTTGTCAGGGAAGGGCCATAGGGTTATGGGCCGGAAGTGACCCACCTTGACCCCCTTGGCCCGGAGCTCCCGGACCGCCCTCAGGGCGGAACGGCTGACGCTTCCGTAGGAGACCACCAGGACCTCCGCGTCCTCCAGGGACTCGCAGGAGTACTCCACTATCTCATCCCGGAACCGGTCCACCTTGCGGATTATGCGGGTGGCCTTCTTGTCTATGTCGGAGGCGTTGTTGGTGGGGAAGCCCCAGTCGTTGCTGGTCAACCCCGTCACGTGCCAACGGTAACCATCGCCGAAGGCCGCCATGGGGGGCACGTCATCGTCATCCGCCTTGTAGGGGACGAACTGGTCCGCGGGGACGGAGGGGCGCTTGCGATCCACGGTCTCAACCGAGTCGGGGACTACGATCTTCTCCCTCATGTGCCCCACCACCTCGTCGGTCATTATGAGGACCGGCTGGCGGAAGCGCTCGGACATGTTGAAGGCCTTAACGGTCAGATCGAAGCTGTCCTGGACTGAGGAGGGAGCGTAGGCTATGGTGCCGTGGTCCCCGTGGGTGCCCCAACGGGCCTGCATCACGTCCGCCTGGGAGACCTTGGTGGGAAGCCCGGTGGAGGGGCCACCCCGCATGACGTCCACCACCACCAGGGGGATCTCCGCCATGTAGGCGTAACCCAGGTTCTCCTGCTTGAGGGAGAAGCCCGGGCCAGAGGTGGCGGTCATGGCCTTGACGCCAGTGAGCGCCGCCCCTATGGCGGCGGCTATTCCGGCGATCTCGTCCTCCATCTGGATGAACTTGCCGCCCACCAGGGGGAGCTCCTCCGCCATTACCTCCGCCACCTCGGTGGAGGGGGTGATGGGATAGCCACCGTAGAAACGGCAACCGGCGGCTATGCCGCCCATGGCGATGGCCTTGTTGCCCTGCCAAAACTCGACCCTAGGCATTGTCCTCACGCTCCTTCACGGTGATGGCGAAGTCCGGGCAGATGTTGTCGCACTGGTGACACCCTATGCAGTCGTCCTGACGGGCCGCCTCACACTTGACCCTGCTGTCCAGCTCCAAAACCTTCTTCGGGCATATGCCGATGCAAAGTCCGCACCCCTTGCACCATTTCTTGTTCACAAGGACGGAGAACTTCTTGGCCAAATGCGCCACCTTCCTTCCCTCGAAATGTAAACCCTCGCCCAGTTCGCCCTCTGACAGCACAATTATGCCAGCCTCTCCCAGGTCTAGCAAGCAAAAAATGCGTTTATATATTGAATATACTTACTCAAAACAGACAATTCAAAAAACATCGCTAGGGTTAAGCCAAATTAAAGGCGTGAGGGGTATGCCCCCTCACGCCCGACGGGTTTAACCAGTGATCCCCTAGACCACCGCCGGTTCCAGGATCAGCTCTCCCCGCTCGAAACGCTTGTAGTGGAGCATGGATATATCGATGGACGTGGTGCCCTTGGTGTAGAGCTCCGCTATCAGCTGCCCGGAGATGGGGGCAAACATGAACCCGTGACCCGAGTAACCGGTGGACAGGTAGAAGCCCTTCACATCCGTCTCTCCCAGCTCCGGCTGCTTGTCGGGAGTCATGTTGTACATGCCAGACCACTGGCGGACAACCCGGATACCCTTGGTCCTGGGAAGTACCTTGACGAAGGTCCTGGACATGTGCTCTAGGAAGTCCGCGGTGCCCCGGTTCTCGAAGTCCTCCGGGTGCCCCTCGGGGCTGCAACCGCCTATTATGGATCCGTGGGGACGCTGCTGGATGTAGTAGTTACCGGAGAAGCTCATCAGCATGGGAGGGCAGACACCGAACTCCACCGGCTCGGTTATTATGATCTCGTGCCGCTCCGAGTAGTTGGGAATCTTGACTCCCGCCATGGCGGCGATGAACTGGGCGTAGGGACCAGCGCAGTTGACCACAGCCCGGGTGGATATGAACCCCTTGCTGGTCTCCACCCCCGCTATACGATCCCCCTGGACCCTTATCCCCGTCACCTCGGTGAACTTGTGGACCGTTACCCCAAGGCGCTTGGCCGCCTCCTGGTAGGCGAAGGTGGTGAGAAACGGATCCGCGTGACCGTCCCGCTCGTGGAAGGTGAACCCCACCGCGTCATCCGCCGAGAGGCCCGGGCATATCTCCAGGGCCTCCTCCCTGCTGACCACTCGGGTCTTTATCCCCAAGCTGTTCTGGAGGGCCATGCTCTTCTTGAGGGTCTCGAACTCGCTCTCCTTGTAGGCCACCATGAGGTAGCCGCACTGGTTGAGCCCCACGTCCATCCCCAGCTCCTCCTCCAGCTGCTCGAAAAGGTTCAGGGACGCAAGCCCCAGACGGCAATTCATCTCGGTGCCCCACTGGGCCCTTATGCCGGCACCGCAACGGCCGGTGGAGCCGGAGCAGATGGAGCCCTTTTCCAGGACCACCACGTCCTTGACGCCGAACTTGGCCAGGTTATAGGCCACCGACATCCCCTGGACCCCACCACCAACCACGACGACTTCAGCGGTATCCTTCCACTCCATCATTCCCGACCCCCCGAGGCTAGGATGCCAAGCTTTACGGGCTTAACCGGCGGACGGATGGTCCCCGCGGGGATCTCCGCCACCGGCCTGCCGGTCATCCTGGAGATCTCCCTCAGTATCATCTCCCTGCAGCCCCGCCCCTGACAGGGGCCCATGCCAACCCGGAGGAGACGCTTGAGCTCGTCAAAGGTGTCGTAACCCCGCTCGATCCAGTCCCTTATCTCCCCCAGGGTGACCTCCTCACAGCGGCATATCACTATGCCCCGCTCCCGGTTCTCCACTTCCTCGTTGTCGCACACGTTGCCGGCCCTGATGACGTCGCTCATATCACTTCACCACCCTCACGGCACGAACCTTATCGACCAGATCAACCGGTACCCCCACGTGAACCACCAGGGTGGAGTCCTTCCAGGGCTCGGTCACCGCCTCAACGGTGCTCTCGAAGACCACCTGACCCACCCGGTCAAGACACTGAACCCGGTCACCCTTCTCAGGACGGGGCAACATCTCATAGGGCAGCTTCATCAACGCCATGCCCTCATCCCCCCAGGTGAGGTCCACCACGAAGCAGGCCAACCCCGGGCACTTGGCCACACACATGGCACACCCGGTGCACTTGGAGTAATCTATCTTGGGAACGTCGTTTATATCCTTGAACGGAATGACCGCACCGGTGGGACAGCTGGTGTTGCAAGGGTTGCAGGGTATCCGTTGGGGACACTCGATCACCACCAGCCCGTTCTTCTTCCCCTTCCAAAGGTCCATGGGGGGAAGCTCCGCCCCCTCCCGATGCTCCACCAGGATCCCGCTGTTGAACAAAAGCTCCTTATCGGTCATGGCCTACTCCTCCCAACCGTCCACCATAACCTGGCTTATGCCGGCCCGGATCTTCTCCCCCACCTCGCCGGCCCGCAGGTGACCAAGCCTGCTCCAGTACTCGTCCAGCTTGCCCGGGTCCCCCTTGAACCCCAGGCTCATGGCGGCGGACAGGCCCGCTATGCGCCCCTCCACCATGGCGGCGCTGGCCTCCTCAATGCCGGACGCGTCCCCCGCCACCCAGATGTCCTTGTGGCTGGTCCTCATGGTCCTGTCCCGCAGGGGCACGTAACCGCACAGATGGGGCACGTACTTCATCTGGCACCCCGCCTGCCAGCACAGCTCCACGGTCGGGGATAGGCCAACCGCCATACAGATGATGTCGCAATCTATCTCCTTCTCGTTGCCGATGCCGGAGCAGCGATCGTCCACTTCCTGGATGATGGCCCCCTCAACCACCTGGCTGCCGAGGGCCTCCTTTATGCTGTACCTCAGGTATATTGGGACCCCAAGCCGGCGGATCTTGGCGGCGTGCACCCAGTAGCCTCCCACCTTGGGCATGGCCTCCACAACCGCCGCCACTTGAACCCCCGCCTGCATGAGCTGATAGCTGACGATCAGCCCTATGTTGCCCGCCCCAACCATGAGGACCCTCTTGCCAGGGACAACCCCGTAGACGTTCATGAGGGTCTGGACCGCCCCGGCCCCGTAGACGCCCGGCAGGTCATTGTTCGGGAAGGGGATCAGCCTCTCCTGGGCCCCGGTGGCCACTATCACCTTCTTGGCGGAGACCCGGAAGTACTCCTCCTCACCCCTCATGGCGGTTATGGTGCCATTCTCGGGATAGTAGCCGGTAACCGTAACGTTGGTGTGGACCTCAACCCTGTCTCCGGCGGATCTGATCTCGTCGAGAAGGATATCGGCTATCTTGTAGCCCCTGGTGCCCGCGTACTCGTCCTTGCTCCCGAAGAACTTGTGGGTCTGCTTTATCAGCTGCCCACCAAGCTGCAGGTCGCTCTCCAAGACCGTTACCCTGGCACCGCAAGAGGCGGCCTCCGCCGCGGCGGATAGCCCCGCCGCGCCACCACCGACGACCAAAACGTCCGTGCTCATCATGCCCATCGCGCCCCCTTAAATGGACACCTTGCCCTTGCCAACCTGGGTCCTGACGTCCATGCCCTCCTCAAGGGGGGTGACGCAGGTCCTCACGTTGGGGACACCGTTAACCACCATGAAGCAACTGCTGCACTTGCCTATGGCGCAGAAGAAGCCTCGGGGACGCTTCATCTCAGGCGTTATACGATATACACGAACCCCGTTCGCATGAAGGGCCACCGCTATCGGCTCCCCCTCATATCCCTCCATCTCCTTACCGTCGAAGGTGAACTTCACCCTTCTTCCATGTCGGTAATTCAGTATGGGATGCTGGTCAATCAGGTGCATGCCTCATATCCCTCCTCGAGCTGTTAGAACGGATATCGCCGAACACCCACCACAGCCAACGAACCTAGGTTACCCACCTCCCAATCGCGTATAATCTAAATACAAAATGCTGTATAGAAGATATACTACTCCCACTTATCAGCCATGACAAGACGGGGGACCGAAATCGGGCTCCCTCAGATACATCACCCGCACATCCACCGGGGACTCCAGGGAAGAGAGCCCCGCCTCCACGGACCGGATCATCCCCCTAATCGAGGGGGATCTAAGCTCCTCAAACCTGAAGGGGGTCCCCTCCAGCCGCAGCTCCTCACACCTTGGACCCCTCACTAACCGGACCCCACTGCCCGCCAGGCGCCCCATAAGATCCCCCGCCTCCACCATGTACGGCCCCCAACAGGGACCCGAGGACGGATCATCATAGATGGCGGCGTACAGGAAGCCCCGCTTGGCCCTCACGAAGGCGCACGTGGGCCCATCCCATAGGGGAGGCTCGAAGGCCATGGCGTCCAAGGTGGACACCGGGTACACCTCCACCCCCAAGGCCTCCGCCAGGCCAGCGGCGTAACACACCCCCACCCGGAGCCCCGTGTAGACCCCGGGACCCACGACAACCCCTATCCCCTCCAGGGACTGAAGGCTGACGTCCAATAGCCTGAGGAGATCCTCCACCACGTTGGGCAAAAGGGAGGACTGTCGCCTACCTAAGTCCAACCTGACCTCCCCAAGGATACCCCCCGCGTCCACCACCCCCGCGGAGGTGAGCCCGCAGGAGGTGTCCAAAAGCAACAACCTAGTCAACCTTACGCCCCCCATCCAGATCGTTCCCCTCCCGGTAGGAGGCCAACGCCACCTCCAAGGAGGCCAAGGCATCCGGCGAGAGGGCGGACGCCTTGATCCACCGGCTCTCCGGGTGGTCCCCCATGGAGATCTCCATGTCCCACCTATCCCGGTAGGGCCCCCTGTCCATTCGGCTGGCCCACTCCACCAACACCACCCTTCCCTCGTCCAGGTACTCCCACAGGGCCAGGTGATCCACCTGGTGTCCCTCAAGCCTGTAGAGATCCACGTGAACCAGGGGAGGCTCTGAATCGTACTCCTTGACGATCAGGAAGCTCGGGCTGGACATGAAACCTATACCCAGGCCCCTGCCAATGGCCTGAACCAGGGTGGTCTTCCCCGCCCCAAGCTCCCCATCAAGACAGACCATTAGCCCCGGATAGAGTCCATGAGCCATGGCCCTCCCGAGGCGCTCCATGTCCGCCAGGTCCCTTACCTCAAACCGATGCTCGATTCCCATATCAATCCCGCCTCGCCGCAATGGATATCATTATCAGTGTCCCCGCCACCAGGGCCCCCAACACCATCATGGGGGACCTGATGGAGATGACGGGGTGTTTAACCTTTATGGCCACCAGAACCACCAGGGCGGAAAGGAACCCCAGCAGGGTGAACTTGAGCCCCCTAACCCTGGCCCGCCTGGCCGACTCCCGGTCAGCGACCCTCCGATGGCGCCTGTCCCTCTCCCTATACATCCCCAAGCCCCCCCAAAACCAGAGCGGCCTGATGGGCGATCTCCCGGGCCAATATCCCGTCCGCCCTTCCCGAGGAGGCCAGCCGCTCCCCGGCAACCCCGTGCAGGATCACCGCCAGACAAACCGCCTCCTCCACGTCCCCCATCCTTGCGATGGAGGCTCCGATAATGCCCGCCAGCACGTCTCCAGAGCCCGGAACCGACAGGTTCGGGTGCCCGGCGCAGACCACCGACAAAGCCTCCCCCCTCATCACCACCGAGTTCCGGCCCTTGAGGACCACGCCGCCGAACCTAGAGGCCAGGGCCTCTGCTGCATCCCGTCGGTTCTCCACCACCCACCGGCTGGAGGTCCCAAGCAGGCACGCCGCCTCCCCCTCGTGGGGGGTTATCCAGAGGCTGCACCGGGCCTCCCGGGGGAGCCCCGTATCAGCCAGGATCCTGAGTCCGTCCGCATCCAACACCAGGGGCCCATCCCAAGAGGAAAGAACCCGGCGAACCAGGGAAGAGGCCCCCTCCCCCCGGCCCATGCCGGGCCCCAAGACGAGACACCGGATCCTATCCCCGTAGGAGGAGGCGATCACATCCCAGGCCTCGGACGTCAAATCCCCTCTCCCGTCCGACGGAAGGGGGAGCACCATGGACTCGGGCACCAGGTGCCCATAGGTGGGAGCCCACTGGGAGGGAACCCCGCAGACCACCCATCCGGCCCCCCCGCACAGGGCCCCCATGGCAGACAGAAAGGGGGCTCCGCCGAACATGCCGGATCCCCCCAAGACCGCCACCATACCCCGGTGGGACTTGTTCTGCCCCGGCCACATGGGGAGCCTCATGTGAGACAGGTCCTCGTAGCCTACACCCACCACGTCTGCTCGCTGGGGCAGGACCAACCGGGGGGGAACCCCTATGGGGGAGACCACCATCTCCCCCACGTGATCGAAGGCGGGGGTGAACATGGCCCCGCTCTTCGGGGCCAAGAAAGTGACCGTCAGATCCGCCCGGACACCCACTCCCAAGGACACCCCGGTCCTGCCGTGGAAGCCGGTCGGCATGTCCAGGGCGACCAGGGGCCCTGAGTAGGTTTCGAGGAGAAGCTCCACCAGCCTGGCCACCTGCCCCCGGATCTCCCCCCCTGATCCGGTGCCAAGAAGGGCATCCACCACGAGACATGCCCCCCCAAGGAGGTCCGACACCTCCGGATCCGAAACCTCCGACGAGGCCAGGACCCTGCCACCACAGGCCAGGTACATGTCCTCCGCCGCCTTGGAGTCTCCCCTCCTGTCCACGGAGGTGGACAGGACCACCACCTCGGCCCCACGGATCATCAGATGCCTGGCCACCACAAACCCATCGCCCCCGTTGTTGCCAGGCCCGCAAAGGATCACCACCCTGCCGGTGGGGCGAAAACGATCCCAGATCACCGAAGCGGCGGCGGCCCCCGCGTTCTCCATCAGGATCCCCCCGGGGACCCCCATCCGCACGGCCGCCCTATCCGCCTCCCTCACCTTATCAGGGTCGTAAGCGACGATAGGCAACCTAACCATCCCCCTCCAAGACCACGAAGGCCAACGCCATCCCCCCCTCGTGGGTTATCGATAGATGGACGGACCTAAGCCCGATCCCCTCCCCATACTTCACCATTTTATCATCAAGGCAGACCACGGGCCCCGAGGAGGTCCGCCGGACCCAAGCCCCCTTGAATCCCATCCTGGCAAGTCCGATGCCGAAGGCCTTGGCCACCGCCTCCCGGGCGGCGAAGGAGGCCGCCAGGCTCTGGGCGGGATCGTGCCGCCCCATGGCGTACTCCAGCTCCTCCTCCACGAACACCCTCTCGAGGAAGCCGGGGACCCCTATCTTGCCCCTCATCCTTGCTATGGAGCACATGTCAACCCCAACTCCGATTATCAAAGAAGACCCCCCCATCGAGATCCAAAAGGGCGGGGACCCTCCCGCCGCAGATGATTATATCCCCAGCTCCTTGACTTCCCACATAAACCATGATAGCCTTCTAGCCTAGAATGCTGCGTGATATTTCATCATGCTAAATAAAAAGGAGGAAGCCATGAACACCACGACCTTCGATCGATTCACCAAGGGGGTAACCGCGGTAACCCGCCAGCTTCCACCGTCCCTTCGGGAGGAGATCCGGCGGATGGTGCGGGACATCCAGTTCAACCTTCCATCAGCGGATAACAACGGACCCCTTAGGGAGGCCATCGCCAAAATCCACCAGGTCCCAATAGATAGGGTCCTCATCTTCCGATCCCCCCGGGATCTCATGAAAGACCTGCGGCTATCCCTTGTGGAGGGTGAGGTGCTGATGCCCTGGACCGAAGGCGGGGCCCGGGAGGCCTTCCAGGACCTGGGCTTCAACGTAACCCAAATCCCATGGATCAAGGATCCTGAAGGGGAACTCTCCCTGGATATCCAGGGCTTCCTGGACCGCTGGTCCTCCTTGAGGCCCAAGGTGGTCTACCTTGACCTTCCCAACGACCCAACTGGGGTGGCCCTGGGGGAGGAACGGGTCTCCGAGCTAACCGGTTTCACCGGAGGGTCCCTATGGGTGGTGGATCAGCGGTACGCGGACTTCTCCCCCCAGGTTCCATCCCCCTCGGACCTGCTGCCCCTGGCGGGCAGGGGGGGCATGGTGGTGCTCAGGTCCTTCTCCCTCTCCTGGGGGATGGGGGCCCTCGACGGGGCCTACGCCATCATCAGCTCCGAGGAGCTGGGGCGGCTCTTCCCCTCCGCCAACTCCATGGAACAGCCCCGGGGAGAGATCCTCAGGTACATGGTGGACCAGTGCGGCGGATGGATGGAGTCCAGGACCTATTCCTGCCGATACCTGGCGGACGAGTTCAGGCGAGGCGCGGAGGCCATCCAGGGACTCAGGGCCTACCGGGGAGAGGGACCCTTCGTCCTCCTGGAGAGCCAGCGCCTCGGGGTGGTGGAAGCCCTCAGCGGGGCGGGAGAATGGGTGTTCAAGGTGGAGCTGCCAGGCACCTGGGGGGAACTAGTTCAGGTGTTCGCCTCGTCGGAGGACAGGCTAGCGTCCACCCTGGAGGAGCTTCGGACCATTCTCGAGAATGAGAGCGCTGGAGAGGGTGAGCTCTTCACCGCTTGATTGCTTGATTGAAATTTCTGCTTGCAACGGTTGGAGTTAGCATCTATCCTTGGTTTAAAGCCCATAGTCAGGGGGGATGACCAAGGTGGCCGACAGGTGGAAGGACAGGTTGACCGATCAGCTGTGCAGGGCCTTTCTGGCCCTGGAGAGGGAGGAAGAGGTCTATAGCTTCCTGGAGGACGTAGCCACCATCGGGGAGATCCGGGCCTTCGCCCAGAGGCTGGAGGTGGCCAGGCTACTGTCCGAGGGCATGACCTACCCCCAGATAGCCCAAAGGACCGGGGCCAGCACAGCCACCATAAGCCGGGTGAGAAAGTTCCTGGAGTACGGGGCAGAGGGCTACAAGATGGTTTTAGAGAGGCTGAAAAGGGCCTCGGCAGACAAGTAGGGAGAGGGGGGATCCCCCCTCTCCCTTCCTTTTAACCCCCATCGCTACAACCCAACCTGGAGGCAGGTACCCAGCAGCGGACAATCCCCACATCTGGGCCTTTGGGCCTTGCAGATCCTCCGGCCATGGAAGATCAGGTTCACATGAGCCCCGAGATATCGTTCCGGATCTATCAGGCTCTCTAGCCTTAGCTGGATCTCCCAGGGCTTCATTCCCCCTGGAGCCAGCCCCATCCGCACGCTCAAGCGGCCCACGTGGGTGTCCACCGGGAAGGCGGGGATCCCCAGGTCGAACACAAGGACACACGCCACCGTCTTGGGGCCTACCCCCGGCAGGGTGGACAGGAAGGCCTCCACCTCATCCCGCCGCCAGGACCTCATGGCCCCCAGGGACAGGGTACCTAAGGTCTCCTTGACCTTATATAGGACCTCCTTTATCCGCCGGGCCTTGCTGGCCCCAAGGCCAGCCACCCTTATGGCCCCCTCCAGGTCCTCCACTGGGGCCTCCATCACGGACTCCCAGGAGGGGAAGAGGGCCCTCAGGTTCCCATAGGCCCGGTCCCGGTTAACGTCGTTGGTGTTCTGGGACAGGATGGTCAGGATCAGCCCATCCAAGGGTTCCCCGCTGGGCTCCAGGCTCAGTCGGGCCTCGTTGCCGTAGACGGACTCCAAAAGGTCGAAGATCCTTCGGGCCAGATCTGACAGCTCCTGCCCCACCCCATCACCGATCATCGTCCGGATCATCCGGCTCCTGCGGATCCCCCTGGTCAGATGGGGCCTCCTCCTGGGGCTCCTTGATCCCTCGGTCATTGTCATCCACCTTGTGAGCCTTGAACCTCTCCAGCCACTGCTTGAGCTTCTCCTTGGCCAACCGGTGCACGGTCCCCTCCGGATAGTTACCCTCCTCATCGGGCACCCCGGCGGGCATGCCGGTCAGTATCTCCAGCCCCTGGTCCACGTGATCCACAGCCCATATGTGGAACTTCCCATCCCTGACCGCCTCCAGAACCTCGTGGTGAAGCATCAGGTTCTTCACGTTCTGGACGGGGATAATGACTCCCTGGGTCCCCGTGAGCCCCATGGCCTTGCAGTACCTGAAGAAACCCTCCACCTTCTCGTTGACCCCCCCTATGGGCTGGATGTTGCCGAACTGGTCCACCGATCCGGTGACCGCCACGTCCTGGCGGAGCGGGACCCCGGCTATGGCGGAGATCAGACAGTAGAGCTCCGTGGAGGAGGCGCTGTCCCCCTCTATGCCCGAGTAGGTCTGCTCGAAGGCTATCCTGGCGGACATGGATATGGGCATGTCCTGGGCATATTTGCGCCCCAGGTAACTCTGGAGGGTGAGCAGCCCCTTGTTGTGGATGGGCCCCGTCATCCGGACCTCCCGCTCTATGTTGACCACGCCCTCCTGCCCCATGAAGACGTTGGCGGTTATCCGGACCGGATGCCCGAAGGCGTGATCCACCATGTCAACCACGGTGAGACCGTTTATCTGCCCCACCGCGTAACCCTGGGTGTCTATCCTTACGAAACCCTCCTCGAAGGCCCGGCGTATCCGCTCCTCGATCAGGTTCGACCGGAAGTTCTTCTCCTCTATGGCCCGTCGGACGTGGGGTCGAGAGACCAGCTTGGCCCCATCCATCTTGGCCCAAGCGGTGGCCTCCACCAGCACCTCTGCTATCTTGTTGAACTGGGTGGACATCCTGTCCTGGCTGTCCGCCAGGCGGCATGACCACTCCACCACCTCCGCCACCGCCTCCGCGTCGAAGGGGAGCCCACCCTCCTTCTTCACGAAGTTGGCCACGAAACAGGCGAGCAGCCTCTCGGTCTCCAGGGTCCTGGGCATGTCCGAGTCGAAGTGGGCTTTTATCTTGAAGATCTTCTGGAACTCCGGGTCGTATATGTTAAGCAGATAGTAGATCCAGTAGGTGCCCACCACCACCACCTTGAGGTCCACCGGTATGGGGGAGGGCCTCAAGGACGATACGGGGACGAACCCCAACTGCTCCCCCAGGTTCTCGATGGTTAGCTCCTGGGTCCTCAGGACTCGCTTCAGTGCATCCCAGGACATGAAGTGCCTAAAGAGCTCCTCCGCCTCCAGGACCAGGAAGCCCCCGTTGGCCCGGTGTATGGCCCCCGCAACTATCTTCTTGAAGTCCGTATACAGGTACCCCTGGCGGCTCTCATACTCCACCTTGCCCACCAGGTTGTAGTAGGTTGGGTTCGTTTCCCTGATGACCGGAGCACCTTGAGCCGGATCGTTGGACACGAAGACGTTCACCGAGTACCGGGAGAAGTCCACCTCCGCGTTCTCATCCCTGCCGGCAGCGATGAAGGCGCTGAAGTTGCCCACCACGTCCTCTGCCAGGTCGTCGAGCCACTGGGAACAGGATCCGTAAGCCCCGTAGGACTCCTTTAGCTCGTCGAAGTGGGGCTTTATGGCGTTCCTGCATATCTCCGACTCCAGGGACCTTATCCTGTCCTTAAGGGCCTTCTCCTTCTCCCTTATCTGCCTCAGGATCTCCAGGGTCCTCTGGGATATCTCCTCCGATACCCGCTGAAGACGCTGCTGCTCCTCCTCCCCCAGGGCCTCGAACTCATCCTGCTGCATCTCCCGCTGCACCGACTCCCCGGACTCGTTGACCTCCCTCACCATGGGGAGGTTCACGAACCCCTGAGGTGTCCTCTTTATGGTGAAGCCCCGCTCGGAAGCCCAATCCTTCAGCCCCTCCATCAGGTCGTTAACCTGCTCCTGGAACTCCCTGACCAACTGGGCCTTGCTGTCCTCGTACTGGCTGTTGTCGAAGGCCTTGCTCAAGGTCACCTTGAGATCCTCCAACAGCTCCTCCATGTCCCTGGCCAGATCCCGCCCCATACCGGCGGGCAGGCTTATGGCCATGGGCTCCTGGGGGTTCTTGAAGTTGTAAACATAGATCCAATCGTCTGGCGCGGGCATCTCCTTGGCCCGGTTGTTCAGCTCCTCCAAGACGTAGGTGGTCCGGCCGCTCCCCGGGTTCCCCACCACGAAGAGGTTGTAGCCCTTGCTGTTCACCGAAAGGCCAAAGGATATGGATCTAACCGCCCGCTCCTGACCTATCAATCCCTTTAGACACCCCATCTCATCGGTGTCCCGGAAGCCCAAAGCCGCCGGATCCGTGGACCTGCGAAGCCTATCTATCGGAACAAGATGCCTTGAAGCATCCACGCCGCTCAAATCGATCCCTCCAATCTGACAGGATGTGATCCATTCCTTCCAGTAAACCGGCCCCAATCCAAGAGCTCCACCCCATTATATAAAAACATAAAAAAAGGGGGGGAGGCTCGCCTCCCCCCTTCGCAAGATCAATTATGCCCTAGAGCTTCTCCACGTTGGCCGCCTGGGGACCCTTGGAACCCTCAACGACCTCGAAGGATACCCTCTGCCCCTCCTCAAGGGTCTTGAAGCCCTCCTGCTGGATGGCGCTGAAGTGCACGAACACATCCTTGCCATCCTCGGCGGTGATGAAGCCGTAACCCTTGGTTGCGTTGAACCACTTGACTACTCCGTTGGTCTTCAAAAGCATTGCCCCCCGATACATGAAGTCGTCGATGGCGCCTATCGACATTACCTACATTACTCACATGTATGGACAGTGTCAAGCTATAGCGACAGTTTAATATCAGCCGCAATCGATTTCCTGCCCGAACATTCGCACTTGCCCAGGGGAATCCTTCCGTGATACATTCCCAAGTCCTTGGAGGTGGTCCAATTGGCCCTTGGCGCTGAGGTGGTAAGGCTTCTGGAGACGACTATGGCGGACCTGGTGGGATCCGTGGTGGATGGGGTGGACGGATGCTCCCAGGGGGTGACGCTGGAGATCCGCTGCCGGGGAAGGCGCATGGGGCTCCTCCTCTCCTGGTGGCCCCAGATGCCCTGTGTGGGGACCCTGACCAGGGACCAACAGCGGGACCTGGTGACCCTGTACCCCAAAAAGCCCCCCATGGTGGACCTTCTAAGGGGGCACCTGTCTGGAGCTAGACTCTCGGAGGTTCGGCAGATCAACCGGGACCGGGTGTTGCTCCTGGGCTTCTCCCGGGCCATAAGCTCGTCGGTGAGGGAGGAGCTCCAGCTGATGGTGGAGATGATCCCCCACCAACCCAACCTATGTCTTGTCTCCAACGGCTCGGTGGTGGACTGCCTGAGACGGCTCTACCCGGACTCCGCGGATAGGATCCTCCTCCCCCACGTCTCATACTCCCCACCCCCAGCTCCGACGGGCTCAGCCTCTTCGGGGCTCAGCAGGGGCCTTTCCAATCTGATCCAAAATGCGACGGATCCCAAGCTATCCCCCCAGGAGATGGAGGACCTACTCTACCGGCGGACCCCTAACCCGTCCGATTGGATGATACGCTTCACCGGGACCGATGCGGTGGCGGTCCCCGCCTCATTACCGCTGGAGGGGGCAGAGCCCGCCAGGGACCTGCTGGGCATGCTTGGGAGGTGGACGGTCCAGCAGCTGGTGGGGTCCCTTCTAGCCGCCAAGCGCAAGAGGCTCATCCAGATAGTGGACCGGAAATTGGAGGCGCTGCGATCCCAGCTTCCCGACGAGTCCCTGCTGGAGGAGGCCTCCAGGCTAAAGGCCATGGGGGAGGTTCTCATGAGCCTGCCACCTGGGGAGCCAGTGGAAGATCCCTTGGAGGTGGAGCAGTGGCCCGGCGTGGAGGGCCCATTGAAGATACAGATCCCCCCGGGGGGGAATCCCATAGATGAGGCCCAGAGGCTCTTCAAGGACTACCGGCGGCTGGTGAGGAGGTACCAGGGATCCAAAGATAGGGAACCTTTGATTAAGGGGCAGATGGGCACCATCCTGGAGCAGCGGGCCATGCTCCATTGCCCCCTGGGAGCCCGAGAGCTGGCCGCCATTGAAGCGGAGGTGGACCTGAAGGGCCTTCGCCAGAGGACGACCCAGAACCCCCATTCAAAGGGAGGCAAGGGGCGGAAGGTGGAACACCAAGGGCTCCGACGAATGGAATGCCCCCAGGGGATGATACTGGTTGGGCTGAGCGCCCAGGGCAACCGGGAGGTGACCTTCCGGCTCGCCAAACCGAGCGACATCTGGTTCCACGTGAAGGACATCCCGGGATCCCACGTGATCTTTCGCCCCCGGGACCCCAAGGCCCCGATGGGTGACGACCTGACCGCCCTATTGGCCTCCATCGCCGCCTGGTTCAGCCCCGCCCGGGGGGAGGGGAAGGTCTGGGTGGACTACACAGAGAGGAGGAACCTTCGCCCCCTCCCGGAGATGGGCATCGCGGGAGTCAGGTACCGGGTATTCAGGAGCATCCTGGTGGAGCCTATGAGCCCCGAAGAACTAGGCCTATGAAGCGGACCAGGTCCGGGGGCAGGGGACAGATGAAGCTCATGGGGGCCCCGGTCCTGGGGTGATCGAACTCCAGCCGCCAGGAGTGAAGGAACACCCTGCCGAGGGGGAAGCCCTCCGGGCAGGGCCCTCCGTAGATCCGATCCCCCACCAGGGGGTGACCCAGGGATCTCATGTGAACCCTTATCTGGTGGGTCCGGCCGGTCTTTATCTGGCAGGCCACCAGGCTGTAGCCCCCCCGGCTCCAGATGACCCTGTAACGGGTCAAGGCCTCTCTGCCCCACGGGACGCAGGCCATCCTCTTCCGGTTATCCGGGTCCCTTCCTATGGGCAGGGATACGCTCCCCTCCCCTCTCAGGGTACCCGCCGCCATGGCCAGGTAGACCTTCCCCACCCGCCTGTCCTTGAAGGCCCTAACGAGCCCCTCCATGGCAAGCCCGTTCCGGGCCACCACCATCAGCCCCGACGTGGTGGCGTCCAGCCGGTGGACTATGCCGGGCCTCTTGACCCCGTTCAGCTCCATCAGGTCCGGGTACCTGTAAAGGAGCCCGTGCACCAGCGTCCCCCTCCAGTGTCCCGGGGCGGGATGGACCACCAGCCCCGCCGGCTTGTCCACCACCACCAGGTCCTGGTCCTGATAGACCACCCGGAAGGGGACGTCCTGGGGCTCAAGCTCCAGCTCCTCCGACGGGGGCAGTTGAGCCGTCACCGTCCCCCCAACCCGAACCTTCAGCGATGGCTTGACCCTGGGGGACCAGGAGACCTGGACCATCCCCTCCTTTATGAGCTTCGACGCGTAGGACCTGCTCACGCCTATCTCCCTGGACAGGACAAAGTCCAGCCGGTGCCCCTCCCCGTCCTCCCCCACCGGGAAGGAGAGGGGGCCCTCGAAACCACCCTCGGGGCCCCCTTCGACTTGGCGGATGGTGTCTTCCAAGCTATCCAAGCCGATCCAACACCTCTTTACACCTTCCGCAGACCTCAAGCCGCTCCACTTCCTCCTTCCACTTCCAGCACCGGGGACACTTCTGATGGGGGCTGTGGGATACCTTGACCGCCACCCCGGTCTCCTGGTCCTGGAACGCATCTTCTGAAAGGGGAGCCAGGATAAGGTCCGAGACCATGAACAGGTCCTCCATGAGCTCCCTGGGGAAGAGGTCCTTCAGATCCCCATATGTCTTAAGGTCCAGCTCCACCTGGGCCTCGAGGGAGTTGCCGATCATGTCCGCCAGACGGGCCTGCTCCAGCGCCCGGAGAACCGCCCCCCTGACGGAGAAGAGCCGGTCCCATGCCTTGCCGTCCACGCCCTCAAGGCCGGTCCGGTCCGCCACTGGCCAGTCGGAAAGGAAGACGCTCTCCTCCAGGGACCGATCGAGCCCCCGGGCGAACTGCCATATCTCCTCGCAGGTGAAGCTGAGGATCGGGGAGAGGATCTTGCAGAGGGAGATCAGGATCTCCCACATGGCGCTCTGGGCGCTCCGTCTGGAGATGCCGTCCTGATGATCCGCGTACAGCCTATCCTTGCAAACGTCCAGATACAGGGAGCTCATGTCGTTGTCGCAGAACTGGTGCACCGCGAAGTAGGGCACGTGGAACTCGTACTCCTCGTACCCCCTGGTGACCTTCTCTATCAGGTCCTGTAGCCGGGACACCGCCCACTTGTCGAAGGGGAGCATCTCCGTCCGGGGGATTCGGTGCTTGGCGGGGTCAAAGTCCGAGAGGTTACCCAGAATGAACCGAGCGGTGTTCCTTATCCTCCGGTAGGACTCCACCAGGTTCTTGAGGATCCTGTCGGATATGCGGACGTCCCCCCGGTAGTCGGTGGAGGCCACCCAGAGGCGAAGGATGTCCGCCCCGTACTTGTCTATCACCTCCTGGGGGCTGACCACGTTGCCCAGGGACTTGGACATCTTCCTCCCCTTGCCGTCCACGATGAACCCGTGGGTTAGGACCTGCTGGAAGGGGGCCTTGCCCCGGGTGGCGATGCCGGTCAGCAGGGAGGTCTGGAACCAGCCCCTGTGCTGATCGCTACCCTCCAGGTACATGTCCGCGGGCCACCCAAGCTCCTTTCGGGTCTCCAGCACCGCCAGATGACTGACCCCCGAATCGAACCACACGTCCATTATGTCGCTCTCCTTGGAGAGGTTGCTTGACCCGCAGTGGGGGCAGGAGCAGAGGTCCCCAAGGAGCTCCATGGGCGACCGGGCCCACCAGGCGTCGCTACCCTCGGAGCGTATCACCTGGGCCACCCGCCTCACCATGGCGGGCTCCGCCACCAGCTTTCCGCAGTCCTGACAGTAGAAGGCGGGGATCGGCACCCCCCAGACCCTTTGGCGACTTATGCACCAGTCGGACCTGTCCCGCACCATGTTGCCTATCCGATCCTTGCCCCAGGAGGGAACCCACTGGACCGTGTCTATGGCGTCCATGGCCTGATCCCGGAAGGCCTGGACCGACACGAACCACTGCTCCGTGGCCCGGAATATGACCGGTTGCTTGCACCGCCAGCAGTGGGGATAGGAGTGCTTTATCTCCCCGGAGGACAGTAGCCGGCGGGACTCGGTCAGGATCTCCAGGATCACCTTGGCCCCATCGGATATGGGGAGCCCCCCCACCAGGGGAACGTCCTTGAGGAAGACCCCCCGGTTGTCCACCGGGTTAAGGATCTCAAGGCCATAGCGGACGCCGGTCTCGAAGTCCTCCACCCCATGTCCCGGGGCGGTGTGGACGCAACCGGTACCGGAGTCCAGCACCACGTAGTCCGCCAGCACCAGCGGGATCTTCCGATCCTGGTAGAAGGGATGCACCGCCATGGCCCCCTCCAGTTGCTCTCCGGTGAAGACCGCCTCCATCTCACCCAGGCCGAGATGCACGTCACCCTCGAACTCCTCCCGCCGCTCCAGGGCAACGATGAAACGCCTGCCGTCCCGGGCCCGGAAGACCCCGTATTTATACTGGGGATGTAGGGCCACCGCCATGCTGGCCGGGAGCGTCCAGGGGGTGGTGGTCCATATGACCACGTAAAGGTCCTGGAGCCCCCCCTCCAGGGACACCCCAGAGGGCAGGGACTCCATGGGGTACGCCACGTAGATGGAGGGGGAAGACTCGTCCTCGTACTCTATCTCCGCCGCCGCCAGGGCGGTCTGGCAGTCGGTGCACCAGAAGACCGGCTTCTTACCCTTGTAGACCAGGCCCCTCTCCAGCATGTCCGCGAAGGCCTCCACCTGGGCAGCCTCGTACTCGGGCTTGAGGGTCAGATACGGATCGTCCCAGTCGCCAAGCACCCCCAGGCGCTTGAACTCCTCCCGCTGGACGTCCACGAAGCCCAGGGCGTACTTGGCACAACGGGACCTCAGCTCCAGGGGGGAAACCTGCTCCCTGTCCACCTTGTCCTCCTTGAGAACCTTGAGTTCAATCGGGAGCCCATGGGTATCCCAGCCGGGAACGTAGGGGGCCCTGAATCCCCTCATGGACTTGAACTTAGGAATGAAGTCCTTGAGGATCTTGTTGAAAGCGGTCCCTATATGGATGTGACCGTTGGCGTAGGGTGGGCCATCGTGAAGGATGAAGGTGGGGGACCCATCCCGGATCTCCTGCATCTTCTGGTATATGCCCCTCTCCTGCCAAAAGCTCAGAAACTCCTTCTCCCGCTGGGCCAGGTTGGCCTTCATGGGGAAGTCGGTCTTGGGAAGCCGCAACGTGTCCTTGTAGTCCCTGGTCACCCGAAATACCTCCTTCTTCCTATGAGAAGCGCCCCTTGCTAAGCGCAAGGGGCGCTCGGGCAGATTATACACCATCGGGACAAACTTTAAAGTTAGTTGCCCGTCTCCCTACTCTCCCGCCGTAGGCCTTGCCTTTTTGGCCTTGGCGGTCTGCCATAGATGGACCGTTATAAGCACCGCTAGGCCGAAAAGGTCCGACTTGGTGCCGGGGATCAGGAGCCCAAAGGCTCCGGCCATGGCCAGGGCCCGGAATGGAACGGACATCTCGGCCTTGTAGAACCCTATGGTAGACATCCCCAGGAGGAATATCCCCATGACCGCAGTGGCCACCGCCTGGGCGAAAGGCAGGGGATGGTAGTCTATGAGCAGCAGGATCGGGTTGTAGACGTAGATGTAGGGCACCAGGAATCCCGCCAGGGCCAGCTTGAAGGCGGTGAACCCGGTCTTCATGGGATCCGATCCGGCTATGCCGGCTCCCGCGTAGGCCGCAAGGGCCACAGGGGGGCTCAGGTCCGCCGCGATGCCGAAGTAGAAGACGAACATGTAGGCCGCAAGGGCGGGAACCCCCAGCTGGAGCAGCGACGGGGCCACCATCATGCTGGTGATTATGAAGTTGGCGGTAGTGGGCAATCCGGTCCCCAGAAGGATGCTGGAGCACATGGCAAGGATCAGGGTGCTGAGCAGCTTGCCCCCCGAGAGGGCTATTATGGTGCCCGCAACCCGCAGCGCCAGCCCGGTAAGGGTGGCCATGCCGACCACGATGCCCACCGTGGCACACGCACAGGCCACCCCTATGGCCCCCCTGGCCCCGGCCTCAAAGGCCTCCATGAGCCTCTTGGGGGTGAGCATGGTCTGCTTGTTAAGGAAGGACAGGACGTAGCTGACCACAATCCCGTTGAACGCCGCTTTCAGGGGCGTGTAGCCCGCCAGGAGGAAGTAGATGATCACCACCAGGGGGATCAGCAGGAACCCCTGGGACCTCAGAAGGGGCCATATGGGGGGAAGCTGATCCCTGGGAATGCCCTTCAGACCAAGCCGAGTGGCCTCCAGGTGCACCTGCACCAGGACCCCCCCGTAGTAAAGGAGGGCGGGCACTATGGCGGCTATGGCCACCTCGATGTAAGGGATCCCCAGCATCTGGGCCATTATGAAGGCCGCGGCCCCCATGACGGGAGGCATGATCTGCCCACCGGTGGATGCCACCGCCTCCACCGCCCCGGCGAAGTGAGGCCTGTAGCCCACGCTCTTCATGAGGGGAATGGTGAACATGCCGGTGGTGCACACGTTGGCCACCGAGGATCCAGATATGGTGCCCATGAGGCCGGAGCTCAGGACCGCCACCTTGGCGGGGCCTCCGGTAGACCAGCCCGCCAGGGCCATGGAGAGGTCGATTATGAACCTACCCATCCCGGTCTTCTCCAATACCGAGCCGAAGAGGATGAACATGAACACGAAGGTGGACGAGACCCCCAGGGGAACCCCGAAGATGCCCTCGGTGCCCAGGTACATGTGGTTCACTATCCTTGGGATGGAGAAGCCCCGATGGGCCAGTATGGAGGGCATGCTCCTGCCGAAGTAACAGTAGAGCAGGGAGAGGACCGCCAGGGTTGGGAGCACCGGGTTGGATATCCTTCTGGTGGCCTCCAGCAGGAGCGCCATGGTCATGAAGCCCATGGTCAGGTCCATGGTGGTGGGTAACCCCGACCTAGCCCCCAGCGCTTCAAAGTTCAACACGATGTACATGCAGCCGTAAGCGGCCCCTATGGCAAAGAGCACGTCGTACCAGGGGATCCTATCCTTTGACGACTTGCTTGAAACCGGGTAGAGCAGGAAGACCAGAACCAGGGTGAAGCTAAGGTGCACCGCCCCCTGCTTGGCCGCATCCAGGAGGCCAAACCCGGCGGTGTAGAAATGGAACACCGACATGGCCACCGCTATGGCGGAAACCAACATAGCCTGCCAACCCTTAAGACTCCGGTAGCGGGCCTCGGTGTCGTATTTCTTGACTATCTCGTCGATGTCTATGACGCCGCCCTCCGCCGTAGCGGCATCGGTCACAAGATCCTTGTCGCTCACCATCATACCCCCCTATTACCATGTGATTTGAGAAGACACCCCTTGACGACGCCCCAAATACCACCCCCCACTTGAAGGAACGCCTAAAACCCCTGTCTGGGAACCACGCTAAAGCTTAACGTTCTTTTGGGAAAAATCTTGAAAAGACACACTCGTTTATTATATATCCATGCTTCGTTCTTACCAAGATCCCGATCCCCAACCCTATACACCAGTGGATCCGGAAGACGCCGCCTGCCCCCGATGAAGGCCGTGCCGGTATCGGTCACCCTCATTACTCCCCCCTTGGGGACCTCGGTTGGTATGCCCGCGTTGTAGGTCCTAACGAAGCTCCACCAGACCCACAGGGCCCCATCGCAGACCACCAGCCGGTCCTCCAAGATGGACCTCTCCAGAGAGTGCTCGGACCTAAGCAACAGCCCATGTCCCAGGAACAGCGGAGCACGAATCAGGATCGTCCCCGTCCTGTCCGCTACCACCAACCGATATCCCACGGGCAGGATCGGAACCAGAAACGACGCCACCAACAAAAGCCCCCACAACCGCCTCCCCAACGCATCACCCCGACAGAAAGATCAAAAAATAAAAATTAATCAATCATTAGAGGGCAAACTAAAAGCCCCGACATGGGGTACCACGTCAGGGCTTGCTATCATGGCGGGCCCAGCCAGAGTCGAACTGGCGACCTACGGCTTAGGAGGCCGTCGCTCTATCCTGCTGAGCTATGGGCCCGCGCACCACGGCGAAAATGATACCACGACCTCCGCCCATGTCAAGGAGAGGGTCAATTTACGGAATTTTTGGCTTCCACTTCAACGCAACCCAGGGCAGATCCCAGTGCCTTGCTCATTTTAGCCTTGAAATCCTCCGGATACCCCAGACAGATCCGTCGGGCCTCCTCCACGTCCATCTCCATCTGCCTCACCAGCTGCGCCACGGATGGGAACTTGTGCTCCTCCCGGATCATCTTCAAGGGAAAGACCGCCATCTCCCTGCCGTAAATATCCCCCTGGAAGCCCATCAGGTGGGCTTCCACCCGGATGCCCCTCACCCCCTCGAAGGTGGGATTGAAGCCCACGTTCAGCGCCGATGGGTGCCAACCACCGTCAACCCAGGCCAGGGCGCCGTAAACACCCCTGGCGGGGAGCAGCTTGCCATGGGGTATCGATAGGTTTGCAGTGGGGAAACCGATGGCCCTCCCCCGCTGATCCCCACGGCAGACGCGCCCCAAGATCATGAATGGATACCCCAACATTGCAGACACGTCCTGCGCCCGGCCAGACACCAGGGTCTCCCTTATCCTGGTGCTGCTCACCGGCTCCCCCCCTAGCTCCAGGCACCTGACGGACTTAAAGAACCAGCCTCTCCGATGACAGAAATCCCTGAGCAGGTCCACATCCCCGCTGCGCCCCTTGCCGAACCGGAAGTTACCCCCCACCACCACCCCGGTGGGGGAGAGCCTAGCCTCCATCATTTGGAGGAACTCCAGGGGGGACATGTCCGCCAACGCCCGATCGAAGGGGAGTTCCTTGAGGACCGGAACCCCCAGGAAGTCCACCAAGACTCCCCTCTCCCTGGGGGTGAACAGGAGCTCCATGGGCCTGCCGGATATGACCCCCCGGGGATGAGGAGTGAAGGAAAGCACCCCCCAATCGACGGACCTCTCCCGAGCGGCCCTCATGGCCTCCCGAAGCAGCGCCTGATGCCCCAGGTGAAAACCGTCAAAGTAACCTATGACCCATATCATGGGACGCCTCCCCCGCATCTCCCGCGGACCACAACCCAATGGGGATCAATCGGGCAGGTTGACCCTACACTCCAGGCGCCCGTCCCCCACCAGCTGGTAGATACCCATGCCACGGGAGTATCTGACCAGCACCAACCCGCCGGAAACGTAAGGGGCCCGAACCGAGAAGGCCTCCAGGTCCCGGATCCGGATCGCCCCTCCGTTGCTGCAGAGGGCGTCCAGCTCCGCAGGGACCCGGCCACCGGGCAGGAACTCCCCGAGCCTCTCCAGGGGGATCAGCCTGCTCAACAGGTCCCGGGTGCCGAGCTCCCCCATCTGGCCGGACGGGAGCGCGTCCTCAACCCTGAAGGGGCCCACCGAGGTCCGCCGGAGCCGCTCTATCGTGCCCCAGGTTCCAAGCCTCTCCCCCAGGTCCCTGGCTATGGACCTGACGTAGGTGCCCTTACCGCAGGAAACCCGAATGGAGACCACATCAGGGCCCAACATCTCCCCCACTTCAATGCGCCGGACGAAGACCTCCCGGGGGACTATGTTGGGCTCCTCTCCCGAGCGGGCCAGCTCGTGGGCCCTCCTGCCCCCCACGTGGACCGCCGAGACGGCGGGGGGGCGCTGAAGGCGGCAACCCAGGAAGGAGGCCAAGACCCTGCTTAAATCCCCTGCATCCCAGCGGGGGACCGGGCATCGGTCCAATATCCGTCCCGTTATGTCCTCCGTGTCGGTCCGGATGCCCAGCCGGACCAGGGCCCGGTACTCCTTTGAGAACGACATCACCAGGTTGGACAGCCTGGTGGCCCTGCCGACCAGGGCCACCAACAGGCCGCTGGCGCCGGAGTCCAACGTCCCCGCGTGCCCAACCTTGAAATCCCTGCCGAGGGACCTCCTCACCGCCTCCACGCAGGCGGTGCTCCTCAGCCCCTCCTCCTTATCTATCAGAAGGAAGCCGGACCGCATCTCTGGCCAACTCCGCAAGCAACATCCTAGCCCCCTCCTCGGGGGATTCCTTGAGTCTGAACCCCGCGGCCCTCTCGTGCCCTCCCCCACCGAACCGGGCGGCTATGGCCCGGGCGCTGACCCCTCCCCGGGTCCTGAGGCTGACCCGGGACAGGTCCCCGCCGGACCGGGTCACCAGGGCGGCCATCAGCCCCTCGGGGGTGGAGAAGATCAGGTTCACCAGCCCCTCGGTGGCGGACGGATCGCACCCGCACTCGACGAAGTCATCCTGGTCCAGCCAGGAGACCAGCACCGCCCCACCGGCGGCGCTCCTGACCCGGCAGAGCGCCTTCCCCCAAAGGTGCAGAATCCGCTCGTCCATGGACCGGTTTATGGCATCGTCGACAAAGGAGTGGTCCACCCCCTTGGACAGGAGGAAGGCGGCGGTCTCCAGGGTCCTGGGGGTTACGGAGCTGAAACGGAAGAATCCCGTGTCGGTCACCATGGCCACGTATAGATCCGTGGCCACCGGGCTAGAAACCCGGACCCCCTCCCGCTTGAACAGGTTGGCCAGCATCTCCCCCGTGGCGGCGAAGGAGGGATCCACCCAGTTGACGTCCCCAAATAGGCCGTTGTCCCCATGGTGGTCCACGTTTACCACCCGGTCCTCAGGCCCCCTGGGCAGGTGATCCATGGCCCGGGTGATATCGCTGGAGTCCACGAAGAACCACCCAACCGGACCATCCCCCAGGGAGGACCTGACCTCCCCAGGCTGAGCGGTGGAGTATATCCCGCTCTCGCTAAGGAAAGAGTAGAGCCTCGGCAACGGATCCCTGCCGATCCAGCAGACCCGCTTACCCATCGATCCAAGCACCGCGGAGATCGCGCTGCCACAGCCCAAGGTGTCCCCGTCGGGCTTCTCGTGGGACACCACTATCCAATCATCCAGCCCCCTGACGGCTTCCAGCAAGGAGAAGGGGATCAAGACGGATCCCCCTCCTCTTCCTGCCAGTCCTCGTCAAGCTCCTCAATGTCGTCTTGGTTCCCCATGGCAGGGGTGGGGGCTATGCTGTCCAGGATGGCATCCACCCGGCCCGCCCTATCCTCCGTATCGTCGTAGATGAAGCGGAACTCCGGGATCTTGCGGAGCCGCATCTCCCGGCCCAACATCCCCCTGATCAGCCCAGACGCCCCCTCGAGGCCCAAGCGTACCTCCTCAACCTTGGACCTGTCCAGGACGGTGAAGTAAACCTTGGCCACGCTGAGGTCCTTGGAGCAGGACACCCCGGTGAGGATGGCCATCTTGGCCCTGTCGTCCTTCACCCGTCCCTGAAGGAGCAGGGATATCTCCCTAAGGAACTCCTTGTTCAGCCGCTCTATCCTAAATGTCGTCATCGCACAAGACCTCTTCCCAAAAGTCCAGAACCTCCAGACCATGGTCCTCCGCCATACGGCTGACCAGGCTCCTCAACGACCCAAGACGCCCCTCCACGTCGGATGAGGAGGAACCCGCCAGGGCGAAGCACAATGTCACCCTGGTGACGGCCCCATCGGGGCTCAGGTCCCCCACCGAGACGTTGAACTTCCCCCTGGCCTGGTCCAGGGTGGACCTTATCCAGCTCCTCCGGTCCTTCAGGGTCTGGAACGAGGAGCTCAGCAGGTCCACCTTGAGGTAGCCTATCCAACCCCTGGCTGTCACCGGCCAGATCCCCTAGTCCAGATGCCGCTTCTCCTTAACCAGCTCGTAGGCCTCCACCAGGTCCCCCTCCTTGAAGTCCTGGAAGTTCTGGAAGCTCAAGCCGCACTCGTAACCGGCGCTGACCTCCCGCACGTCGTCCTTGAACCTCTTGAGGGTGGAGAGGGCTCCCTCCCAGATGACAACCCCATCCCTGATGAGGCGCACCTTGGCGTTCCTCCTTATGAGACCCTCCTGTACGTAACAGCCCGCTATCTTGCCCACCTTGGGGACCTTGAAGACCGCCCTTATCTCCGCCTGACCCAGGGTGCTCTCCCGTATGGTGGGGGCCAGCATGCCCTCCAGGGCGGCCTTAACGTCGTCCAGCACGTCGTAGATTATGTTGTAGAGCCTTATCTGGACCCCCTCGGCCTCCGCCAGCTTCTTGGCGTTGGCGTCAGGCCTGACGTTGAAGCCTATTATTATGGCGTTAGAGGCGGAGGCCAGCATCACGTCGCTCTCGGATATCCGACCTACCCCCTCGTGGACGATGTTGATCCCCACCTCATCGGAGCTCATCTTCATTATGGAGGACCGGAAGGCCTCCACGGACCCCTGGACGTCGCACTTGAGCACCAGGTTAAGCTGAGGCAGCGCGCTCCCCTGCTGCATCCTCTCGTAGAGCTCCTCCAGGGTGAACCGGGACTCGCGCCTCTGATCAAACCCCCGCCTGTCCTGGAGCTGCCTTTCGTGAAGCTCCCGGGCCTCCCGCTCGTCCGCCACCCGCTCGAAAACCTCGCCGGGCTGGGGGACCGACTCGAAGCCCAGGATCTCCACCGGGGTGCTGGGACCAGCCTCATCCACGAACTTACCCCGATGGTCCAGCATGGCCCTTATCTTGCCCCAGGTGGAGGCGGTCCTTATCACGTGCCCCCGCCGAAGGGTCCCATCCTGGACTATCACGGTGGCCACCGGCCCCTTGCCCTTGTCCAGGTTGGCCTCCACCACGGTGCCCCGGGGCTCCGCGGACGGATCCGCCTTCAGCTCCTCCATGTCCGCCACCAGCAGCACCATCTCCAGAAGCTGATCGACCCCCAACCCGGATTTGGCGGCCACCTCCACCATGACCGTGTCTCCCCCCCACTCCTCGGGCACCAGGCCATGGTCCGAGAGCTGCTGCCTCACCCGGTCCGGGCGGGCCTCGGGCTTGTCCACCTTGTTTATGGCCACTATTATGGGCACCCCCGCCGCCTTGGCATGGTTCAACGCCTCCAGCGTCTGGGGCATCACACCATCATCGGCGGCCACCACCAGGATGGCTATGTCGGTCACCTTGGCCCCCCGGGCCCTCATGGCGGTGAAGGCCTCATGCCCAGGGGTGTCCAGGAAGACTATTCGCCTGCCCTCGTAATCCACCACCGAGGCACCGATGTGCTGAGTTATGCCCCCCGCCTCCTTGTCCGCCACCCGGGTCTTCCTTATGAAGTCCAGCAGGGTGGTCTTGCCGTGGTCCACGTGCCCCATTACGGTGACTATGGGAGGACGAGAGACCGGACCGGTGGACTCCCGCTTGGCCCCCTTGTCCTTCTTGCCCTTGGCCTTGACAGCTTTGGGCTGCTTGTCACGCCCATCCTGTCCATCCCCCCGAGACGGGACTCCCTCCGCCGGAGCCTCCTCCGCCACGAACTCCACCCCGAAGTGCCTGGAGAGGATGGACAGGATCTTATCGTCCGCCGGCGCCGATGCGGGGGCCATGAGCCCCGCCTCCACCAGCACCTTGACCACCCCGCCGGGGGTCTGCCCCAGCGCCTTGGCCACATCCCCCACGCTACAGCCGGTACGATAGGGCACCCGCTTGAGCCCCGTCTCGGCAACCCCATTGGATGATCCCCTCACCGCATCCTCCACCATCTGGGCCACGTCCGCATCTATGGAGCTCATGTGGGTCTTCACCTCAACCCCAAGGTCCTTCAGGACCTCCATCAGCTCTCCGTTCGACTTGCCTAGCATCTTGGCCAGCTCATATACCCTTATCTTGCTCAAGCCCATCACTCTCCCCTTTTAAAAGCCCCCAAATGGACCTCCCCATGGGATCCGAAGCGGGGAACGCCACCACGTTCACCGCCCGGGACCCAAGGGCCAAGCCCAGATCCGCACCGCTAACACCTGCGAGCCTATGGGTCACACAGCCCAAAGCGCTCATCTTTGCTGCCAGCCGCTCCGGGCAGTCCTGGGACAGCAGAACCACCCAGTCCCCCGGGGAGGACAAGACGTGACGCCTCACCCTATCCTGCCCGAAGACCACGACCCCCCTCCTCCGCATCAGGCCCAGAAGCCCGGCTATACGACGAAGGTCAGCCATCCCCTTCCACTTCAGCCTCCCTCAAAAGAGCCCCTATCTCCTCCATTACCTCCGGGGGAACCTCCACCCGAAGGGCCCTGGACAGGGACCTCTTCTTGGCCGCCATGGCAAGGCACGAGGGGGAGGGACATATGTAGGCCCCCCGGCCGGGCATCTTGCCGGTCCTGTCCAACGAAACCCGCCCATCGGGGGTCCTCACCACCCTTATGAGCCCCCTCTTGGGCATCTCGGCGCCGCACCCCACGCAACGCCGGGGACGGCGTCTACGCTCCTCCGGCAAGCCTAGCCCCTCTCCCCGTCGGCCCCGGCTATTATGTCCTCAAACAGGTCCTTCAGGGTGGGAAGCCGCTCGGGCTCCAGGACCTTTATGTCTATCTTCCAGCCGGTGAGCCTGGCGGCCAACCGGACGTTCTGCCCCGCCTTGCCTATGGCAAGCGAGAGCTGATCGGGCCTCACGAAGACCCTCAAGGCCCTCTCCTGATCCAGCAGGGGCTCCACCTTCACCACCTTGGCGGGGGAGAGGGCGTTCTTCACGTAAGCTATGGGGTCGCTGCTCCAAACTATGACATCAACCCGCTCCCCACCCAGCTCGTCCATCACGGACTTTATCCTGGTCCCCTTGGGACCCACACAGGCCCCAACGGGATCCACGTTGGAGTCCAGGGACTGGACCGCCACCTTCGACCTGCCGCCCGCCTCCCGGACCACGTTCTTTATCTCGATTATGCCGTCCCGGATCTCCGGCACCTCCAGCTCGAACAGCTTGCGCAACAGCCCCGGATGGGTCCTGGACACCACGATCCTGGGCCCCTTGGTGGTCTGCCGCACATCCAAAAGGAAGAACTTGTAACGGTCCCCCACCCGATAGGCCTCCCCCAGCACCCGCTCCTCCCGGGGAAGGATGGCCTCGGTCCTGTCGTTGAGCCGCACCAGGATCTGGTCCCCCTCCACCTTGAAGATGGTGCCCTGGACCAGATCACCGGTCCTGTCCGCGAACTCCTCGAATATTATCTGCCGCTCCGCGTCCTTCAGACGCTGTATTATCACCTGCCTGGCGGTCTGGGCAGCGATCCGGCCGAAGTTCTCGGGGAACACCTCTATCCGGATCACATCCCCCTCCTCCACGTCGCCGAAACCCATGCGATGGGCCTCCTCCACCGATATCTCCGTGTCCGGACAGGTGACCTCCCTCACCACCTGCTTGACCTCCGACAAGAATATCTCACCGTTTTCGAAGTCGATGAAGACCTCGACGTTCTGATTACCCCCCTTGAACTTACGGTAGGCGGACACCAGCGCAGCCTCGAGGCTAGAGGATATGACGTCCAACGACAACCCCTTCTCCGCCTCGAGCTGCTTGAGGGCCTTACCGAACTCCCTTCCCAGTATCATCTAGAATCCCCCGTTTCTACTTAAACTTACCTAAGAATCAACCACAAAGCCGCGGGTTCTTGAGATCACCCCAGGGGCAGACCAGTTCCTCCCCCTCATGGACCAGCCGAACCATGCCGTCATCGAAAACGTCATCTATGAAATAGGTCCTCTTCTTGCCCTTCCCGGTGGAGACCCTTATCTTGCTCCCCTTGAATCGCCTGAAGTCGTCCAGGCTCAGCAGGGGCCTGTTGGGGCCCGGCGAGGAGACCTCCAGGTAGTACCTGCCCTTGAGGAAACCCTCCCCCTCCCCGTCAAGCAGCTCCCCCACCTTGCGGGACACCGCCTCGCAGTCCCCATGACCTATGGGGGCATCGGGGGAATCTATGGTGACCCTCACCACCTGCCCACCCAGGTCCCTAACCAACTTGACCTCAACGCATATGTACCCAAGATCCTCCACCAGCCGGCGGATCCGATCCTTAAACGCGAAAGCCATCGATGCGGACACCCCAATCACCCCTCCGCACACCAAGTTCATACAAAAAACGAAGAGTGGGAACGAAACCCACTCTCCACGAAGGCCTATCTCTCCAGCCACCCTAAGATTTCTCCCTTAGTCTAATTATATTACACCACCCCAACGGAGAAAAGACCCCTAGAGGTTCATGTCCGAGGTGAAGTCCGACCACCAATCATCCAGGCCCATGACGAAGTCGTCCTCCGGGAGGGACTCCAGCGCGTCCTCCCCGAACACGTCCAGTTCCAGATCCGGCAACATTAGAATGCCGTCCTTGTAGACGTCCTCGAAATCCTCCGGAACGTGGAAGACCCTCACGGATAACCACCTCACTCAAGCCAGTAGTTGGGAGCCTCCTTGGTTATTGTAACATCATGGGGGTGGTTCTCCTTAACCGAGGCGGCGGTTATCTTTATGAACCGGCTCCTGGTCTGCAATGTCCTTATGTCCGGGGCACCCACGTAACCCATGCCTGCCCTTATGCCCCCCGCCATCTGGTACACCACCGAAGACAGGGGCCCCTTGTAGGGCACCAGCCCCTCTATGCCCTCGGGCACCAGCTTGTCCTCCACGGTCCCCTCCTGGAAGTACCGGTCCTTACTGCAGCCCTCCTTCATGGCCCCCAGGGATCCCATGCCCCTGTAGCTCTTGAAGGACCGTCCCCGGGAGATGACCACCTCACCGGGGCTCTCCTCGGTTCCCGCCAGGAGGGAACCTATCATCACCACGTCCGCCCCGGCGGCAAGGGCCTTCACTATGTCCCCCGAGTAGCGGATGCCCCCGTCAGCTATCACCATCCTGCCCATCTGATGGGCCACCCGAGCCACGTTCATTATGGCCGCCACCTGAGGCACCCCTATGCCCGCCACCACCCGGGTGGTACATATGGAGCCGGGCCCTATTCCAACCTTCACCGCGTCGGCCCCGGCGTCGATGAGGTCCCGGGCCGCCTCGCCGGTGGCTATGTTACCCCCCACTATCTGAAGCTCCGGATAGCGGCTCCTCAGCTCCCTCACGGTGTTCAAAACCGCCACCGAGTGGCCATGGGCGGTGTCCACCACTATCAGGTCCACCCCGGCCTTCACAAGCGCCTCCGCCCTGGCCAGAGAGTCGCTGCCAACCCCTATCGCGGCCCCAACCCTAAGACGGCCATGCTCGTCCTTGGCGGCGTTGGGGAACTCCTTGGCCTTCTGGATGTCCTTTATGGTGATAAGCCCCTTGAGCTTCCCCTCCCCGTCAACTATGGGGAGCTTCTCTATCTTGTGCCTCATCAGTATGTCCTTGGCGTCGTCCAGGGTGGTTCCCACCGGGGCGGTCACCAGCCCATCCTTGGTCATCACCTCCGATATGGCCTGACCGTAGTCGGTGACAAACCGAAGGTCCCGGTTGGTTATTATCCCCACCAGCCTCAGCTTTTCGTCCACGATGGGAACGCCGGAGATGTGATAGTGGGACATGAGGTCCACCGCGTCCTGTATCTTGTCCTGCGGGTAGAGGTAGAAGGGATCAACGATGACCCCCGACTCGGACCTCTTAACCTTGTCAACCTCCGCCGCCTGCCTATCTATCGGCATGTTCCGGTGGATCACCCCCATTCCACCCTCCCGGGCCATGGCTATGGCCAGGCGGCTCTCGGTCACCGTGTCCATGGCGGCGCTGACTATGGGGATGTTGAGACCTATCTTGGGGGTCAATTGGCTCCTGAGGTCCACCTGATAGGGCAACACCTCGCTGTAGGCCGGCTCCAGAAGCACATCATCGAACGTGAACCCCTCGTAGCCAACGAAACGATCCTCAAAACTCATAAACCCACCTCCAAAGGTTATAAAAAAAAGCTGGGCCTCACTTCCCGCCCACCTTCTTGACGTGACCTATCACCTCCACCAGGACGTTGGCTATCCCCTGGGCCTTGAACCCCAGCATCTCCGCCGCCGCCTTGGATACGTCAAGGATCCTGCCCTTGTGCTCCCTGAAACGATCCACCACCCGGACCACTATGGTCTTGCCGGTAGCGGGGTTCTTTATCCTCAGCAACGTCCCGAAGGGCAGATCCTTGGCGGCCGCCACCAGCTCGTTGCCGGTGTAGACCTCCCCGTTGGAGAACCGGCGCCCCACGAAGGACTCCCCCCCGTACCAGGATATCTTGCCGGTGGCCACACTCCCACCCCTAAGGCGGAACCTGGAGTCCCCCTCCGCCACCGCCCCGCAAGAGGCCCCCAGCACGTCGTAGATCCTGGAGAGCACCAACAGGGCGGTGACCCTAGGGGGCAACCGGAGCAACCCCGAGTCCTCGGATAAGAAGGTTATCACCCCACAGCTCCCCACCATCAGGGACCACCCCCCCTGGGACTCCACCACCTTGAGGTCCGACAGGCTGAACCCCCGGGCCAGGGCAACGTTCAGCTCCTCCGCCGCCGCCATGGCCTTGTCCCCCAGCGACGGCGGGAATCGCCACAGCTCCTCCCCAAAGAGGCGCCACACGAGCCCACTACCCTCCTCCTCCACCACCGAGGGCCCCACCGCCCACCCCAGGGCGGGCAGAAGCCCCAAGAGGATCCATACCCCCGCTAAGACCTTCGCAAGGTGGCCACCGCGTGACACACTATGCTCTCCCCTCTGCCCACGGATCCCACGTGTTCCCCGGATTTTACCTTAACATTGACCACTTTTAAACCCCCAAGTGCCCGGGAAATTGACGATCTTATCCGAGGAATCCAACTTGAAAGTTTGGGAACCTGCGCATTTATCGTCACGTCCACCCACTGGATCTGGAAACCCCCTTGGACCACCCGACGATAGGCCTCCGCCAGGAGATCCAGACTGTAGGCCCCCTTGTAGCGGTCGTCCGAGGCGGGGAATAGGGTCCCTATGTCGGGCTCCCCTGCGGCCCCCAGGATGGCGTCCGCCACCGCGTGACAGACCGCGTCCGCATCTGAGTGCCCCTGCAGCCCCAGATTGGCCCCCTCTATCTCAAGTCCCCCCAGGATAAGGGGCCTGCCGGGCACCAAGGGGTGAACATCGTACCCGTGACCGCATCTGTACTCCACCGGCTCCACCAAGGCCCTGGCCACCTCCCAATCCAGCTGATCCGTCACCTTGAAGGCCCGCCTGTCTCCCTCCACCCAGCCGATCCTCCGTCCGGAGGCCAGCCAGGCCTCCGCCTCGTCGGTGAACTTCCCGCCCTGCGATAGGACCTCCATCAGCTGAAGACGGGGAAAGGCCTGGGGGGTCTGGGTCAGCATGAGCCCCGACCGATCCAGCGACCCCACCACCTCTCCATCGGACATGGCTCGGACCGAGTCATGACACCCTATCAAGGGGACCGCGGAGCCCCTCTCCTCCGCCCGTCTGATCAGCCGGAGGCAAAGGTCCAGGGAGACGAGGGGCCGGGCCGCATCGTGAACCAGGACCATCTCCCCCCGGGCCTGGGCGATACCCCTTATGACCGAGTCCTGCCTCCTCAAACCTCCGGCCACCACACTAAACCCCATGGGGGCAAGGGGCCCCTCCCACTCTTCAAGAATGGCCTCCAACGGATGGGAATGGGGAACCACCAGGACGAAATCGCCCACCAGGCCCTCCCGCCAAAGCTGGCGGGCCACCTCCGCGCTCCAGGCCCACACGGGACGCCCCCCCAGTAACCTGAACTGCTTGGGCTCCCCCCCCAGGCGGCTTCCCGATCCGGCGGCGACGCAAACAAAGGACCAGCGCAAGGGCCCTACCTCCTCACCCGGGCAAAGATCATACGTCCCGCCGAGGTCTGGAGCATGGAGGTAACCACCACCTCCACCCGGCTCCCTATGTACCGCTGGCCGTCCTCCACCACGATCATGGTGCCGTCCTCCAGGTAGCCAACCCCCTGGTTGGGCTCCTTGCCCTCCCTTATAACGTCCACCCGGATGCTCTCCCCGGGCAACAACATGGGCTTCAAGGCGTTGGATAGGTCGTTCACGTTGAGGACCCGAACCCCCTCTATCTGGGCTATCTTGTTCAGGTTGTAATCGGTGGTCAGGACCCACCCCCCCATCGACTTGGCCAGGGCCACGATGGCCTCGTCCACCACGTCCCTACCCAGGTCTTTCATGGGCACATCCAGTATCCTCATGTCCTCCCCCAGGTCCTTCTGCATCTGGTTCACCACGTCCAGCCCCCTACGACCCCGGGCCCTCTTTATTGGGTCCGAGCTGTCCGCCACCCCCTGAAGCTCCGATAACACGAACCTGGGCAGGATGAGGGGCCCCTCGATGAAGCCGGTGGAGACGATGTCCGATATCCTGCCATCTATCAGTATGCTGGTGTCCAGCACCTTCGGGACCCTGAACCCGAAACCATCCGCCTTGCCGGAGGTGGATGCCTCCTGATGCGCCTTCCTGCCCTTAAAGGAGATCTTGCCCTTAAGGGAACCCGCGGCGGAGAACAGGGTCCAGACGTCATCCCTCCTCCTGAGCAATAGCCTAACCCCCAGATAACCCAACACCACGTTGAGGAGCACCGCCAGGTAGATCCCTATCACCGGGATCCTCGCCAGGGGAAGGGCGATCAGGTTCGCCAGGAGCAAGCCCAGGGTCAGCCCCACCAGGGCGATCAATATCTCGTGAAACCCTATCCCCTGAAGGTTGGACTCGAAGATCTGTCCAACCTTTCCAAGCCCCATCCAGAAGAGGGGGGTCACCGCGAAACCCACCAGGGCGAAGGCGGATATCAAAACCACCGTCCACGCCACCGGATGGGCCGATAGATGAGCCCCCACCACACCCCCCTCGTGCATGGCGAACAACCCAAGTTGATACCCAACTACCCCTCCGAGCATGGTAAGGAGGAGCCTTATTACCCCCCTCATCATCCTGAACATCCCTAGACCCTCCAAAAATTAATAATTAAACTAAAGATAAAACCGAGGCGGAGATCACATGCCCCGCCTGCCCTCCAACGCCAACTTCAGGGTGGCGCTGTCGGCGAAACCTATGCTGCCCCCAACGGGCAGACCGGAGGAGAGCCTGGAGACCTTGACCGGCAGGTCGTCCAGGGCCTCCTTCACCGCCAGGGCGGTCAGCTCCCCCTCAACGCTTGGGGCCAGGGCCAGGATAACCTCCTGAACCCCCCCTCTCTCCACCCTATCGCGCAGTGAGGCCAACGCCTCCGACGGTATATCCTCCCCGTCCAGGGGGGAGTACCTGCCCCCCAGGACGTGGTACCTTCCGTTGAAGATCCGGTGCCTCTCCATGGCCACGCAGTCCTCCTGGGACTCCACCACGCAGATTACCTCCCGGTCACGAGCCGGATCTGAACATATGGGGCACAGGTCCCCCTCCGCCAGGCCCCCACACACGCTACAGGGCCTGACGGACCAACGGGCCTCCCGGATGGCCCGGGACAGATCCTCCACCCAATCCTTGGGCTGCCCCAGGATGAAGAAGGCGAACCGCCGGGCCCCCTTCTCACCCACCCCGGGCAACCTCTTCAGCTTCTCGATCAGGCCATCTACCGACGGTATGCCTACCCCCGCCAACTAGAACCCCCCAAGACCCAGGCCGCCGGTCAACATGCTCATCCGTTCGGAGGCGAAATCCCGGCTCCGACGCACAGCCTCGTTGACCGCCGAGGTAACCAGGTCCTCCAACATCTCCGGGTCCTCCGGGTCTATCACCTCCGGGGATATCTTTATGGACACCAGATCCCCCTGGCCGTTCACCCGGGCCACCACCATGCCCCCCCCGGAGGAGCCCTCGTGCTCCATCTTGGCCAGCTCCTCCTGCAGGGTGGCCATTTGGGCCTGCATCTTCTGGGCCTGCTTCAAAAGCTTGTCTATCTTCACGTCAAAGATCCCCCTCCGAAATCGAAATGTCCAACCGGATCACAACAACCGGTTCTAACCCTCCCGCCGCCTGCCGAACCGCTCGGCCATCACCAGAAGCACGAACAGCGGTAGCCTCATGACCCGCCGGATCCGCCAGGGCTCCTGGATGACCCGGTAGAGCCACTCGAGCCCCATCCTCTGCCACCCCTTGGGCGCCCTCTTGAGGCGACCGGATATCACATCCAGGCTTCCACCAACCCCTATACCGACCACCCCTCTCAAAGGAGGGGCATCCCCCTTCAAAAGGTCCTCTAGCCAGATCTCCTGCCTGGGAACCCCAAGGCCCACCACCAGAACCCTGGCCCCGGAGGACTTTATTGCCTCCACCACCGACGGCTCCTCCTCCTTAGAAAAGTAGCCGTCCCGGGCGCCAACCACATTAAGCCCCCGGTGCCTTGCGCTCAGCTTGCGGGCCGCCTCCTCCGCCACCCCGGGGAGACCCCCTAGGAGGTAAACTCCCCACCCCTCGGCGGCGGCCAACCTGGAGAGGTGATCCACGAACTCCACCCCCGGAAGCCGCTCCACGATGGGGGTCCCCAGGAACCTCAGGCCCTCCATGAGCCCCTTCCCATCGGGTAGGACGAAGTCCGCCCGGTTCAGCGCCTTCCGGTAGGTCCCATCCTCCCTGGACCTCAAGGCACCTAGGGCGTCCAGGGTACAGATCAGGCAGTTCTCGCCCCCCGCCACCATGGCCCGTATCCGGCCCAACACGTAGTTGAGCGACACGTTGTCCACGAAGACATCGAAGATCCTTGGCCTGCGCTGATGTCTTACGCCCTCTCCCCCCTGGAAGAAGACCAGGAAGCAGGTGAAGACCAGCATGATCCCCGATGACATCAGCACCCCCAACTGAAGGTAGCTGGCGGACCGCTGGGCGGAGAAGCCCATCATGCCAAAGGCAAGGCAGACGGTGGTAACCAGATACACCGCCTTGGGGTGATCCATCCCCCGGTTCATCAACGCCCTGTAGAGGGTAACGTTCCCCAGCTCCCGCCGCATGAGTACCGCCCCGGTTATCCTTAGAGACGTCTCCGCCAGGGGCACCAGGAAGAGCCCCACTGGGGCCATGAAGAGCACCGAGAAGGCGAGCCCCTTGGAGACCCCGAGGACCGACAGGCCCCCGAACAGGACCCCCCATAGGGCCGCCATGTGCTCCCCCAGGCGACCGTAAACGTGAAGGTACCTGCTCCAGAAGGCCACAATGATCACCAGCCCCCCAAGGGACGCGTAGGTAACCTCGTTCCACCCGGAGGAAGCGGTGAGGACCCCCAGGGTCATCATCCCCCACCCCACCAACAGGAGCTGCCCCCCCAGGCCCGGTATCTGGTCCACCTCCTGGAAGATGAGGGGGAACAGGGAGTACCACATGGCAGAAAGGAGCACCGCCACCCCCTCGGGCAGGAAGAGGAACACATCCCCCGGCATGCCAAGAAACCCGATCCTGGGCCCCCACAGAGCCAGGGCTAACCCAAGAAGCAGGAAGAGGGGCCTAAGATCGAAGGACCTCTGCACCTTCTGGCAGAAACCGAGGAAGAACCCCCCCATGGCAGCCACGATCACCCACTTCAAGAGCCCGTTTCCAGACCAGAGCCCCATCATGGCCCAGGACCCAAGGACCACTATGTCCTTCACATAGTAGTACTGGTCCCTGGCCAGGTGCCCCTTGAAGAACCGCTGGATCAGGACCCCAACCATCCCCACGGCGGCTATGAGGAGCAGGCTCCAGAACGCGTCTTGGCCGGACAAACCTAGCCCGCTCCTAGCGCTTAACCGGGGGGGTTATCTCCCTCACACCCCCCATGTAGGGGACCAGGGCCTCGGGGATCTCTATGGACCCGTCCTCCCGCTGGAAGTTCTCCACTATGGCCAAGAGGCAGCGCCCAACCGCTATGCCGGAACCGTTCAGGGTGTGAACGAATCGGGGTCTGCCCCCCTCCTTGGGGCGATACCGGGTGTTCATCCTCCTGGCCTGGAAATCCTCGCAGTTGCTGCAGGAGCTTATCTCCCGGTAGCAACCCTGGGAGGGCAGCCAGACCTCGATGTCGTAGGTCTTGCTGGAGGCGAAGCCCATGTCGCCGGTGCACAGGCACACCACTCGGTACGGCAGGCCCAACCCCTTCAGAACCGACTCAGCAGAGGCGGTGAGGCTCTCCAGCTCATCGTAGCTCTCCTCCGGCCGGCATATCTTAACCAGCTCCACCTTGGGGAACTGATGAACCCGCAGCATCCCCTTCACATCCCTGCCGTAGCTTCCCGCCTCCCGCCTGAAGCAGGGGGTGTGGGCGGTGTAATGCAGGGGCAGGGAGTCCTCGTCCAGGATCTCCCCCGAGTGCAGGTTGGTCAGGGGCACCTCCGCGGTGGGGATGAGCCAAAGATCGTCGTTGGCGCACCGGTAGAGGTCTTCGGAGAACTTGGGAAGCTGTCCGGTGCCGGTCATGGTGGCGCTGCTGACCAGGAACGGGGGGGAGACCTCAATGAAGCCGTTGGAGGTGTGTAGGTCCAGCATGTACTGCACCAGGGCCCTCTCCAACCGGGCCCCAAGGCCCTTCAGCACCACGAAGCGGCTCTCCGCCAGCCTGACCGCCCGCTCGAAGTCCATGATCCCCAAGATCTCGCCGATCTCCCAGTGCGGCCTGGGCTCGAAATCGAACCGCCGGGGCTCACCCCAGGTGCGGACCACCGGGTTGGAGGTCTCGTCCTCCCCCACCGGAACGGTGGAGTGGGGCCTGTTGGGCATCCTAAGCATCAGGTCGTCCAGCTCCCCCTGGACAGAGCCCAGCTCCGCCTCCAGCTGGGAAACCCGGTCCCCCAGGGAGCGCATATCCTCCATGAGGGCGGAGGCGTCCTCCCCCCGGCGCTTCATCTCCCCCACCCGCTTGGACCCCTCGTTCCTCCGGGCCTTTATCTCCTCCACCTCGCCCAGGATCTGCCTCCGCCGCTCGTCCAGCTCCAGGAGCCTGTCCAGGGGAAAGTCGGACCTCCTATTCCGGAGGTACTCCCTGGCGGCCTCCACGTTATCCCTCACCCACTTGATGTCCATCATGGCTAGCTACTCCTCCCCTTCCCCACGATCCTTCCTTATCTGCTCCAAGAGCCTTGCCATCTCAAGGGCGGTGAGGGCCGCCTCGGCCCCCTTGTTGCCCGCCTTGCTGCCCGCCCGGATCAGGGCCTGCTCCAGGTTGTCGCAGGTGAGCACCCCGAACGCCACCGGCACCCGGTGCTCCAACCCCACGGAGGCTATGCCCTTGCTGGTCTCGGCGGACACATAGTCGAAGTGGGGGGTGTCCCCCCGGATCACCGCTCCAAGCGCCACGATGCCATCGTACTTGCCGGTGAGGGCTATCTCCTTGACCACCAAGGGGATCTCCCAGGCCCCGGGGACCCAGAAAACGTCCACATCCTGATGCCTCACATCGTGCCTCAAGAGCGCATCCTTGGCCCCGTCTAGGAGCCGAGAGGAGATCAGCTCGTTGAACCGGGAGACCACGATGGCGAACCTCAAACCGCTACCTACCAGCTTGCCTGAGTAAGTCCTCAAATCGATCCCTCCAAAGGGGTTAGTATCGACACAGAAGCTAAAGATGCAGATGGTGCCCCAACTTGCAGGACTTGGTCTTGAGATACCTCTCGTTGTACGGGTTTGGCGCCACCTCTATGGGGACCCTCTCCAGGATCTTGAGCCCGTAGCCCTCGAGGCCCACGATCTTACGGGGGTTGTTGGTGAGCAGCCGGATCTCCTTGAGCCCCAGGTCCGCCAGGATCTGGGCGCCAACCCCGTAGTCCCGTAGATCCGCCTCGTACCCTAAGGCCTCGTTGGCCTCCACGGTGTCAAGCCCCTTCTCCTGAAGCTCGTAGGCCTTCAGCTTCGGCAGGAGCCCTATCCCCCTGCCCTCCTGTCTCATGTAGAGGAGGACCCCCGTCCCCTCCCGCTCTATCATCTCCATGGCCCTATGAAGCTGGGGACCGCAATCGCAACGGAGAGATCCCAGGATGTCACCGGTGAAACACTCGGAGTGAACCCGGACCAGAACCCCCGATCGACCCTGAACGTCCCCCTTGACCAGGGCTATGTGAAGCTTGTCCGGGTCCTCATCCAACACGAACCGGTACGCGATGGCCCTGAAGTCCCCGTAGGCGGTTGGGAGGTGCACCTCCGCCTCCCGCACAACCAGTTTCTCCCGGCGGCTCCGATAGGCTATCAGGTCCTCGATGGATATTATCTTCAACCCATGCTCCTTGGCGAACTCCACCAAGTCCGGGAGCCTGGCCATGGATCCATCGTCCTTCATGATCTCGCATATGACCCCTGCGGGGCGCAACCCCGCATACCTGGCCAGGTCCACCGCCGCCTCGGTGTGACCAGCCCTCTTCAGCACCCCACCCCGTCGGGCTATGAGGGGGAAGAGGTGCCCCGGCCGCCTGAAATCCTCGGGTCTGGACTCCGGATCCGCCAGCAGCCTGGCGGTCAGGGCCCTCTCCTCGGCGGATATGCCAGTGGTGGTCCCCTCCCGAGCGTCCACGCTCACCGTGAAGGCGGTCTCGTGAAGGTCCGTGTTGTGGCTGACCATGGGGTTCAGCTCCAGCCTCCTGGCGATCTCCTGGTCCACCGGAGCGCATATCAGCCCCCGGCCGTACCGGGCCATGAAGTTTATGTGCTCCCCCTGACAGAACTGGGCGGCCATTAGAAGGTCCCCCTCGTTCTCCCGCTGGGCGTCGTCCACCACTATGACCATCCCGCCCCGGGATATAACCTCTATCGCGTCCTCTATGGAGCTGAGGACCTGCCTCATCTCATCGGTCATCAGTAACGCCCCCCAACGTCCCAACCATGTCTCGCCAACATCTCCAGGGTTATGCCCTCCCTTCCAAGGGATCCCTCCGACGAATCCCCATTGAAGACGGTGCCCAGGAGCCTCAAGACGTATTTGCCTATTATATCCCCCTCAAGGTTAACCGGATCCCCCACTCTAAGCCCCCCCAGGGAGGTGCGCATCAAGGTCTCGGGGATCAGCCCCACCGAGAAGGCCTCCTCAAGGGCGTCTATCACCGTGAGGCTCACCCCGTCGATGGCCACGGATCCCTTGGGGACCACCAGGGGGGCGAAGTCCCGGGGGATCGAGATCCACAGCTTTGGGGATTCCCCACCCATCTCCCAACGACTCACGGTGCCCACGCAGTCCACGTGCCCCTGGACCAGGTGCCCATCCAGCCGACCGTTGACCCTCATGGCGAGCTCCAGGTTGACCTTACTGCCCCCCCTCAGAGCCCCCAGCTTGGTTCGACCCACGGTCTCCTCCATCATCTGGGCGCTGAAGGCCCCGCCCCCCACCTTTACGGCGGTGAGACAAACGCCGCAGACCGCCACCGAGTCCCCAGGCCGGACCTCCGCCAGGAAACCATGGGGGGCCCCGATGGAAATCTCCCACACCCCCCCGGTCCTCCTATTGGACAAGACTGTGCCAACCGCTCCTACAAGGCCGGTGAACACGCAAGACACCCCTCCAACCAAATGTCGTTCCCCGCCCGCCGGATGGAGTGATCCCGGATATGGACCCGGTTCTCCATTCCCTCTATCTCAAAGGATTCGCAGAGCTGCAAACCCCTACCCAGGATGGAGGGGGAGATGAAGAGGGACACCATGTCCCCAAGGCACCGGTCCACGAAGGCTCCCAGCACCCTAGGGCCCCCCTCCACCAGAAGGGAGTTGACCCCCATCCCCCCCAGGGCGGAAAGCACCGAGGCCAGGTCCAGAAGTCCTCCCTGGCTAGGGACAGGACAAACCTGGACACCCATATCCCGGAGGGCTTCCACCCTGTCCTTAGGCGCATCGGTGGAGGTGAAGACGATCCGCTCACCGTCCTTGAGGGCCTTGGCATCCAGGGGCACCCTAAGCCCCCCGTCCAGGATCACCTTCTTTGGTGAGTCACCATCCACCGACCGTACGTTGAGCGCCGGATCATCGTTGATCACCGTGTTTATCCCCACCAGGATCGCGTCGTGCTCGGCCCTCAACAGATGGGCCTTCTGCCGGGCTAACGGGCCGGTTATCCACTTGCTCTTGCCGTTCTCCAGGCAGGTGGTGCCGTCCACCGACAGGGCCCCCTTCAGGGTCACCCAGGGACGCCCCAGGGTCATCCTCCTGATGAAACCCCGGTTCTCCCACCGGCATCGATCCTCCATCACCGGGCCAACCACCTCCACACCCCCGGAGGCCAGGATCTCCAGACCACGACCGTTCACCTTCGGGTTGGGGTCCATCATGCCGTAGACCACCCGACGAATCCCCGCCTCCACCAACCTAGGGGCACAGGGGGGGGTCTTCCCGTGATGGGAGCAGGGCTCAAGGGTGACGTAGGCGGTGGCCCCCTGGGCCCGATCCCCCGCCATGGTCAGCGCCTCCACCTCCGCGTGAGGCCCCCCGTACCTCTTGTGGTAGCCCCACCCCACCACCTGACCGTCCTTCACGATCACGCACCCCACCTTAGGGTTGGGACTCACCGCGGTCCCCCCCCTAATTGCCAGGCTAAGGGCCATCCTCATGAAGTAGCCGTGAGCTCTCTCCTCTCCCCGGGTCATCTGGTTCCGTTCCTCCACCTTCGTCAAATATCTTCCTCCTTAAGGTGATCCGATATCCTCTTGGCCAGCCTCTCCCCGATGCCCCGCATGGATGCCAGCTCATCCAAGCTAGCGGAAGCCACGTTCCTCACGCTCCCGAAGCGGGATAGCAGCTGGGAGGCCTTCGCCTTCCCAACCCCTGGGATATCCTCAAGCCTGGTCCGCCTCATCCTGCGGCCTCGCCGGTCCCGGTGGGAGGAGACCGCAAACCGGTGAGCCTCGTCCCTCACCATCTGAAGCATCCGGAGGGCCCCATCGGACCTGTCCAGCCGGAGAGGGTCAACCCGCCCCGGCAAATATATCTCCTCCTCTCCCTTGGCAAGGGACGCCATCGGCACGTTAACCCCCATATCATCCAAGGCCCTAAGGGCGAACTCCAACTGGACCCTTCCTCCATCTATGAGGATCAGGTTGGGCATAAGATCCCCAGAGCCTGACCCGGTGAACCTTCGCCTCATAACCTGCTCCAGGGCCCTGAAGTCGTCCCCCAAGGTACCTTCGATGTTGTACCTCCTGTAGAGGGCCTTGTTGGGACGCCCCTGCTCGAAGACCACCCGGGAGCCAACCGTGTCGGATCCAAGGTGGTGGGAGATGTCGTACCCCTCGATCCTCCAGGGGAGCTGGGGCAATTTTAGCCTCTCCTGAAGGGCCCACAGCATGGGGAGCGGGTCCTCGTCCCCCACCTGGGCCATCGGGGCCTGCCTGCCCACCCTCCAGATGGCCCGGATCATGTCCCTTATATGGGCCGCCTCCTCGAAGGCAAGCCTATTATACGCCGCATCCTCCATCCTACGCTTCAGCCGTTCCACCAGGTCTGCCCCCCTGCCCTGGAGGAGCATCACCGCCTCCGCCACCATCCGTCGGTAGGTCCCCTCATCGCAGAGCCCAGCGCAGGGGGCAAGACACTTGCCTATGGCGTGGTATATGCAGGGCCTCCTGTCGTAAGGGGGCTCTATGGGGAAGGAACACTTCCTCAAGGGGAAGAACCGGTCCAACAGCCTGAGCAGCTCCCGAAGCTCCCTCACCTTCACGTAGGGTCCGATGAAGAGCCCTTCCCCCTTCCTGACCCGGGTGACCATGACCCGGGGGAACCGCTCCTGGGTGACCCTTATGTAGGGATACCGCTCGGACATCTTGAGCTCCACGTTGAAGAAGGGCTTCAGCTGCCTTATCAGCCTGGCCTCCAGGATCAGCGCCTCCGCCTCGGTGGCGGTCCTCATGACCGAGATGTCGTGGACCGTCTCCACCAGCTTCCTAAGCCTGGGGGAGGCGAAGTTCCCGTGCCTAAAGTAGGACATGACCCGGCGCCTCAAGGCCTTGGCCTTGCCCACGTATATCACGTTGCCGTCCCGATCCCTCATTATGTACACCCCGGGCCTCTCCGGCAGGGATCTGACATGCTTCATGAGGGCCTCATCCGCCATTTGGACCTCTCCCCTAAGGATACCTTTGGATACCCTTTGCTTCTTTCCGTAACCTGATATAGGATAGCACAGCAGCCCCAGAGGCAAGGGAGGTATGGCTTTTGGCCTTTGAAGTGTATAACGATCTCACCAACCGGAAGGAACCCTTCGTCCCCCTCGAGGAGGGGAAGGTGAGGTTTTACGTCTGCGGCCCCACGGTCTACGACTACTTCCACATAGGGAACGCCAGGCCCTTCATCGTCTTCGACGTTATGAGGCGGTACCTGGAGCACCTGGGCTACCAGGTTACCTACGTCCAGAACTTCACCGACATCGACGACAAGATGATCAAGAGGGCCCAGGAGATGGGAATCACGGTCAAGGAGCTGGCGGACCGGTTCATCGAGGCCTACTACCAGGACGCGGACGCCCTTGGGATCCGGAGGGCAACGGTGAACCCCAAGGCCACGGAGGAGATCCCCCACATAATAGAGCTCATAGAGCTCCTGATCCAGAAGGGGCACGCCTACCAGATCGATGGGGACGTCTATTTCGACGTGATGAGCTACCCCCCCTACGGGAAGCTCATCAAGCAGGACCTGGAGGAGCTCCAGTCCGGCGCAAGGGTGGAGGTGGACCCCCGGAAGAGGCACCCCTTGGACTTCGCCCTCTGGAAGGCCCAGAAGCCCGGGGAGCCCGCCTGGGATAGCCCCTGGGGGCCCGGAAGGCCCGGATGGCACATCGAGTGCAGCGCCATGTGCCGGCACCACCTGGGGGACACCATAGACTTCCACGGGGGGGGCTGCGACCTGGTCTTCCCCCACCACGAGAACGAGATAGCCCAGTCCGAGGCGGCCACCGGCAAGCCCTTCGTCCGCTACTGGGTCCACAATGGTTACCTCATGATCGACAAGGAGAAGATGTCCAAGTCCCTGGGCAACTTCATGACCGCCAGGGACCTGATGAAGAGGTTCCCCCCCCTGGTCATAAGGCTCTTCATGCTGTCCGCCCACTACAGGTCCCCCATAAACTTCTCGGAGGAGAACCTGCGCCAGGCCCAGGCGGCCCTGGAGAGGTTGCGGAACGGCTGGGCCCAGATCCGCTTCGCCCTGGACAACCCGCCGCCGTCCACCTCCGAGTCGAGGGAGCTCCGGGAGCAGATAGCCCGGTATCGCGATGACTTCCACCGGGCCATGGACGACGACCTGAACACCGCCGAGGCCCTTGGGGCGGTCTTCAGCCTCATAAGGGCCACCAACTCACACCTGTCCCGTGGGGACTCCCCGGACCTGGCGGCCCTGGAGGAGGCGTCCAACTTCCTGCGGGACGTGGACCGCATCATGGGGGTCATCGGCATCGATGAGGACCAGCTGGACCGAGATGTGGAGGCCCTGATCGAGGAGAGGAACGCGGCCCGGAAGGCCCGGGATTTCGCCAAGGCGGACGCCATAAGGGATAGGCTCTCCTCCATGGGCATAGTCCTGGAGGACACCCCCCAGGGGACCCGCTGGAAGAGGTCCGGGGCATAAAACCTAAACCCTTCCCAATGAAGCCGGGGGCAGCCCACGCTGCCCCCGGTCTCTTCTGGCCGCCGGCCAACCGGCTCAGCTCTTGTAGTCTATGCCGCTTATCTTGTCCAGCTTGTCCAGCTGATGAATGGCCTCCACGTACCGTATGGTGCCGCTCTTGGAGCGCATCACCATGGAGGTGGTCTTTATCTTATCCCCCTGGTACTTGACCCCCTTCAGGAACTCCCCATCGGTTACCCCCGTGGCGGCGAAGAAGACGTTGTCGCTGGCCACCAGGTCGTCCAAGGTGAGCACCCGGCTGAGATCCATACCCAGCTCCCTGCACCGGGCCGCCTCCTCGTCGTTCCTGGGCCAGAGCCTGCACTGCATGTTGCCCCCAACGCACTTTATGGCGCAGGCGCTTATGACCGCCTCCGGGGAACCCCCTATGCCAAGCAGGAGGTCTATCCCGCTGTCGTCCTTGCAGGTCATGAGGGCCCCCGCCACGTCACCGTCCCGGATCAGCCTTATGCGGGCCTTCATCCCCCTTATCCGCCTTATCAGGTCCTCGTGCCTGGGGCGATCCAGCACCACCACCGTAACGTCCTCCACGGACTTGTGAAGCGCCGCCGCCACCTTCCTTATGTTCTCCTCCACCGGCGCCTCTATGTCTATCGCATGGGCCGCCTCGGGACCGGTGGCGATCTTGTCCATGTAGAAGATGTGCCTGGGATCGTACAGGGTGCCCTTCTCCGCCACCGCCACCACGCTGACCGCGTTGGGCTGACCCTCGGCGCAGAGCCTGGTGCCGTCTATGGGGTCCACCGCTATGTCCACCTCCGGGGGCTCCCCGCTCCCCAGCCTCTCCCCGTTGAAGAGCATGGGGGCCTCATCCTTCTCCCCCTCGCCTATCACAACGACCCCATCCATGTGGACCGTGTTGAGCATGTAGCGCATGGCGTCCACCGCCGCCTTGTCGGCGCCGTTCTTGTCCCCCCTGCCCATCCAGCGACCCGCCGCCATGGCGGCCGCCTCGGTGGCCCGCACCAACTCCAACGCCATGTTCCTCTCCGGAGCAGACAACCCAAGCACCTCCTTACAAGCTTACGGCTCCTCGGAGCCGCCGATCTCGGGGAAACGGGAGAAGATCTCCTCCACGTGTCTGGTGAAGAAGTCCATCTGGAAGAGCTCCCCCAGTTCCTCCCTGGGAACACCCTCTAGCCTCTCGTCCGCCGCCAACAGGTCCAAAAGACGACCCTGCCCCTCCCAGCACCTCATGGCGTTATCCTGAACGATGGCGTAGGCCTCCTCCCGGGAAAGGTTCAGCCTCTCCACCAGGAACAGGAGGACCCTGCCGCTGAAGAGCAGTCCCCCGGTGAGGTCCATGTTGTCCCTCATCCTGGCCACGTCCACGTGGAGCCCCTCGAGCACCCTCCTGGCGCACCGGATCATGTAGTGGGCCAGATGGAACGCATCGGGCCATATTACCCTCTCGGCGGAGGAGTGGCTTATGTCCCTCTCGTGCCAGAGAGCTATGTTCTCCATGGCGGTCAAGGCGTAGGACCTCAGCAACCGGGCCATGCCGCAGATCCTCTCGCAGATTATGGGGTTCTTCTTGTGGGGCATGGCGCTGGAACCCTTCTGTCCCTTCTTGAAGGGCTCCATAGCCTCCAGCACCTCGGTCCGCTGAAGGTGCCGTATCTCCAGCGCAAGCCTCTCAAGTCCCCCGCCCATTATGGCCATGGCGGACAGGAGGGCACAGTGCCTGTCCCGCTGGATTATCTGGTTGGAGACCGGATCCCGCCTAAGCCCCAGGGCGGCACAAACCTTGGCCTCTATGTGGGGAGGACAGTTGGCGTAGGTACCCACCGCACCGGAGATCTTGCCAACCCTCATCTCCTCCGCCGCGACCTTCAACCGATCCAGGTCCCTCCTGAGCTGGGCGTAGTGGTTGAGGAGCTTGAGGCCGAAGGTCATGGGCTCCGCATGCACCCCGTGGGTCCTACCCGCGCAGGGAGTGAACTTGTGCTCCGCCGCCAACCGGCCCAGCACCGACAAGAGCCCCTCCAACTCCCGGGTCAACACCTCCGAAGCCCTGGTGAGCAACAGGGACGAGGCGGTGTCCACCACGTCGCTGCTGGTGAGCCCCAGATGCACGTAGCGGCCGCTGGGACCTATCCGCTCCGCCACGGCGCTGACGAAGGCTATCACGTCGTGCTGAGTCCTCTCCTCGATCTCCCGGATCCTATCCACGTCGAAACCCGCTCTGGACTCTATGGCCTCCAGGTCCTCCCGGGGGATGGCCCCCTCCTCCGCCCAGGCCCTACAGGCCGCCAACTCCACCTCGAGCCAGGCACCGAAACGGCTCTCGTCGGACCATATCCTTCGCATCTCCTCGGTCTCATACCTTGGTATCAAATTCCACCACTCCCCCGTAATTCACTTGAAAGCCGAATCAATCCTGGGACCTGACCTTGGACCTCCTGACCCCCTTGCGGGAGCTCCCCTTGGGGGAGATCTCCGGATCCGGGGCCCCCTCCATGGGTGGACATGGGATCGATACGTAGCCCATCAGCTCTCCCTCCCAGAGACACGGTATCACCTCCCCGGGACGGTCGATGACCTCGTCCGCCTGGTGAAACCTAACGTCCAGACCGTTGGCCCGGAACCGATCAACCAAAGATCGCCCCACCGATGCCCACCGGCATATCTCCCGGGCGGACTGGCTGTCGCAGGATACGTCCTCTATTAGGTAGATCTGGTCGCAAAGCTGGCGCATCATGAGCACCATATCCTCCGACAGGCTAACCACCTCTTCGCCCGAGTCCACCGCCTGGGACAGCCTCTCCACCAGGGAGGGGAGGGAGCCGAAGACCCGCTCCGCCTCCTGGTTCAGCCGACCCTTACCCCGGCTGAAGAGGGGGAGCGGGACCCCCCACCAGGGGGGAAGGTCCTCCCAACCAGGGCGGTTGGACGGCAGCTCCACCCAGAAGACCCGAAGCGACGACGAGTCGGGCCCCTGCCCCCTCCTGGACTCGAAGCGGGAGATGACCTCCGAAACCGGCATGGCGTCGTCCGCCTCGATGAGGGGCACCAGCTCATCCTTGTGAATCAGCAGGTCCCCGACGGATCCCCGGTGCCCCAGGTAATCGGCACCGGAGCGGAAGATCTCCCTGATGGCCTCCCGGAGGGTGAAGGTCATCTATCGCCGCCCCCCAGTAGGTCCTCCACGAAGTCATCGGGGGAGAAGGGGGCCATGTCGTCTATCCCCTCCCCTATCCCCACGTAGAGGACCGGCACCTTGAGCTCCGACGAGAGGGCCAAGACCGCCCCCCCCTTGGCGGTGTGGTCGAACTTAGTGAGCACCACCCCCCTAAGGGGCATGGCGCCGTTGAAGGACCTGGCCTGGGATATGGCGTTCTGCCCCGTTATGGCGTCGAGAACCAACAGGGGGAATATGTCCTCCTCCCCCACGTCCCGCCTGGCCACCCGGTAGATCTTGGCCAGCTCCTCCATCAGGTTGTGCTTGGTGTGAAGGCGCCCCGCTGTGTCGGCTATGACTATCCCGCCGGTGGACTTGACGGACTGGATGGCATCGTAGACCACCGCCGCCGAGTCGCCTCCGGGATCCTGGGCCACCACCCGAACGCCCGCCCTGGCCCCCCAGACCTTGAGCTGATCTATTGCGGCGGCCCGAAAGGTGTCCGCCGCGGCCAGGACCACGTTGTTACCCTGCCCCTTAAGCAGCTTGGCCAGCTTGGCGGCGGTGGTGGTCTTGCCGCTGCCGTTGACCCCTATGAGCAGGATCAGCCCCACCGGCCCGTTGAAGGAGAGCCCCTTGGACGCCCCCCCCAGGCCCTCACCCAGCATGTCCTTGAGCATCTGGCCGAAGCGCTCCTTTAGTTCCGTGGCGTTGGAAAGCCGCTTCTCCTGGGCGTGCCGCTTCAGATCCGACACCAGCCTCTCCGCCAGGGCAACCCCCACGTCTCCGGCTATAAGGTGCTCCTCCAGCCGCTCGAAAAATTCATCGGTTATGGGCTCATCGGAGAAGATGTTCCGAAGGCCGTACTCCCAGCGGCTCTTTACGTCCCGTACCTTATCGAAGACCTTCTTGAGAAAACCGATCAACTGGCCTCCCCCTCCCCAGCTGGCTTCTTCCTGTTTCGTCGTCCCCTCCACCTTCTCTTCCCCGAGGGCTTCCTCTCCCCCTCCGCCTTGGGCTCCTCCTTGGGATGCCCTGAGGGGACCTCGGCCTCGCTCTCAGAGGAATCCGCCTCCACTCGGTCGGTCCCCTTGGGCTTCTTGCGCCGCCTCCTCCGGCGACTGGACCCCTTGGGGACCTGATCAACCGGCGCGTCCTCCTGGACCTCCTTGGGCTCCTCCAGGCGAACTTCCATCGACCCCGGGAGATCCCCAAATTGCAGCGAGCAGGCCCCACAGTGGGGCTCCTCCGCGGAGACGGGAGGTACCCAATCCTCCCCCCGCATCACCGTCTCCTTGAACTGGTCGAACAGGTGCACCGGCACCAGCAGCTCCGGCCCCCCGGGGAAGGAGCAACGGACCGCGGACCTCTTGAGGTCCACCCCCACTATCACGTAGTTCCCCTTGGGGGTCTTGACCTTGGAGCCCGGGTTAGGCAGGTGCTCCCAGAGCTCCCGGTAGGCCCTGTGCTCAAAGCTCATGCAACACATGAGCCGGCCGCAGAGGCCGGATATCTTGGTGGGGTTGAGGGCCAGGTTCTGCTCCTTGACCATCTTTATGCATATGGGGGCAAACTGGTGGAGCCAGTAGCTACAACAGCAGGGCCTCCCGCATGGGGCCAGCCCCCTTATTATCTTGGCCTCATCCCGGACCCCCACCTGACGAAGCTCTATCCGGGTCCTGAACTCCTTGGCCAGGTCCTTGACCAGGGCCCGGAAGTCCACCCGCTGTTCCGCGGTGAAATAGAAGAAGAGCTTGTTGCGGTTCGGCAGGTACTCCGCGTCTATTATCTTCATCGGGAGACAATGGGAGCTCAGGATATCCCGGGCCCTCCGCAGTGCCGACTCGTCCTCCTCCGGGGTCGGCAGGCCGCTTTGGTCCTCCAGGGGGGAGATGAACTCCAGATCCATCACCAGGGGCTCGGATCTGACCCCGTCCCCCATGTCCTGGTTGGAGCGCATCACCCGGAGCTCCTCCTCCTTCTCGGGGGATATGACCCCCAGCACCAGGGCCACCTCCTCTCCCCGGGGGGAGAATACCATTATCCGGTCCCCCTTGGAGAGGGGTACCGATTCATCCTCAAGGCCGAAGATCCCCAGGTATCGGGGCTTTCCAAGTACAGCAAGATATCTAGGCAAGATCCAATCCCTCCTCAAGGGTCAAGAAGGCCATGTCGGCCGCCATGCTTGTCGAAAGGGGGCAGGTGGACAGGACCTCCATCACCCGAGAGATCCGCTGGGCCTCGTCGAAGCGCCCCTGGGAGACAAGGAAGCCCACCCAGCCGTTCATCTCGTCCCGGAGGGCCACGAGATCCACCCTGCCCCCGGGAGAAGAACAGCGCCGCAACAGGTCCCCCCACCCCTCCCCCACAGGGGGTGGGGCCGGCGACCGGTGCTCAAGGGGCAATAGGTTGAAAACCGCCAACCTGCTCCTCAGGGTCGGGATCAGGTTGTCCCTCTCAGCCAGGAGCACCATCTTGGCCCGGGGAGGGGGCTCCTCGGTGAGCTTGAGGAGGCTGTTGGCCGCCGGCAGGGAAAGCCTGTCGGCGGACAGGATTACCCCCACCCGGAAGGTCCTCCTCACCGGCACCATGGACAGCTCCAAAGCCAGGGCCCGGCACTCCTCTATGCCCGGCGGTGAACCTGGCTGGCCGGCAAACAGGAGATCCTCCTCCCCGGCACCCGGATCCCCCCAAAGGGAACGGGCCACCATCGCCGCCAGCTCCCGCTGCACCACCTCCGGGGCGAGGAAGCAGAGGCTATGACACCGGTCCGCCTCCGCCATCTTCAGAAACCGGTTCCACTCGGCGCTCTGACTCAGGACAGTATGGAGATCAAGCACCCCTTTATCTCCTCCATCAACTCCAGGACCCTGGCCCGGTCCCCCTCCCGGAGAATCAGCTCCTCCAGCTCGTCCAGGGCGGACTCGGTCCTCTCTATCAGGACGAACATGGTCCTCTCGGACCGCCTCCACTTGAAATCCCTCTTCAAAGCCAGGGAGCGGCGGACCATCTCTATTGCTACCCCTATGAGCTGCCGGTATCGCCTAAGGACCGATATGGAGGGGTGCTTGGACAGGCTCTCTCCAAGGGCGCTTATCTCCCTTATGAGGTTGGCCCGCTCCACCTCCTCCATAGCCTCCATGAAACTGGGGGGCTCAACCCTCGAGTCCGCCCTAGGGCGCCCCCCTCCTCGGCCCCCCAGCGATATGCCCTCATTACCGGGGCTCTTCTTCCCCCGGCCGTCCACCTTCATGGACAAAGTAGCCTCACCAACTCCCCCTTGATAAGCTCGAACACCCGCTCAGGGCTCCCATCGGCGGGCACCCTCCTTATGCGGGAGGGATCCCTCTCCCAGAGGACCCGGTAACCGTCCCTCACCCGGGCGAAGAAGTCCATGCCCCGGCTCTCTATGGCGTCCATCCCTCCCCGAGAGGACAGCCGAAGGGCCGCCTCCTCCGGGCCCAGATCCAGCCAGATGGTCACATCCGGCCGGGGCAACGCCAGGACGGAGGATATGCGGTCCAAATCCTCAAGCCCAAGCCCGGAGCCAAAGGCCTGATAGGCCAGGGTGGAGTCCTGATACCTCTCGCATATCACCACCCGGCCCTCCTCCAGGGCGGGGCCTATGACCCGTGCACAGTGCTCACACCGGTCCGCCAGGAAGAGCAACGTTTCCGTGTAGGGACCCTGCCAGCCCCCCTTGAGCAACATCTCCCTAATCCCATCGTCCCCCCAGCCACCGGGCTCCCGGGTCCAAAGCACCCGCCTCCCCAGCTGGTCCCCTATCCAGGAGGCCAGTTTGGAGGCCTGGGTGGTCTTCCCCGAACCGTCTACCCCCTCTATGGTTACGAACAATCCCCTGGGCACGGTCATCCTCCCATCATTTTAACCCTAAAGGCCTAAAAAATAAGCCCCTTTCCTGGCTGGAAGGGGCTATCTCCTCTGGCGGAGGCGCGTGGGAATCGAACCCACCGGGACCGGCTACCGACCCCCACCAGGTTTGAAGCCTGGGCGCAGCACCAGCTACGACTCACCTCCGGGTTGAACCACTAAATCCTACTAGTTTTCGCCGGTCCTTTCAAGGGGAGCTATGACATCCCTCATGAGGGGACCGGGCTCCACCGGCTCGTCCCCTATGGACACCGCCCCCCGGAGCATCTCCACCACGTCCTGACTTGACCCCAGTGTGCGGCCGTACACGTGAAGCAGCGGATCCCCGGCCTGTACCTCCTGGCCAATCTCACAGGCCATCCTTATGGAAACCCGGTGATCTATGGGGTCCTCCTTCCTCATCCGGCCACCCCCAAGGGACCTCAGGGCCTCCCCTATGGCCCGGGTGTCCATGGCGGAGACGTAGCCGGACCTCTGGGCCACCAAGGGGACCACATGGGGGGCCAGGGGAAGCAGCTCATCCCACCGGGAGGGATCCACTATGGAACTGTCCCCCCCCTGGCGAGACACCATCTGGGCGAACCTCTCCAGGGCGGATCCGTCGTCCAGGCCCCTGCGGCAGAGATCCATGGCCTCCTCAGGGTCTTGGGCCTTGTTGGCCAACAGGACCATCTCCCTGGCCAGGGCCAGGCAGACCTGCCGGGTGGACTCGGGCCCACCTCCGGAGAGGACCTCTATTGCCTCCCGGACCTCCGCTGAGTTGCCCACCCACTGGCCCAATGGCTGCTCCATGCTGGTCAGCACCGCCCTGCTGGGGTGTCCCAGCTCCCACGAGAGGTCCACCAGCAACCGGCCCAGGGCCACCGCGTCTTGGTAGGACTCCATGAGGGCCCCCCGGCCCCACTTGACGTCGAACACGAAGCCGTTGGCCCCACCGGCTATCTTCTTGCTGACTATGCTGGTGGCGATGAGTCCCATGGAGGGGACCGTGGAGGTCACGTCCCTCAGGTGGTACAGCTTCCCCTCCGCGGGGGCCAGTTGGAGGGAGTGTCCGCTCACCGCACAGCCTATCTCCGCCACCTGAGCCTTGAAGGCCTCCATGGTGAGGTGGACGTTCATCCCCGGTATGGCCTCCAGCTTGTCCACCGTCCCACCGGTGAACCCAAGGCCCCGGCCACTGAGCTTGGCCACCGGTATCCCCAGCGACGCCACCAGGGGCACCAGCACCAGGGTCACCTTGTCCCCCACCCCGCCGGTGCTGTGCTTGTCCACCGAGAAGCCGCAGGAGGGATCCAACTGGAAGACATCCCCCGACCGGGCCAGCGCCACGGTGAGGTGGGACATCTCTCGGATGGAGAGCCCCCTTATGAAGGCCGCCATGAGCCACGCGGCGGCCTGGTAGTCCGCCACGGAGCCGTCCATGAGCCCCTGGACGAAGGCCCTCATCTCACCCTCCGAGTGCTCCCCTCCGTCCCGCTTGACCTCTATGAAGTTGAGGACGTTAAATCTCATTGGACATCTCCTCCAAGAAGGCGGGCAAAAGCCGACACAGATCCCCGGTGGCCCTGGAGACCTCCCGGAGGACCTCCTCGTGGGTCAGTGGATTGGGGGATATCCCCGCCGCGTAGTTGGCCACGCAGGAGAGGGCCAGCACCCTGAGGCCCATGTGTCGGGCGGCTATCACCTCCGGGACGGTGGACATCCCAACCAGGGTCCCACCCAGCTTGGATAGCATGCGAATCTCCGCCGGGGTCTCGAAGCTGGGCCCCGACATGGCTACGTAGACCCCCCGGCCCAACGCAACCCCTATCCGGGATGCGGCCCTCTCCATGAGCCGCATCAGGTCCCGGTCGTACGCCTCGGTCATGTCCGGGAAACGGACCCCCCAGAAATCCTCGTTGGGACCCACCAGGGGGTTAGCCCCCATGAGGTTTATGTGATCCTCGATGAGGACCCACTGGCCCGGGGAGTAGGACCTGTCGATGCCCCCGGAGGCGTTGGTGGCCACGAAGACCTTGGCCCCCCACTCCCCCATGACCCGGACGGGGAAGACCACCTCCTCCATGGAGTAGCCCTCGTAGTAGTGGACCCTCCCCTGGAGGACCGCCACGTTGATGGTCCCCAGCCTGCCAACGTGAAGGACCCCCGCGTGCCCCGGCGCGGTGGACCTGGGCCACCAGGGGATCTCCTCGTAGGGGACCGAAACTGGGTTGTCAAGCACCCTGACGAAGTCACCCACCCCGGACCCCAGCACCATCACCAGGTCGGGGGTAACGGGGACCAGCTTCCTTATGGCGCCCAACGCCTCTACAACCTTGTCCCTCGGCGTCAAATACATCAACTCCCTTGTGCTCTAGGATGACTTCTATCGTAAACGTCCCTCAGCTCCAGGTCAAAGTGGGTGTAGACCTCGGTGGTCCTCACCGAGGAGTGACCCAGCAGACACTGCAGGGTCCTCAGGTCCATCCCCCGCCTCAGCAGATGCGTGGCGCAGGAGTGCCTCAGTATGTGGGGATGAAGCCTGGAGGCGGCTATACACGCCTGCCGGCCCCTCCGTTGGATCATCTTCCAGAGCATCTCCCGCCTAAAGGGACCTCCTCTGTCCCCCTGGAAGATCGGCCCCTGGTGGGTCCCCCTCACCTTCAGGTAGCGCTCCAGGGCGGACCTGGTCTCCCCCACCAGGGGAAGGACCCTCACCTTGTCCCCCTTCCCCCTCACCCGGACGGTGCCGGATGACAGGTCCAGGTCCTTCATGGTCAGGGAACAGAGCTCCGAGGCCCTCAAACCGCAACCGTAGAGGAGCTCTATCATGGCCCGATCCCTCAGGTCCCCGGGGGCATCTCCGGCGGTGGCCTCCAGGAGGCGAAGGACCTCCCCCTCGGTCAGGATGGCCGGCATAGGGGAGGGCTTGTCGGGCAACATGGGAACCTTCCCCGGGTCCTCCCCCACCTCGCCCAGGAAGCGGCTGAAGGACTTTATGCACGCCGCCGCCCGCTGAACCGAGCTCTTGGCGGCCCCCTGGGACCTCAGGCTAGCTAGGAACAGGCTCACCGTGTCCACCTCCGGCGGCACTGGATCCCGCCCCCTCTCGGCGCAGAAGGAGACGTACTTAGAGAGATCCCTCCTGTAGGCCTGACATGTGTTGGGGCTGAAGGCCCTCTCAAGGGAGAGGTACTCCAGGAAGGACTCCATCCTTGGATCCAGCGGCCCGTTCTCCCCCAAAGGGCTCAACCCCAGTTCCCCCCGAGGAACCAGAGCACCGCCACCAGGGTCTTGCCATCCGTCACCTGTCGGTCACGAATCATCTCCAGGACCTCCGCTTTAGACATGAACTTAGCCCCGATGAACTCGTCATCGTCCATCTCGAGGGGATCACGGACAAGGCCCATGGCCAGGAATAGGTGGATCACCTCGTCGCAGAAGCCCGGGGAGGGGAGGAACGACGGTCCCCTTAGAAGCTCCAGGGCCCTGTAACCTATCTCCTCCCGCAGCTCCCGCTGGGCCGCCTGCTCCAGGTCCTCCCCATCCTCCACCAGCCCGGCGGGCACCTCCCATATGACCTCCCCCACCGGGTGACGATACTGGCGGATGAGGATCAAGCGGCCATCGTCAGCCACGGGCAGGATCGCCACCGCAGGGCGGTGCTGGGCCACCTCCCGCCACGCCAGCTTCCCATTGGGCAACTCCACCCGGTCCCTCACCAGGTTCAAAACCCTGCCGGTGTATATGGTTTCCCTCTCAAGGGTCCTCTCCTTCATGTGCTCCGTCAAGGCAATACCCCCCTCACTCCCAAGCGGCCCCCGGCGACAGCCTCAGCCCCTTGAGCCAGCTGGCGGACTCCATGGGTCGCTTGCCCTCGGGCTGCACCTCCAGGAGGACCAAACCACTACCGTCACCGCAGACCACGCAGGGCAGGGAGTCCCTCACGTAGTGAGCCCCCGGGGGGGAAGAGATGGGCGGATACTGGTCCACCGAGGCCTTGAGGATCCTTATCCTCCTTCCCCCAAGGGTGGACCAGGCACAGGGGGAGGGGGAGAGGGCTCGGATCATGTCCCTCACCCGGGATGCCCCATCACCCCAGTCCACCCGGGTCTCCTGGTTGGATATCCTGGGAGCGTAGGAGGGGCTACCCTCCTGGGGGACCGGGGAGAAGGAGTCCGGCGCATCAAGGAAATCACCGGTCATCCGGGACGCAAGCCGGGCAAGCTTGGGGAGCAGGGATCCGAAGTGGTCGTCCGGGTCCACCGGGTGGGGTACCCTCATGAGTATGGGCCCCGCATCCATCTCCTCCACCAACCGGAACATGGTGACCCCGGTCACATCGAGACCCATCCATAGGGCCCTCTGGATCGGAGCCGCCCCCCTAAGCTGGGGAAGCAGAGAGGGGTGGAGGTTGATGCACCCCATGGTGGGGAAGCTGAGTAGCGGCTCCCGGATGAAGAAGGAGCAGTCCACCACGAAGAGGACGTCCAGTCCCTGAGGGGCTAGGGCGGCCACATCATCCACAGGGGAGTTTGTCCTAACCGGTGTCAGGCCGAAGGAGAGGGCCACCTCCTCCACGGGGGTAACCCGCTCTCTGTAGCCCCTCCCCGCGGGCCTGGGGGGCTTGGTCATTATCCAAAGGGGCCTTCTCCCCACCGCCAGAAGCCCCTCGAGCCACAGGGCCCCAAAGGGGCCGGAGCTCAACACCGCCCACTTCATCGATCCTCAGACCTCTTGGCCAGCCGGGTCTTTATCATCTGCCGCCTTATGGGGGACACGTGGTCGATCAGGAGCCGGCCCCTGAGGTGATCTATCTCATGGAGGAAGACACGGGCTATGAAGCCCTGGAGCTCCATCTCCTTGACTGCACCGGTCTCGTCCTGGAAACGAAGCCTTATCCTGCTGGGGCGCTTCACGTTCACGAAGATGCCGGGGAAGCTGAGACAACCCTCCTCACCCTCCTCCTCCCCATCCTGGGAGAGGATCTGGGGATTTACGACCACGTACCGGTCCCCGTGGTGATCTATCACCGCCAGGCTCTTGGATATGCCCACCTGGGGGGCCGCAAGGCCAACCCCGTCCTTGGCGTACATGGTGGCCCACATGTCCGCCAAAAGGTCCGAAAGCTCCTCCCCGAAGTCCCGGACCTCCTCCACCGGCTGGCGGAGAACCGGATCCGGGAAGACCCGGACCTTTAGAACCTTACCCTTCCTGTTTTCCATGATGAGAAGGGCCGGTCATAAGACCGGCCCGGGCACCTCCATCCCGTACCTTACCGATTCAGGTTCAGATGGTCTCCTATGGTGAAGGAGAACTCCTCCTGCTGCTGCACGTAGCCCTGCTGCCTGGAGTGTCCATGGTCCTCCCGGGCGGGGCGACGGCGGCGCTCCTCCCGGCGCTCCTCGTGACGCTCCTCCCCGGTGGGCTCCTCCAGGGCCCTCAGGCTCAGGCGGATCCTCTTCTCCGAGGGGTTAACCTCCAGGATCTTGGCCTGGACCTCCTGTCCCTCCCTAAGGACGTCCGAGGGCTTCTCGACCCGCTGACGGCTCAGCTGGGATATGTGGATCAGCCCCTCCACCCCGTCCTCGATCTCCACGAAGGCCCCAAAGTCCGCCAGGCGAACCACCTTGACGGTCACCACCTGGTCCTTGGAGTACTTCTCGGAGACGTTGGCCCACGGATCGTTGAGCTGCTTGAGGCCGAGGCCTATGCGACGACGGTCCCCATCGACCTCCAGGATAACCACCTCCACCTCCTGGCCCTTCTTGAGGACCTCCTTGGGGTGCTTAACCCGGCTCCAGCTAAGGTCACCGATGTGGATGAGCCCCTCCACGCCGGGCTCGATCTCCACGAAGGCCCCAAAGTCCGCCAGGTTGGTTACGACCCCCTTGGTCCTCTGGCCAACGGTCCAGCGGGAGGTGACCCCCACCCACGGATCCTCCTGGGCCTGCTTGAGGCTCAGGGAAACCCGGTTGTTCTCCCGGTCTATACCTATCACCTTCACCTTGACCTTGTCGCCCTTCTGGACCAGGTCCTTCGCCTTGGCACCTCTCTGCCAGGAGAGCTCGGTGATGTGAACCAGCCCCTCCATGGCCCCCAGGTTCACGAAGACCCCGAAGGAGGTTATGCTGCTGACCTCACCCTCCAGGATGTCCCCCTCGTGCACGTTGGCGTAGAACTCCTCACGCAGGGAGGCCATCTCCTCGTCAAGGATGCTGCGCCGGGAGAGCACTAGGCGGCGCTTCCTGCGATCCTTCTCCACCAGCTTAACCGGGAAGGTCTTTCCTACCAGGTTGGCAGGGTTGATACCCCGGCCCTCCTCCGCCAGGTGGGAGATGGGAATGAAACCCTCGAGCCCACAGCAGTCCACAATGAGCCCTCCCTTGACCTTGCGGATACCCTCAACCTCGATCACGTCCGACTGGGCGAGCTTCTCCTCCAGGGCGTTCCACCGCTCATCGAACTCGCAACGCCACCGGCTCAGGTTGAGCTGGGCCTCCTCGCCCTGACCCACGTTGGTCACCTGGACCCGGATCCGGTCCCCCACCTGGGGCTCCCCCACCTTCTCAACGATGGCCCGATGGCTCCACTCCCGCCGGGGAAGGAAGCCCTCGCACTTGTAGCCCACGTCCACAAGCCAACCGTCCTCCCGGGCATCAACCACGGTACCCTCAACCACGCTGCCCCGATGTATGTTCACGGAGTCTATCTGCTCCATGATGCTCTCCATCGTCTCAGGCTCCGGCTCGGACACACCGGAATTGTTCATCGTCAACCCGTCCACCATACCTTCCATCCTCCTCGCGACCTACAGTTTCTCAAGCCTTTCTATCAATTCCCGGATCAACCAGTCAGGGGTGCTACCCCCAGCCGCCAACCCGATGGAACCCTTGTCCGCCAGCCACCCGTAATCCAGCTCGTCAGGATGCTCTATCCACACCGCCTGGGCCCCCGACTCTAGGGCTATCTGATACAGCTTCCGGGTGTTAGCGCTGTTCCTGCCACCCATCACCACTATGCCCTGAACGGAGGACGCAAGTTCACATACCGCCCTCTGTCTCTCAAGGGTGGCGCTACAGATCGTATTATACACTCTAACTTCGGGAACGATACCCACCAAGGCCTTAACAACGTCGAAAAAAACCTCCAGTTTCTGGGTGGTCTGACTCAGGACTCCCACCTTCTGGAACCTGTGCCCGTCCAGGACCTCCTCAAGCCGCCCCCGGTGGGGCACCACCGCGGCGAAACCGTTGACGAAGCCCAGGATCCCCTTAACCTCCGGATGCTCCCCGTCGCCCACGATCAGCACCGGGTAGCCCTCATCCGATAGGACCATGGCCCTCTCCTGGGCCTTCCTCACGAAGGGACAGGTACCGTCTATCACCTCGCCGCAGCGTCTCAACGCCTCCCGGAAGACCTGGGGGCTCACCCCGTGGGCCCGGATAAATAGGGTCACCCCCGGGGGAACCTGATCTATCTCGTCCACCACCACCAACCCCTTGGCCTTCAGCCGCTCCACCTCCTGGGGATTGTGAATAGGGCTGCCAAGGGAGTAGACCCGCCCCCTCTCCTCCAGGGTGGCCTCCAGGGCCTCTATGGCCCTTCTAACCCCAAAACAGAGCCCCGTGGGACTCGCCACCAGGACCTTCACTCTGACCCCTCCCACAGCTCCTCGAGACGACGGACCACCGATTCGAGCACTTGGGATACCTCCATCTCGGACAGGTCGTACCACTCGCAGGGGGAGAACCGCCTGAACCAGGTCATCTGCCGCCGGGAGAAGGCCTTGGTTCGCCTCACGTCCAGCTCCATGGCCTCCTCTAGGGTCACCTCCCCCTTGGCCCAGGCCACCAGCTCCCTGTAGCCAAAACCCTGCATGGACGGCATGTGCTCCGGGAAGCCGTTCTCCAGAAGCCACATTACCTCCTCCGGATAGCCAGAGGAGAACTGGATCCGAACCCTCTGGGCTATCCGATCGTACAGCTCCCCCCGGGGCCTGGTAAGCCCCACGTAGAACATCCGGATCCCCCCTCCAGCCGGCGGACTGTTCCTGTACCACCAGGTGGGGGGCTTGCCGCTCTGACGGTATATCTCAAGGGCCCGGGCTATCCGGTGTGCGTCGTTGGGATCTATCCTTCGGGCGGACTCGGGGTCCACCTCCATTAGCTCCCGGTGCATGGCCAGGCGGCCCTTGACTGACATCTCCTCCTCTATCCGCCGCCGGATGGCCCGGTCGGTGGGGAGGTCCGACAACAGTCCCCCCTCCAGGGCCTTGAAGTAGAAGGGGGTACCCCCCACCAGGATGGGCACCCTGCCCCGGTTGGTTATCCTCTCGATCGCCCCGTTGGCGGAACGAACAAAATCCGCCACGGAGAAGACCTCGTCCGGGTCCGCCACGTCTATGCAGTGGTGGATCACCCGCCTCCTCACCTGGGCGGAGACCTTATCGGTGCCCACGTCCAGGTAGCGGTATATCTGCCTGGAGTCCACGGAGATGATCTCCCCGCCCAGGGCCTCCGCCAACATGAGGCTGAAGTCCGTCTTCCCCACCGCGGTGGGACCTATTATGGCCGGCAAAGGAACTGGGGTTCTCAATGGCCTACCTCCCAAGCCTAGATTCTATGTCCTCCCAGGGGAGGACGAAGAAGGTGGACCTGCCATGGGGGCAGGCCTGGGGGACCGAGCAACGGAGGAGCTCCTCGAAGAGCCTCCTGGCCCCATCCCGATCCAGCGAATCCCCCAGCTTCATGGACCGCCTGCACGCCCTGCTGGCCATCCTCTCCAGCAGCTTGACCTGGCGGCCCGATCCCTCCTCCTGGTCCCCCCCGGAGGAGCACCATCGGAGCCACTCCATGGGGGACACGTCGAAGGAGGACAGGTGCTGGGGTATCCCCACCATCCGCATGGCCCCACTGCCCTCTCGATCGAACCGGAAACCGAGATCCTCCAGCGGCCCCCAAAGCCCCTCCAGCGACATGGCAAGCCCCTCGGGGATCTCCACCGGGAAGGCCAAAACCTGGGTGCCCCCCTGGGATCCCCGGACTATCTTCTCGTAGGTTATCCTCTCCTCCGCCGCATGGGGATCCAGGAATATGACCCCTCGGGGGAACTCGTAGATGAGATACCCCCTGCCAGCCTCCCCCACGTACCTCACCTGGCTCACCATCTCCGCCAGGGGGGACCCGACAACAAGCCTCTTAGCCGGATCTTGGGGGCCCCCAAAGGATGGCCCATCCAACCGGGGCATCCGGTCCTCCACCGACGGCGACTTCACCTGCGGCGGCTCATCCCGCCGATCCCTCGCCGGAGGGATCGGCTGCCCGGGTGGTCCGTCCAATCCTAAACCTCCCCCTATCACCGACAGGGCCCCCCGATGGACCAGGGAGAAGACGTCCCGGGGGCGCTTGAACCGGACCTCCGACTTGGTGGGGTGGACGTTAACGTCCACCTCCTCCGGCGGGACCACGAGGAACACCACCCAGTCCCCTCCCAAGGTCCCCGACGCACCCTGGATCGCCGCCCGAAGGGACGGATCGTGGATCCTCCTTCCGTTTACGAAGAAGCAGAGGTTGCCGCGCCCCTCGCCGGAGCCGCTCCACAGGAGGTGGCAGCTCAGGCCCTGGTGGTCCATAAACCCCTCCTTGGGATCGCACCCCCATAGGTGGCGCGCCGCATCCCTGGGGCTTTCGAACCCGGGGGACTCAAAGACCCGCCTCCCGTCGGAGGAGAGCTGGATTCGCCGGTGGAAGTTGACCAGGCTCATCTCCTGAAGGAGCTGGCTTATCCTCCTCACCTCCGCCGACGGGGACTTAAGGAACTTTCTCCGGGCGGGGAGGTTGAAGAACAGTTCCTCCACCTTCACCACCGTTCCCACTGGGTGGGGGACCCTCTCGTGCAACACGATCTCCCCACCCTCGGCGATGATCAGCCCTCCCAGCTCCTGGTCCATCCGGCGGCTCCTTATCTCCAGGCGGCTCACCGCGCAGATGCTGGCCAGGGCCTCCCCCCGGAATCCCAGGGACCTTATGCCGTAAAGGTCGTCCACGGACCGGATCTTGCTGGTGGCGTGCCTGGTGAGGGCCAGAGGCAGGTCCTCGAAGGGGATCCCCGATCCGTCGTCCTCCACGGTGATGGAGGTCTTCCCCCCCTGGGAAAGAGCCACCGACACCCTCTTGGCTCCCGCGTCCAGGGAGTTCTCCAGGAGCTCCTTAACCACCGAGAGGGGCCTCTCTATGACCTCCCCGGCGGCGATCTTCTCCCTGACCTCCGGGGGCAGTTCCAATATCCTTCCTATGCCCGTCCACCTCTCAGTATCTCCACCGCCCGCTTGTGGAGATCGTATATCCGCTCCATGCACTGAAGCGGGGTCATGTTGTCCGGGTCGCAGGCAGCCAGCTCCTCCAGGATGCCGTCCACCCCGGGGTCGAAGAGGGAGGTCTGTCTGACCATCCCCTTCCCAGCGGCCCCCTCCACATCCCTCCTCCTTCGGCCCTCGAAGAGCTCCAGGAGCTCCCTCGAGCGCCTCAGGACCGCCTCGGGCAGGCCCGCCAGCTTGGCCACCTCCACCCCGTAGGACCTGTCCGCCGGGCGGGGCACCACATGGTGGAGGAAAACCACCCCCCTAGGCGTCTCCTTGACCGCCACACTCCAGTTGCTAACCCCCGGAAGCCGCTCCGCCAGGGACGTGAGCTCGTGATAGTGGGTTGCGAAGAGCACCTTGGGGGCCAGATCGGACCTCTCGTGAAGGTACTCCATAACCGCCCAGGCGATGCTCATCCCGTCGTCGGTGGAGGTCCCCCTCCCTATCTCGTCCAGGATCACCAGGCTCCGGCCGGTGAGGCCGTTCAATATCTGGGCGGTCTCCACCATCTCCACCATGAAGGTGCTCTGCCCCCGGGCCAGGTCGTCCCGGGCCCCTATGCGGGTGTATATCCGGTTGAAACACCCCACCCTGGCGTGGCTGGCGGGGACGAAGGATCCCATCTGGGCCATGATGACCAGCAGGGCCCCCATCCTCAGATAGGTGGACTTGCCCGCCATGTTGGGCCCGGTGAGCAGGATCATCCTCCGGCTCCCCGAGTCCAGGTGCATGTGATTGGGGGTGAAAGGCTCCGGGGCCATGGCCACCTCCACCACCGGATGCCGCCCGTCCCGTATGACCAGCTCATCCCCCAGGTCCACCTGGGGCCTCACGTATCCCCTCTGAAAGGCCGCCTCCCCCAGGCTGAAGAGGCAGTCCAGCTCTCCTACCCTTCGGGCCAGGCGCTGAAGCTCCCCGGTGAGCGACAAGAGCTCCGCCAGGACCCGCTCCCACACGGCCCTCTCCCGGCTCATCACCGCCTCGGAGGCCCGGGCCATCTTGGCTTCGAACTCCTTCAGCTCCGGGGTTACAAACCTCTCGGCGTTAACCAGGGTCTGGCGCCGCTCGTAGTCCTCCGGAACCCGGTCCGCGTTCGACCGGCTGACCTCTATGTAGTAGCCGAAGACTTTGTTGTACCGGACCTTGAGCCCCCTTATGCCGGTCCTGTCCCTCTCCCTCTCCTCGAAGGACGACAGCCATCCCTCGTGTCCCCCCAGGAAGGACCTGAGCTCGTCCAACTCGGGATCGAAGCCCCCCCTTATGACCCCCCCGTCGGATACGTCCCTGGGGGGCCGGTCCTCTATGGCCTTAGCCAGCGTCTCCCCCAGGGCCAGGACCCTCGGGGAGAGATCGAGATGCCAGGCCTTAGGGGTCCGGCGGGTGAGCTCCTCAACCCTGGGGAGGGCGGACAGGAAGTCCCTGCAGAGGGCCGCATCCTTGGGCCCGCCGGTGCCCAGGTGTAGCCTGGACAGGGCCCTCTCCACGTCGCCAACGGAGGAGAGCGCCTCCCCCAGGGCCCGGGCCCCATCCCGGTCCTTGACGAAGAACTCCACCCCGTCCAGCCGGAGGTTTATCTCTTCCGGATCGTTCAGGGGATGCAGGATCCACTCCCTCAGGACCCGCCTCCCCAAGGGGGTCTTGCAGAAGTTGAGCACCCCCAGCAACGACGCCCCCTTGGGCTCAACCAGGTCCAGGTTCCGCTGGGAGGTGAGATCCAGCATGAGCCCCCTGCCGGTAGATATGCGTCGCAAGGGCCTCAGATGGCTCAGCTCCCTGAACTGGGTCTCCTCCGCGTACCGGAGGACCGCCCCCGCGGCCCCCAGGGCGTGATCCTCCGGATGGAACCCCAGTCCTTCCAGGGTCGACAGGCCAAACCTCTTGAGCAGCAACCCGTGGGCTCCCCTGGGGGAGAACAGGTCCACCTCCCGCTCCACCCACCGCCACGGGAAGTCCTCGGGCACCTTGCCCTTGGGGAGCAGGACCTCCGTGGGAAAGTAGGAGGACAGGACCCCCTGGACCTCCCCGGAGGGGACGGTCCCAGCCTCGAAGAGGCCGGTGGAGAGGGAGAGGACCGCCAGGTCCCATGCCTCTCCCCGGGGGACGCAGGCCACCAGGTGGACGTCCCCACCCCCCTCGGAGGGGACGAAGGTGCCGGGGGTCACCAGCCGGACCACCCGCCTCTGGACCAACGTCCGACCGTCGGGCTCCGAGACCTGCTCGCATATGGCCACCTTCTTGCCCAGCTCCACCAGCCGGGACAGGTACTGCTCCACCGCGTGGTAGGGAACCCCCGCCATGGGGATGGCCCTCTCGGGATCTCGGGCAGTGAGCGCTATGTCCAGTAGGGCTGACGCCTCCTTGGCGTCGTCGAAGAACAGCTCGTAGAAGTCCCCCATCCGGAAGAAGAGTAGGTAGTCCGGATACCGCTCCTTCCAGTGGAGGTACTGCTCCAGCATGGGTGTTACCTTCACTCCCTTGGGAAGCAACTAGGACCCCCTCCTGGAGTTCAGGTAATCCTGAAGCATGAGCGCCGCCGCCACCTTGTCCACTTTCCCCTTCCTCTTCTCCCGCCGGACGTCCCCCTCCAGCAGAAACCGCTGGGCTATAGAGGTGGTGAACCTCTCGTCCACCGTGACGATCTCCACCTGCTGGACCACCGCCTTGAGCTCCTCCAACCAGCCCATGACCCGCTGGACCTCGGGACCGGAGCTCCCATCGGTCCTTATGGGCAGCCCCACCACGATCAGGGTCACCGAGTTCCTCTCCACCAGCTCCTTAACCTTGAGGGGCCAGCCCTCCTCCATCTTGAGGACCTCCAGGGGGGAGGCGAAGGAGCGAGAGGGGTCGCTCAGGGCGACCCCTATCCTTACCTCCCCAAGGTCCAGGGCCATTACCCTTCCCATGGAGGAATCCATATCAGCTGACCATCTCCGACACCAGCTGAGAAACCTGCTCCTCCATGGAGCGGAGGAGCCCCTCCATGCGATCGGTCCACTCACCACCCCCCTGGGCGGTGTTGGCCTTGCCCCCCGCATTGAAGCCCCAAAGGGCGCCCAGGGACTTTATGAGGGATCCCGCCTTGACCCCCTTGGACACCGCCCCATCGGAGCACATGACGATCACCATGAACTTGCCACCGTTCCTTGATATCAGCACACAGACCGAATCGGGATACATCTCCCGGACCGAATCCCCCATGGCCCGGAGCTCATCGGGGGAGGAGTCCTCGGTCAGGAAGGAGAGCACCTTGATGCCCTTCACCTCCTGAGGGGCCTCCAGGGCCCTCTTCAGCCCCTCGGACTTGACCTGCAGCCTCAGCTGCCTCAGCTCCCTCTCCAGGGACTTGACCTCCCTCATGAGGTCCATTATCCGGTCCCTAACCGTCTCGGCCTCAACCCCCAGGGCGGAGGATGCACCCTTGACCACCTCTGCGGCCCTCCGGTAGGCCTCCAAGGAGGCCAGACCGGCGGTGGCGGTTATGCGCCTGAGGCCGGAGCCGATGCCCTCCTCCCGCTGGATCTTGAACAGGCCTATCTGACCCGAGGAGGAAACGTGGGTGCCGCCGCACAGCTCGGTGGAGAAGCCCTCCACCGATACCACCCGGACCACCTGGCCGTACTTCTCATCGAACAGGGCCTTGGCCCCCATCTCCCGGGCAGAGTCCATGGAGGTCTCCAAAGTGGTGACCCGCCGGTCCTCCAGTATCACCTGGTTCACCAGGTCCTCCACCCGAGCGATCTCCTCATCGGAGAGGGGGGAGAAGTGGTTGAAGTCGAACCGGAAGAACCCATCCCCCACCCAGGATCCGCTCTGCCTTACGTGCCCCCCAAGTACCCTTCCCAGGGCCTCGTGGAGGATGTGGGTGGCGGTGTGGTGGCGCCTTATGTGCCACCGCCTCTCCCCGTCAACCCGGCAGAAAACCCTCTGCCCAACCCGCAGCTCCCCCTGGACCAGGGTGGCCAAATGGGATGTCAGGCCGTCCATGGGGCACTGGGCGTCCTCTACCTGGGCCAGCCCACCGTCCCAGCGGATCTCTCCCCTGTCGCCCACCTGGCCCCCCTTCTCGCCGTAGAAGGGGGTCACATCCAGGAAGACCTCCACCCGGTCCCCCTCCCGGGCGGACTGGATCATCTCCCCTTCCCTCACCAGGGCCACCACCCGGGCCTCCCCCTCCTCGGAGTCGTAGCCGATGAAACGGATTCTGCCCGCCTTGAGCACATCGGAGTAGACGGTCCTGGTCACCGCCGCGGAGGCGTGCTTGCTTCCCGACCGGGCCAACTCCCGCTGCCTCTCCATGGCCCGCTCGAAGGCCTCGATGTCCACCGACAGCCCCTGCTCCTGGCACATCTCGGAGGTGAGCTCCAGGGGAAAGCCGTAGGTATCGTAAAGCTCGAAGGCCACCTCTCCGGGGAAAACCGAAAGCCCCCGGGACCTGACCCGGCGCACCTCCTCCTCCAGGAGGGCGGACCCCTGCTCCAGGGTCCTGAGGAACCGGGACTCCTCCAGCTCCAGCACCTGATTTATGGTGGACCTGTGCTCCACCAGCTCCCCGTAGTGCCCACCCATCACCTGCTCCACCACCGGGAGCACCTCCAGGAGGAAGGGCCGGTCGATGCCCAGGAGCCTGCCGAACCTTATGGTGCGGCGGATCAGACGCCGCAGGACGTAGCCGGGCCCCTCGTTGGAGGGCAGAACCCCGTCGGCCACCATGAATGCCGCGGCCCTTATGTGATCCGATATGACCCTTACCGCCAGATCCCCCTGGGGGGAGGAGCCGTAGGCCACCCCGGATATCTGACAGGCCCGGTCTATTATGGGCTTGAAGAGGTCGGTCTCGAAGTCGCTCCTAACCCACTGGACCACCGAGGAGAGCCGCTCAAGCCCCATGCCGGTATCGATGTTCTTCCTCGGGAGGGGCGTCAGGTTGCCCGCCTCATCCCGGTTGTACTGCATGAAGACCAGGTTCCAGACCTCCAGGTACCTGTCGCAGTCGCAGCCAACCCCACAGGAGGGCTTGCCACAGGAGAACTCCGGTCCCTGATCGTAGATTATCTCCGAGCAGGGACCGCAGGGACCTACCGGCCCGGCAGCCCAGAAGTTGTCCTCCTCCCCCATCCTAAAGATCCTATCCTTGGGGACCCCCACGGAGCTCATCCAGATGGACTCCGCCTCGTCGTCGTCCCTGAACACGGTGACATAGAGCCTGTCAGGATCCATGCCCACCCGCTGGGTGAGAAACTCCCAGGCCCAGGGGATCACCTCCGCCTTGAAGTAGTCCCCGAAGCTGAAGTTGCCCAGCATCTCAAAGAAGGTGTGGTGCCTGGCGGTGCGCCCCACGTTATCGATGTCGTTGGTCCTTATGCACTTCTGCGCGGTGGTAACCCGCCTCTCCTTGGGCTCCTTTATACCCAGGAAGTAGGGTTTGAAGGGAACCATGCCGGCTATGGTGAAGAGCAGGGACGGATCGTCGGGGACCAGCGAAGCGCTAGGATACCTAACGCAGCCCTTCTCCTCAAAGAAGGACAGGAACATCTCCCTCAGTTCGTTTCCGGATCGCCATTTCAACTCTAAACACCCCCAAAGACTCTAGATGCCCCGTTAGGGGCGCCCCACCAGCTCCAATCGGCTCCGGTGGGCCCTCTGAACTATCCTCGCCGCGTCAAGATGGGGGAAACATCCCTCCCGGTAGACCACCTGGCCATCGGTCATCACCATGTGAACGTCCGCAGAGGAGCCCGCGTAGACCAGGTAGCCCAGTAGGGAATCCTCCTGGACCCCCAGATAGTGGGGCTTGCGCAGGTCCACCGCCACCAGGTCCGCGCAGAAGCCATCCCGGATGAGCCCCGAGCGGTGGAAGCCCATGGCCACTGCCCCGTTTCTGGTGGCCATCTTGAGGGCCTCCGCGGCGGACACCACCGTGGGGTCCCCGGTGACCCCCTTGTGGATCAGGGCAGCGCTCCTGACCTCCTGCCACATGTCCAACCGGTTGTTGCTAGCCGCCCCATCAGTGCCAAGCGCCACCCGGACCCCCTTCCTGGCCATCGCCGGGACAGGGGCGAACCCGCTCCCCAGCTTCATGTTGCTTGAGGGGTTGTGGACCACCGTCACGTTGTCCCGGGCCAGCTGATCCATGTGCCGCTCCTCGAACCAGACCCCGTGGGCCAGGATCAGCCACCGGGCCTCCATCAGCCCCGTCCGGATCAGCAGGTCCACCGGATCAAACTTGAGCTCGTCCCGGATGTACCCCACCTCCCAGCGGGTCTCCAGCCAGTGGGTATGTATCCCCACCTGGAGCTCCCGGGCCCTTCTGGCCACCTGGGAGAGGAAGTCCGGGGAGACCGTGTAGGGCGCGTGAGGGGCCAGGGACCCTATGAACCGGTCCCCCTGGAGCCTTTGGACTAGCCCCACCCCATCCTCCAGCTTGGCCGGGTCGTCCCCTACCACCCCCCGGGACAGGTTAGCCTTGAGCCCCGCCTTGGTGGCCCCCTCAAGGACCTGATCCATAAAGAAGTACATGTCCGCGAAGGCCACCGTACCGGTGGAGATCATCTCCAACGAGGCCAATAAGGTCCCCGCCAGGACGTGTTCGGATCTCATCCTGGCCTCCGCGGGCCATATGCGGTCATTGAGCCACTCCATCAGGGGCAGGTCCTCGCCGAACCCCCGCAGCAGGGACATGGCCACATGGGTGTGGGCGTTGAAGAAGCCGGGGATCACCGCGAAGCGCCCTCCCCCGTCAAGGAGCAGCTCCCCCTCCCCCTCGCCGACCCCGAATGGGCCCCTTATGACCCGATCCTCCACCACCAGATCCCCCCGCACAGGGGAGGTCATCTCACAATCCCAAAGGATAACGTCCCTGAGCAGAAACCTCAACAGATCACCCCCGGATGGCACTCATTAGTCAAGTTCATCACTCCCGGAAGGACTCCAGGTAGAGCCGCTGCTCCTCCGTCAGCCGGTCGATGGCGATCCCAAGGCTGGACAGCTTAAGGCGGGCTATCTCCTCGTCAAGCTGCAATGGCATGGGGTAGACCCCGGGGGCCATCGGGTTGTCCACAAGGAACAGGGCGGACAGGAGCTGGGAGGAGAAGCTGAGGTCCATGATCTCCACCGGGTGCCCATCGCCCCCCGCCAGGTTGACCAGTCGGCCCTCCGCCAGGAGGTGCAGCTCCCGGCCGTCCTCCATCCGATAGGACCTGACGTTGGGCCTGCTTTCCTCCACCGAGCGGCTCAAGGCCTCCAGATCCGGGATGCAGACCTCCACGTCGAAGTGTCCCGCATTGGCCAATATGGCCCCATCCTTCATCACCGAGAAGTGCTCGGACCGGATGACCCGGGTGTTGCCCGTGACGGTTATGAAGAAGTCCCCCACCTTGGCGGCCTCCAAGAGGGGCATGACCGAGAAGCCGTCCATGTGGGCCTCCAGAGCCTTGTGGGGATCCACCTCGGTGACCACCACCCGGGCCCCAAGCCCCTGGGCCCGCCTGGCCACCCCCTTGCCGCACCAGCCGTAGCCCACCACCACCACCGTGCTACCCGCCACTATCCGGTTGGTGAGCCGGGAGATGGCGTCCCACACGGATTGTCCGGTTCCGTAGCGGTTGTCGAACAGGTACTTGCTCAGCGCGTCGTTAACCGCGATCATGGGGATCTTGAGGAAACCCTCCCTGTGCATGGCCTTGAGGCGCTTTATCCCCGTGGTGGTCTCCTCACAGCCCCCCTTCAGATCCTTTAGAAGGTGGGGCATCTCCGAGTGGAGCACGTAGACCATGTCCGCCCCGTCGTCGATGATGAAGTCCGGTCCCTCCATAAGGCACCGCCTAAGGTTCTCCACGTACTCATCGGCGGTCATGCCCCGCCGGCTGTGGACCGTGACCCCCCGCTCCCTCAGGGCGGCGCACACGTCGTCCTGGGTGGACAGGGGGTTGCTGCCCGCGGCGAACACCTGGGCCCCCAGGTCCTTTAGGGCCAGGAGGAGGCACGCGGTCTTGGCCTCCAGGTGGAGGCAACAGGCCAGCTTTCGCCCCTCCAGGGGACGCTCCGCCTGGTGCCTGGCCTTGAGCTCCTTGAGCACCGGCATGTAGCGCCAGGCCCAGGATATCTTCCTCTCCCCCGACGCCAGAAGCTCGTGATCCTTCAACGTCAATCTACTCCCCTCCCCTATGCGATTGGGATCTCGCTTTCCATAGATCGAGGGCCCTGGCTAAGGAGGCCTCGTAAGGGGGACGCAGGACCCCAAGCTCAGTGACTATGCCGGATATGAGGTCCCCGGGGGTCACGTCGAAGGAGGGGTTCCAAATCGGGTACGAGGGGGGGAAGAGCTCGCTTCCCATGACGCACCGGACCTCGTCTGGATCCCTCTCCTCTATGGGGATCCGATCCCCGCTGGGGCAGTTGGGATCAAAGGTGGAGAGGGGGGCCGCCACGTAGAAGGGCACCCGGTGATAGTGGGCCCCCACCGCCAGGGAGTAGGTACCCACCTTGTTGGCCACGTCCCCGTTCATCGCCACCCGGTCGGCCCCCACGATGACGCAGCTCACCTTGACCCGGCTCATGAGGTAGCTGGCCATGGAGTCGCAGATGACGGTGAAGTCTATCCCAAGGTTGAACAGCTCGAAGGCGGTGAGCCGGGCCCCCTGGAGCCGGGGCCGGGTCTCATCCACGAAGACCCGGATCCTCTTGCCCTGCTCGGCGGCGGACCGGATGACCCCAAGGGCAGTGCCGTAGCCGCCGGTGGCCAGGGATCCGGTGTTGCAGTGGGTTATCACCACCCCCTCATGGGGGATCAGATCCGCTCCGTTCCTGCCGATGGCCCGGTTTATCGCCAGGTCCTCCCGCCATATGGTCAAAGCCTCCTCCACCATGGCGTCCGCCATCCTATCCCCCGGCAGGTCCGCCAGGGACCTCATCCTGTTCAGGGCCCAGAAGAGGTTCACCGCCGTGGGCCTGGTGGCTCCCAGGACCCGGATCGCCTCCAGCACGTCCCGCCCCCGAAGGGCGTCCAGGGCCACCCCGAAGGCGGCGGCGATCCCTATAGCGGGGGCCCCCCTGACCGCCATGGAGGTTATGGCTTCCGCCACCTGATCGGAGGTAGAGCACTTAAGATAGGATACCTCGAAGGGGATCCCCCTCTGATCCAGGATCTCCAGGATCCCCTCCCGGGGATCGAACTTGAAAGCATCGGGCATCAAGGCTAACACCTCCAACTAGTCCCCGAGGATCCGGGCGGGCCTCGATCCGTCCTGGAAGAGGATGGTAACCCTCTGTCCCGGGACCAGATCCGCCGCGCAGGGGATCTTTCGACCATTCATGTCCTGGATCTCCGCGTAGCCCCTCTTCAGCACCCCAAGGGGGGATAGGGCCTCCAAGGCCCCAGACAGGTCCCTGAGCTGCCCATAGCCCCTCTCCAGGGAGAGACGGAGGGCGGATGCGGCGGAGGACCTAAGGGACCGGAGCCTGAAGTCCTCCCGGCTAAACGCCCCCTCCAGGGGTCTCTTGAGCCGGCTCCCCAGGGAATCCAGCCTGGCCCCGGAGGCGGTTATCCGCCTCTTGAGGTGGCTGGATCCCAGCTTTAGCATGCCGCCCACCCGCCGGGCCAGCTCCCGCCTGTCAGGGAAGACCCGCTCAGCGGCCCCCGAGGGGGTAGGGGCGGATAGGTCCGCCGCCAGGTCGGCGATGGTGGTGTCCACCTGATGGCCCACACCCACCACCACCGGGTAGGGGCAGGCCCTTATGGCCCGGGCCACCTCCTCCTGGTCAAAGGGATCCAGGTCGTCCCTGGATCCTCCCCCCCGGACCAGCATTACACAGGACCCGGCAGGGATCTTCGAGGCGCGCCTCATGGCCTCCGCTATGGACCCGGGGGCGCCGAAACCCTGGACCTGGGCGGGGATCACCAGGATCTCGCACTGGGGGAACCTCTCCCCCGAGACCCTTATGACGTCCTGAAGGGCCGCCCCGGAGGGGGAGGTTACCACCAGGACCCGGGATGGGATCGGCGGGACGGGCCTCTTAAGCCGGGGGTCGAACAGCCCTTCCTCCTCCAGTTTGCGCCTCACCAGCTCCTTCTGCCTGGCCCGGTCACCAACGCCCAGGTGGTACAGCTTGGAGGCTATCACCTGGTAGGTCCCCCTGGGGGGGTACAGGTCCAGACTGCCGTTCACCACCACCTCCTGGCCATCGCCAGGCCAGTGGAGGACCGAGGCGGCGCTGGACCTGAACATGGCGCAGCTTATCCTGGCGGAGGCCCCAAGTAGCGTGAAGTAGACGTGACCGCTGGTGTGCCGCTTGAGCCCCTCCAGCTGCCCCCTCACCCAGATGTTCCGGAAAGGGGGGGACGTGAGGGCGGACCTTATGCGATCCGTAAGGGAGTCCACATCAACTGGGGTGGGACTCCTCATTAACGTCCTCCAGGTCCTTAAAGATCCTCCCCAGCACCCCATTGACGAACCGGCCGGAGTCCTCGGTGCCAAATAGCTTGGCCAGCTCCACCGCCTCTGAGATGGCCACCGGGAAGGGGACCAGCCTCTCCAGGTAGCCCTCCAGGATGGCCAGCCTTATGGCCACCCGATCCACCGCCACCATCCTCTCGGGACGCCAGCCCACCAGCCGCTCCCGGAGGATGCCCTCCAGCCTCTGCCGCTCCCTGTATAGACCCGATGTGAGGGCCACCGCGTAGTCCCGCACCTCCGGGTCCTCCTCGTCCAACGGCAAGGAGCCCAGGACCTCATTGATCCCGAGCTCCTGCCGCATGTCCATCAGATAGCCCAGCTGAAGGGCCAGCTCCCTGGCTCGCCGCCGCTTCTTGGGCAGTTCCCTGGTCATCGCCTATCCTTCACCTCTTTGATTATGGTATTTACCAGCTTTCTTCCGTCGTCGGTCACCACCAGCCAGGATATCCCGTAGGCCAGGCCGGCGGCCAGGATCGACTTGGCTATGCCCCGGAAGCCAAGCTGCGCCAGGGCCACCAGGGCTGCGGTCCCGGAGGCCCAAACCAGGGGGTTCCGCCACAGGGGCACCTGCTGAGGTCCACCGCCGGGCTCCCGCTCGGTCCAGTGGATGGACACCTTGATGGCGGATCCAGCCAGGCGGGATTCTATCAGCCTGCCAACCCGGTTCAGCTTGTCCTTCGGCTCCCCCTGGGGAACGCTCAGGAAGAGGTTCAGCGTGTCCGAGTGACCGGAGAAGGAAGCCTCCTGACAGACGTAGCCGCCAGGGAGCAGGGTGGACACGGTCCTCCTCATGGCCTCCCCATCTACCCATATCTTGCCCAACTTGTTGGTCCTCCAAAGATACATCATGAGCTCTCACCCCCAAGGGTTCTGGCCAATAGTCTAACAAAAAACCGGCCTTCCATCGCTGCGGAAGGCCGGTGAGCGACGGGGTCGATCACTCCTCCTCGACGAAGGATGGGGCGTCATCGTAGCCCCCGTCGTCCTGATCCTCCTGGAAGGTTATGCCCTGGACGAAAACGTTGACCGCCCGGACCGCGTAGCCGGTGTAGCGCTCCACCTGCTCCTTTATGGCCTCCTGGACGTCCCAGCACACGTCGGGGATCCTCAGCCCGTAACGGACCGCCACGTAGGCGTCCACCTGGACCTCCGGGAACTCCCCCTCGGAGAGGGTTATCCTGACCCCGTTGGTGGTCTTCCGCCCCAACCTAAGGTTGGCCATGAGCCCCGGGCTGGCGGGCTTTACCCCCTCAACCCCGCTCAGGGCCTTCACCGCTATCTGGGCCACCACATCCTCGGATATCCTGACCCGGCCCTCGGTACCAGCCCCGCCCGGCACCGCCTCGGCGCCATCCATGAACTCCCTCTTATCGGCGTCATCCATAGCAGCATGCTCCCCCTCTCACGTTAAGGTTGGAACCGCCAGGAGCCCTACTCTGACCTGTCGAAGGGCTCCCCACAGTGGGGACAGAGGAGATCCTCGTCCTCATCGTAGGCATCGGGATCGTAGAAGAAGTCCTTGCCGCAGTGGGGACAGCAGACCGACACGTACTCCTCGTCGTCCTCGTCCTCATCGTCATCGCCATCGTGGTGGCCGTGGTGACCGCAACAGGGCTCCACCCGATCCTCCAGGGAGGAGATGTCCTCGTCAAGCTGATCCAGGTAGCTGGAGATCTCCTCCAGCACCTCCCGCTGCTCGTCCACCACCAACGCCTGGTTCTCCAGGTCCTCCGCCAAGGCATCCAGGGACTCCACCACCGCCGACAGGACCTTGGACATGTCCGGATCGGATATCTTGAGGCCGTCTATGAGCCCCTTAAGGTAAGCTATCTTCTCCCGTGAAGACACGGTCCACTCCCCCTCTCGGGCTCAACGGCCCTGGTTATGTGAAGCTGGGCGGCGCTACTTCTTGGCCCTCTCGAGATACTCCCCGCTCCGGGTGTCCACCACGATCTCCTCCCCGTTCTCCACGAAGAAGGGCACGGTGACCACCAGGCCGGTCTCGGTGGTGGCGGGCTTGCCCCCACCGGAGGCGGTGTCACCCTTGAAACCCGGAGGGGTGTCCACCACCTTCATGACCACCGAGTTGGGGAGCTCTATTCCCATTATCCTACCCTCGTACATCTCCAGCTGGACCTCCAGGTTGTCCACCAGGAACTTGGTGACGTCCCCCAGGATGTCCTTGTGAATGTAGACCTGGTCGTAGCTCTCCAGGTCCATGAAGACGTAGTTGTCCCCCTCCTGGTACTGATACTGGGCGGGCTTCTCGTCGAAGACGATGCGCTCGAACCGCTCCCCAGACTTGAAGGACTGCTCTATGGCCGCCCCGGTCTCCAGGTTCCGGAGCTTGCCCCTGACTATGGCGCCCCCCCGCCCCATCTTGTGATGGGAGCACTCCAATATGGTCCACATGCCCCCCTCCCACTTTATCTTCATCCCGGGGCGAAGATCGCTGGTGTCCACTACCTGAGCCATACGAAAACCTCCTATATCTAACTATTGCTTTCATCGGTGACATGGGCCTACCGCCCCTGTATCATAACCCAACTTTCCCCTTACTTCAAAGGGGCATCAGCGGCTCAGGTGCACCTCCGACGTCTTGACCGGTGATCCCGGCACGTCCAGGATGTGGGGGATCACTATCATGGCCACCTCTCCACGCTCCTTCTTCTTGGTCCTGGACTTGAAGAGCTCGCCAATGAGGGGTATGTCGCTCAGCACCGGTATCCGGTACTCGGAGAAGGTGTTGCTGTCCCGGAACAGCCCCCCAACCACGAAGGGCTCCCCATCCCGGACCCGAACGTAGGAGGTGACCTCCCGGGTGCTGGTCTGGGGGACCTCCTCCCCGAGGCCTCCCTTTATGTACTTGGTGACCTCCCCGGTCTTGAGGGTCATCTTTATGGTGACGAACCCGTCCCTGCCCACGGTGGGCAGGAACTCCATGGTGGGGCCCACCTTCTCCTCCGAGTAGGTGGGGTTCCCCGCCTGGTCCCGGGCGGAGATGTACTTGATGTTCTCCGTGAGGGATATCTTGGCCTCCTTGCCGTCCACAACCACCACGGAGGGGCTGGCCAGGGTCTTGCCCTTGTCCGCATTCTCAAGGGCCTTTATACCCGCGTCCAAGAGGCTGAGACCACCGCTCTCCGCTATGGCGCTTATGTCCGTGGCGCCCGGCTTGGTCACCCGGTTGGTATCGTTCTTGTAGACCGATTCCTGGTTGATCCGGCTGTAGCCCAGAACCCCGCCCTTGCTGCTGAAGGAGAGCCACCAGTAGCGGTAGACGGTGTTCACCACCGACTCCAGCTCCCTAACCCCGTCGTCCTTGACCTCCACGATCCGGGCCTGGAGCATCACCTGCTTCCCCGGATGATCCGCCGCGTTGAGGAACCGCTCCACCGCCGCCAGCTGCTCCGGGCGACCGGTCACGTACATGACCCGGAGCCTCTCGTCCACCGCTATGGGACGGGTTATCTCGAACAGGGTCTGCACCTGGGCGGATATCTGCTTCACATCCCCGTAGGATATCTCGAAGGCCTTGGTCTTCTCCTGTCCCAGGGACTTGGCCAGGGAGTCCGCCTTCCCCACCAGTATCGTCCGCCCCATCACCGCATAGGTTATGTCGTAGGTCCTCATGAGGTAGGAGAAGACCTCCTTCATGGGCACCTTGCGGACCGTGAGCGTCACCGGACTGGTGGGCACCGTGGGATCGCATATGATGTTGTAGCCGCTGAAGTCCCCCAGCATTCGGAACACGTCCTTGAGCTCCACTTCCCTGAGCGCCAGGTCCACCGGCACGTTCAAGGACAGCGGGTCCTTGCCGTCCGACGCCCTGGGGACCACGGTGGGCACCCGGCCGGACTTCATTCGGGAGGCCTGCTCCCGGGGCTCCAGGGAGAGGACGAACCGGTTGGTGCCTCCACCGTACTGGGACTTGACCTTCAGCGGGACCGGGGAGGACAGGACCACCAACAACCCCTTTTCGGTGGTCCTAAGGGAGACCGAACTCAGCAGCGGGTACTCGAACTGGATCTCCCTCGGTAGGGCCTGGTCCACCGAGACCGCGGGGGGAAAGAGGACCTCGAGCCCCTCCCTCCCGTCCTGGATCCTGGACGGGTTGGCTACGGATGCTCCAATGAACTCCAGGATGGCCAGCTGGGATCCCCCCTGGGTGCACTTTATGTCCCTGATCATGGGGACCATCTGCTCTTGGGCTTGGGACGAGGCGACCTCCGCCCACGCGGCCCCCAGGTGCCCGGTAAAGGCCAGCAACGCCAAAAGGAGGAGCGAAAAGGACCTGAAGCCGCTCGATGAGATTAGATCAGTTAGCCTGGAAAGCCGCATCGTACACCCTCTCCCTCCAACGGAACCTTAGCCCAGAGGTGCTTATGTTCAGCACCTTTCCCCTGCCCCCATCGAAGGAGGAGCCAACACGAAGGATCACCGCCTGTCCGTCCCCCTCTATGTCCGCCACCGCCGCAGCCTTGCTGCCCAGGATCATGACCGCCCGGACAGTGACCATGGGGGGCTGAACCTCCGGCGGAGGCGCCACCGGGACCCCATCGGGGCCAATCGACGGCACCATGGGGGGAACCTCGATGGCCGCCGCGGGGCGCCTGAAGGGGTTGCCGGCAGAGGCGCTGGCCAGTTGGGCGGTCTCCAGGGAGGACATGCGCATCTCCATGTAGGCCCTCTCGAAGGGCACCTCCGACAGGGCCCGCTGCTGATCCTCCTCTGGTGAGGCGCTCCGCAGCGTCTCCGGCGTGGTGGCCGAGGAGGTGAACACCGTGTAGCTTCCGTAGCACTCCGCCCCCAGGAGGGCCAGACACAGGATGGAGAACAGCCATCGGACCCTGCGCCCCTCCTTGGTTCGCTGAGCCATCAGGGCGAACAGGCCCCGAGGCTGGGTGGCATCACTTGTCACCGCTGGTCACCTCCATGAGGCCGCTGACGGACATGGATATCTTGACCTTGTCATCCGAGGCGGCGTCGATAGAAAGGGAGTCAACCCGGATCGCCTTGGGGTAACGGCGCATGTTCCCCAGGGTGATGAGGAGAGACTCGTATCCACCGGTGACGGTCACCTTGGCGGACACCGCCCCTTGATCCACCGATGCGGGCAACACCAAGGGCTTGTCAAGCCCGTTCTGGCTCAAGATGCTGTTTATTGACGCATAGAAGTCCACCCCGTCCTTGAACGGCTTGGCGACCAGACCGCTCAGCTCCGCCTCGGCCCTCTTGAGGGACTCCAGCTTCAACGCCTTCTGCTCATTGGAGTAGTCCAGGGCGGACTTCTGGACCTTCATCTCCGCCACTTCGGATGAGAGCCTCTTTATCATGTAGATGACTCCCCCCTGGGCGAGCCCCAATATGAGCCCCCCCAGGATAAGCCCCGCCGTGGTGGAGGAAAGCTTAGGGCTTCGCAACTCCCACCCCTCCCTTCACCTTGGACAGGTAATCCTTCCAACTGGCTAAGGTACCCTTGGAGGTGAGCGCAAGCCAAGTTTCCTTCCCCACCTTGCGCTCCTCCGTCACCGGCATGGACACGGACTGAAACACCGGTTGCCCATTAAGCCCGGTGGCGAAGGCCACCACCTTACCCTGGTCCTTCCCCACCCCCGCCACGGTGAAGGCCCCATCGGCGATCTCCACCTTCTCGAGGAAGAAGTCGTTTGGGGAGGCCCCGTTTACGGTGGCCAGCACCTCTATGGAGGGCGTATCCTTAAGGAGAAAGTCCACCGTGTCCTTGACCGCCCTGTTCCTCCTCTCCATGGCGCCTATCTGTATGGCAAGCCGGTCCGCCAGGGCCTGGGACTCCGCCAGCTGGTAGCTAACGTCCTCCCTCTCCGCCAACAGGTTGAAAAGCACGTATGAAGACCACGCCACGTTCACCAGCCCCACCAGGAAGAGGAGGAACAGCAACAGGATGGGAACGAAGGCAATCCCCACGCCGCCGGCGGAGGCCTGCTGGGCCTTTAAGGCCTCGGGCCTAAGATCCAAGAGAACCTTCACTTGCCATCCACCCCCCGGAGGGCGAGGCCAAGGACCACGTCCCATCCCCACCGGTCATCGGGGGGATCCTTTATCTCCCACACGTTCCATGGATCCGTTAGCTCAATCGGAATGGAGGTCATGGAGGCCACCGCCTCCCGGATCTCCTCCCCGTAGTGGAGGCCGTACCCCCCGAGGTATATCTTCCCCACGCTCAGCCCCTTGAACTGGGTGGCCGCGTAGTTGGCGGAGGAGTAGATCTCCCGGGCGAAGGAGGTGAACGCGTCCTCCGCCGGGCGACCCTTGCCGAAGGCGTAGGATACGCTCCTGTAGAGGATGCCGTTGTCCTTGTAGGCTATGACTATAAGGGAGGTGTGGAAGCCCGCCATGACGTAAAGGTTGCAGGGCTCCGGCGGCACATCCGGGCCCTGGAGGGCCCTAAGCATGGCCACCGCGCTGGGCTCCACCGACTGGATCATCAGCCCCGCCTTGTTGCAGACCTGAAGGAACGACTCCACCGGCCGGGACCTGGACGCGGCCGCCACCGCAAAGGCAGTCTCCCCCCCGCTGTCCAGGGGATGATCGATCATGGCCAGGTCGAACACCGCCTCCTGGGATGGGAAGGGAAAGTGCTTGTCGAACTCGAACTTGAAGGCCTCCTTCATGTCCCTCTCGTCCATCCGGGGGACCTGGACCACCTTCACCATAACGTCCTTGGACTGGATGCCCAGGACGGCACTACCGGGCCACTTGCCCCCCATCTCCTTCTTCAGCTTGAGCAGGTGCCCCTCTAGCGCCACCGGATCGGACCAAACGTCCCTCTGGGTGGGGGCCATGTCCAGCCCCACCTCCACCATGGCCTTCACTGAAAGGGACCCCCGCTTGCCGTCCAGAGCCAGGTACTGCATCTTGTCACCAAAGACGAAGAGCCCCCCGAGGCTCTTCGTCTTACCCCATAGCGCCAAAAGCCTCACCCCTCCCGCCTTGGGTCATCGTCTCCTCCAGTACAGCCTCTCGTATTTGGTGACCTTGTTCTCGTCCCTTGGAACGTTAGGAGGCAGGGACAGGGTTATCATACCACCATCCCAGTGTGCCTTGGCATCGCTCCCAAAGGCCTTCTTTATCGCATTATCCCCTATTTCGGAGAACTTTTGAACCCCCAGGTGGATCTTGTTCTTGTGGATGGTTATGCCCGTTATCTTCAGGTTCTCTATCTCCCTGAACTTCTGTCCCCCCCAGCCGCTGGCCCCGGTCTTGACGTTCACCGCGTATAACCTGCCGCTTCCCGCCAGACACTGACCGCTGGATGGGACGAAGGTGGCGAAGATGGCGTAGCCGTTCTTGATCACCGGCGGCGTGGTGGGACGCTCCACGTTGACACCCGAGACCTCAAGAGGCATGTACCACCCGTTCCCACCCCCCGCCACCGACTGATCAGAGTAGGATATCCTGCTCAGGTCCCCGGTGTTCTGGATCCCCCCCGCCTCGGCCCTGGCCAGGGGGAAGGCGAAGGCGGTGGCATGAGATCCGCCCGGGTCCTCAAGCCCATCGTCGTGGCCGGTGATACCCGCCACCCAGAGGGCGCCGGAGACCCTGGCTATGCCCAGCTGATGGGCTATCCCCCTTCCTCCGGGGATGACGCCCACGGGGACGATCCTGCGCAAGGAGTTAGCCGCCGCGCTGGCCCGCCACACAGCGGATTTGAGATCCCCGAAGTAGAAGAGGTCTATCTCCCTGGATCCAGGCTTGACCCTCAGGGCCTTGGGGCTGCCCACCACGGGCCCCATGCCCTCCTCGGTGAAGAGCTTCTGCAGCTCCCCGGTCAGGAGGTCGGTCATGAAGACCGCCCCGGGCAGGTGAAGGTTCGAAGCCCCCGGGTAGCCCCCGCCCATGAGAAACACGTCCTTGCCCTGGAAGGTGCCCACCACCGGGGTGGAGGTGGTAAGGTACATCTGGGAGTAGTTCCACCCCCAGCCACCCTGCCCCCACTGGGAGTACTGGTCGTAGGGGATAACCGTCCGGCCCGTCTGATCCCACCTCACTATCTTCCTGTTCTGGGAGATGGAGGGCATGGTTGTGCCGCCCGAGAAGCCGAAGAGCTGGTTCTCCACCCCCCAGAGGAACCTGGGGGACCAGGGGGACGTTACGTCCATGGCGTACAGCCCGCAGCCCCCCCTTCCCAGCAGGCCCAGGAGCACGTACCTGCCGTCATGGGTCCTCTCCACCATCAGAGGACCGTCCAGCATGTACCTGGGCACCGAGGCGTAGATCTGGTTCTGATCCGTGGTCTGGATCCAGCTCCCGGCGAACTGCTTAAGCCCCACCAGCCGGCGGCCCTCCAGGACGTTAGGGGGGGCGAAGGCCCACTTCTCCACCCCGGACTCCCCGTCGAAGGCGTGAAGTAGCCCCAGGTTGTCCTGGGCCAGAAGCGCCAGCTCCTTGCTCCCCGTGGAGGACTGGACGGCGAGCTCCACGATTCCCCCGTGGTACACGTCCCCCATCTTGTAGCGTTGGCTGGGCCTCTTGTGCGGATAGGCCTCATCGAAGTCCTCGTCCCACTTGACCTTGAAGCCCGTCTGATCCGCCTCCACGGTCCTGTCCCCCATGAGCCACCGGAGGAACAGCTCCGCCTGGGAGGAGGACACCCCCATCTGGGACGCCAACGATCCGGTATCGGAGAAGGATCCCCCGTGGAACACCTTCTCGAGCCCCTTGCCATGCACCAGGGCGTACAGGGTACGGTCCGTGTGCTCCCTTGCGTTGAGCTTCTCCGCCGCGCTCCACTTGAAGACCTGATTGTCGTCCTTGTCGATCCCGTAGCAGACTATGTCCCCCTTCCACTGCTGGACCTTGCTGGACAGCATCACCGCGAAGGTGGCGGAGTAGACGTTGGCGGACCCATCGCTTTTGGGGCTCACCGTTGGGGCCCCGCCGCTGCCCACGTTGCTGTTTATGGTCTCGAATATCCGCTTGAAGGCCTCCATCAGAGCCCCCACGTCGTTGGCGTAGAAGGCGGAGGCGGAGCCGTTTTCCAGCCCGTCGTCCCCCACGTCCGCCATCCTGTCGATGGTGCGCTTGGCCTCCCGGCCCTTGTCGGTGGTAGGATTCGGGTTGATGAAGCCAACCACGAAGACCCTCACCGGCTGGGACATCCGGTATGCCCCAGTGGAGGGATCTATTCCCCAGCCACTGTAGGATATCCGGGTCCGCTGGAGCTGCCTCACCGCCTCCACCGGGTCCACATTGTCCCGGTTCTGCCCCCCGGCGGTGAGTATTATGGCGTAGTTGCCCTGACACCAGCTGGATACGTAGTTGGGCTTGACGCTGGTGTACACGTTGTTCACGTCCGCCTTGCCGTTCTCCCTGGCGCAGAAGAAGTCCCGGAGGGACCCCTCCAGCCCCGCATACTTGTCCGAGAAGGCGATGGCCTGAGCCAAGGGGCGCTTGCCGTCGAACCGGAGCTCCCGGTCGTTCTGGCTCTCGGTGCCGTTGAACCACTGGGTAACCTGGTCCCTGAACCGGGTGGGCTGGTAGCCGGCCCCTATCTTCCTGTACAGCTGGGCGGGGGGCACTATGAACATGGCCCTCTTGCTGGTCTCGTTGGTGCCTATGTATACCCCCCGGCTTATCCTCACGCTCCTACCGTAGTAGGTCATGCCAGTGCCGCCCAGGCCGTTCGACTGGGGGTTGTCGTACCCGAACCTGCCGTTGGGCCACGACTCCTCCCGGTACTTGAAGACCCTGTTCTTGCTGATCCCCCGGTACCAGTCTGCGTAGGGGAAGCGGCTGGCTCCTTGGTTGGAGTAGTCCTGCTGATAGTAGGTGGCCACTCCGACGATGGAGTCCCGGATCACCTCCGGGGATCGGATGAGGCGCCAGAGCACCAGCTTCATCTTGAAGGCCCGGCTGTCGTTGGGGACCAGGCCGTTGGCCCTCTGCCCCCGCCTGTAGCGCAGGTAATCGTTGTCCTGGGCGTAGCAGTCCTCGTCGAACTCCCGGTTGTTGGAGGGATCTATATCCCTGCCCCAGTACTGGTAGTACTGATCGGTGGTCATGCCGTATGGCTGGGATCCGTCCCCGTAGGTGCAGTAGGTCTCGGAGGACTCGTAATAGTAATAGGGATCCCCCACCACCGAGTTGTGTGGGACCGGGTTGGGGAGCTGGTAGTAGGGAGAGGTCCCCGGCGGCCCCGACTGCTGGCCATTGGGAGGCGGCACCTGGTTCACGTCCCCGCCAGTGGACCATAACATGGGGGCGCTGGTGTCGATCAGTATGAACACGTTGGGGGAGACCCCCTCCCCTATACCCTTGGGGGCCTCCTTGAAGAATGGGTTGAGCTCCACCTGGTCCGAACCGGTCACCAGGCGGGCCCCCACGAACGCCAGCCCCAAGGTCAGAACGATAGGCAAGGCCAGCTTGGCTAATCTCTCTCGTCTCATCACGGAGAATCACTCCTCCCCAAGACACCCTCTTCAACCACCATGTACCGATCCTCCCCCAGGGCGAACCCCTTGCGCTTGGACACGCTCCTTATCACGTAGGATGGGGGCCTGAATATCCCCGCGTCCCCAAGGACCCCTACGCCGCCGGAGGAGCCCGGAAGGGAGGGCTCTATGGTGATATCCGACGTCCTAACCTCCACTATGCTCTTGAGCCTGGGGGGCAGGTCCTTCCGATAGGATGGGATCTGATCGTAATCCACCCGGTAGATGAAGACCGTCACCTCTCCACCGTCCAGGCTGGCCTTCAGAACTCCCGGAGAGCCGGAGGAGGAGCGGGCTATCAGGTTCCCGAAGGGGACCGACATGCCGTCTATGTCCCTGTCCGCCAGGATGCCCGAGGGGCTGAGATCCGCCCCGGGGTCGAAGCCGGGGAACACGTCCCCGGAGGTGTTGGCCACCAGCCACGCCTCCCCCAGGGATACCCCGTACTGGGCGGAGATGTAGTGCCTCTTCTGCTGCACCACGCTCTGGGTGGTGGAGAAGAGGTTGCTGGAGATGAAGAACGTGGTGGCCACCAACCCAAGGGATACCAGCATGATGACGAGAACCGTGGGGAGGGCGAAGCCCCTTCTGAAGCGCATCATCGGTTTCTCATCCTCCAGGAGGTTCTAGCGTAGACCAAGTGGGACCCCGCGTCCTCGGACGAAAGGGTTGTCCCGAAGGAGGAGGGCCAACCCTGGGGCATCCCCTTGCCGGGCTTGCCTCCCCGGCTAAGCACGTGCATGGTCAGGATGTCCCCCTTGGGAGACAGGGAGAACCGAACGTCCGCATAGGCCCCCTGCTCGGTTCGGGGCTCCGAGGGGGTGAGGGTCACGTCCTCCACGTATATGGTCCCGTTCCTGAACTGAACGTCCGCGGCCCTTAGGACGAAGACCTCGTCCATGGGGACAAGAACAACATCTTGGGAGACCCGGTTCTCCACCTTGACGGAAGTGCCGTTCATCTCCTTTATCTTAAGCGGCGACGAGCCGGACGGGAAGGCGAGCCACCCCTTCATGGTGGACGAGGTGTCGAATATGTCCGACGGAAGGGGGGAAGATAGGGTCAGCACCGTCTCCTTGCCGGTGGGCACGGTCACCAAATCGGCAGCCACCAGACAGGATCCAACGGGGACGCCGTAGATGAACCTGAGACGGCGCCCCTGGTCCAGCACCTCCACCATCCCCCCCCAGGAGGACAGAGATGAGACACCGGGAAACGCATCGGAGGGGCGATCCGCCGAGACTCCGACCGATGCGTTAAGGATCCAGTCCTGCAGGAGCACCACCGCCTCCTCGGCCCTCATTCGGGCCCGAGCGGATTGGTCCACCCGCTCATAATGGGACATATAAAGCCAGAACATGGCCACCGCACCCATCAGGGCCACAGCGCCAACCAGAACCGCCATCAGGATCTCCGCCAGGGAGAAGCCCCTGCGGGATCCGAGGCTAATTGACCGCCAGTGACGGGTCACGGGGCATCACCCTCTCGAAAGAAAGGGACCTGGGTCCCGACGCGGAGTCCCAGGTCACGGTGACCACCCAGCGGCGGCCCTGGGGCACGTCGCCGGAGGAGTAGGAAAGGGAGTAGGGGGGGACGCTGGAGGGGGGGGAGTCCCCCCGCTCCAGCGCGTCCAGCGCGTCCGACGCCAGCCAAAGCACGCTCTCCTGCTCGGAGGTCCTCATGGCCATGGAGTGGGACATCATGATGGATGCGGCCAGCCCCAACAACACCACCGCCAGGATGACCAGAGATATCAGCGCCTCCACCAGGGAGAACCCTCGCCTCATCGGACCGCGCGCCCCCACACTAAGGCCTAGCGAACCTGCATGTAGACGATTTCCTGGTTGGTGTATATGTTGCCATTAAGGTCGCCGAACAGGTTCTTGTCCTTTTGGGCCATGTCCTTCAACTTGCCCTTGATGCCGCCACTTACGCCATCAAGCTTGCGCCCAATGTACACGTCGCCGCTAGCGGTGGTATCAAGCTGGAACTTGGAGGTGTCCACCGAGGAATTGCCCATGTAAGACTTAACATCGTTCAGGTTGGCAGGCCAAGTACCCTTGTCCGAGTAGGCCATCATGGCAGCGCTCTTGATGGTCCTCAGGTCGCTCACGATCCTGGTTGCCTCCGCCTTGTCGGTGCTGCTGCCCGCCACCAGGAGCATGGCCCCCGCCAGGATGCCTATGATGATGATGACGATCAGCAACTCCACCAGCGTGAAACCCTTCCGCTTCTTGCCCATCAACCGACCCAACACCTGCTTCATTTCACATCTCCTCCTTTTTTATAGCCCCATTACATGAGGCTTTGGATGGCGCTTATTATGGGGAAGAAGATGGACATGGCCACCACCGCCACCACTCCCCCGACGAACACTATCAGCATCGGCTCCAGGGCGGACGTGAGCCCCTTTATCTTCTCCTCCAGTTCCATGTCGTACCAGTCCGCCACCTTCTCCAACATCTCCTCCAACTTACCGGTCTCCTCCCCTATAGCCACCATATGACACACCATGGGGGGGAAGAGCTTGTCCCTCTTGGCCTTCACATTGAGGGGAATCCCCTTCTCCGCCCCCTCCCGCAGGGACTTGAAAGCTCCACCCACGAACTGGTTGTTGGCCACGTCGGATGCCATGTCCAGACACCTCAAGAGGGGCACGCCGGAGGATATCAAGGTTCCGAAGGTCCTGAAGCTCCGGGCCATTATTCCCTTGTAGATCACATCCCCAACCAGGGGAAACTTGAGCTTCGCCCGATCCCAACGGGCGGCCACGCTGGGTATCTTCTTAAGTAGCCCCAGGGCCACCCCAAGACACAACAGGACGCCCATTATCACCAGGCCATTGTCCCTGGCCCCGTTGGCGAAGGCAAAGACGATCCTGGTTATGAGCGGAAGCTCTATCCCCATCTGGTTGAACACCAGAGAGAAGCGGGGAATTATAACGAAGACCAGTATCCCCAGGACCATCACGCATATACACAGAACCACCATGGGGTAGACCAGGGCGGAGGATATCTTCCTCCTCAGCGCCTCCTGCTTCTCCAGCAGGGTAGCCAGCCTCTGAAGGCTCAGGTCCAGCACGCCACCCTCCTCACCGGCCCGGACGATGGAGACCACCAGGGGGGAAAAGGTGCTTTCGGACGCCATCGCGTCTGCCAACCCCCTACCAGACATGACACCCCTGGACACGTTGTCGAACGCCTTGGCAAGGGCCCTGTTCTGGACCTGCTCCTTTATGATGCCCAAGGCCCCCGCCACGGTTATGCCGGCGGATATCATGGTGGCCAGCTGACGGAACGCCAGAGCCACGTCCTTCAGCTTGGGCTTGGGCTTGAACAGGGTTATCCCCCTTTTCAGACCGCCGCCACCCGACACCTCCCGGATCTCCAGGGGAACCCAGCCCTTGCCCCTTATGAGGGATACAGCCGCCTCCCTGGAGGAGGCCTCCAAAACCCCGCTCTCGATCCCCTGAGGAGCCCTAACCCTGTACTCGAACCTCACGATCACGCCTCCCAAGAGGGCCTAACCCCTGTTAGGGCTATTTTAAAAACCCATAATGCAAAAGTCAAGCAATCAATTTTTTAATTTTCAGCGGACCAATATGGCCCCCCCGAGAAGGTGCTCCACCTCCTTGGGATCGAAGCAGTACTGGTCCACCATCTCCCTGGTGAGGATCCCCTCCCGGTGAAGCCTCACCAGGTCCTGGTCCATGGTGTGCATCCCAAGCGCGCTGCCGGTCTGCATCATGCTCTTTATCTGGGACGTCTTGCCCTCCCTTATGCAGTTCCTGATCCCAGGGGTGGCCCACAGGAACTCGGTGGCCACCACCCGACCGCCGGAGGCAAGGGGTATCAGCTGCTGGGAACATATGCCTATGAGTATGTTGGCCAGCTGGAGCCGGACCTGCTGCTGCTGGTAGGGGGGGAACACGTCCACTATCCGGTCAACCGTCTGGGCCGCATCGGGGGTGTGAAGGGTGGCCAAGACCAGGTGCCCCGTCTCTGCGGCGGTTATGGCGGAGGATATGGTCTCCAGATCCCTCATCTCCCCTATCATGATCACGTCCGGGTCCTGCCGTAGAACCCGCTTCAGCGCCTCGGAGAAGGACTTGGTGTCGTCCCCAACCTCCCTCTGATGAATCATGGCCCGCTCGGACTTGAACACGTACTCGATCGGGTCCTCCACGGTGACCACGTGGCAGGACCGGGTCATGTTTATCTGGTGAACCAACGCAGCCAGGGTGGTGCTCTTGCCGGACCCGGTGGGACCGGTGACCAGGAAGAGACCCCTCATCTTCTCCGCCACCTGGTCTATCTCCATGGGCAACCTAAGCTGCCTGGTGGTCCTTATGTCGGTGGAGATGAACCGTATGGCGATGGCCGGGTTACCCTTCTCGAAGAAACAGTTGACCCGGAACCTAGGCATGCTGTCCAGGGACATCATGGTGAAACTGAAGTCCAGCTCCCGGTTCTGGGTAAACTCCTCCCACCGACCGGGGGGCAAGAGATCCCCCACGTACTCCATCACATCGTTAGGGGTCAGATCCGGGATGTCGAAGGGTATCAGGGTACCATCCACCCTAAGCATGGGGGGCCTGTTGGAGCTTATGTGAAGGTCACTGGCGTTGCGCCTTATCATCTCATACAAGAGAACCTTTAGCGACGGTATGGACATGTCACACCTCCGTAGAATCTATTGCATGGTCTCGGTCATCATTTCCTCAATACTAGTTATACCATCTAAAACCTTTTTAATGCCAGCCCTTCGGAGAGTTGTCATGCCCTTCGATATTGCCAACTTACGGATCTCATAGACCGGGGCCCCCTCCGCTATGGCCCGCTTTATCTCCTCATCCACCATCATTATCTCGAAGAGGGCGGTCCTTCCCTTATAGCCCGTGTTCCTGCACTCGTCGCACCCCACCGGGGCGAAGACCCTGGTCCCCTCCGGCAGGTCCAGCGACCGAGCCACCGAGGGGGGAATCTCCATCTCCCGCTTGCAGAAGTTGCAAAGCCGCCGAGCAAGCCGCTGGGCCACCACCCCCACCACCGCGGAGGAGACCATGAAGGGCTGTATCCCCATGTCCAAAAGCCTAGCCACCGCGCTGGGGGCGTCGTTGGTGTGAAGGGTGGAGAGCACCAGGTGACCCGTGAGGGCCGCCCTTATGGCCAGCTGGGCTGTCTCCTGGTCCCGAATCTCTCCCAACATTATCTTGTCCGGGTCCTGCCTCAGTATGGACCGCAACGTCTCGCTGAAGGTGAGCCCCGCCTTCTCGTTAACCTGGACCTGGGTTATCCCCGGCATGGTGTACTCCACCGGGTCCTCGACGGTGATTATGTTTACGTCCGGGGTGTTCATCACCTCCAGGAGGGAGTAGAGGGTGGTGGACTTACCGCTCCCGGTAGGACCGGTAACCAGGATTATCCCATAAGGAAGGGATATCATGTCCTCCAGGAGGGCCTTCTCGTTGGGCTCGAAGCCAAGCTTCTCAAGCCCCACCATGGCGTTCTCCTGGTCCAAAAGCCGCATGACTATCTTCTCCCCGAATAGGGCCGGCAAGGAGGACACCCGAAGGTCCACCCTCTTGTTGCCCACCTTTACCAGGATTCGGCCATCCTGGGGCTTACGCCTCTCCGATATGTCCATGCCGCTCATGATCTTTATCCTGGAGCAGACCGCTGGGTGAAGGTTCCTAGGGTACTCCAGGGAGTCGAACAGGGCCCCGTCTATCCTGTACCTGACTCGGGCGCTCCTCTCGAACACCTCTATGTGGATGTCCGACGTGCCCTCCTTAACCGCCTGCTCCATTATGGAGTTCACCAGCTTGACCACCGGGGCGTCGTCGGCGCTCACATCCACCAGGTTCAGGGAGGACTCCGCCCCTCGCTTCTCGTCCATCACCTCCACCATGGCCTCCTCCAAGGTGGCCTGCACCCGGTAGAACTGATCGAAGGCACGCCTTATCTCCGACGCGGTGGCGATGCTTATGTCTATCTCCCTGCCGGTGGCCATCTTGAGCTCGTCCAGGGCCATGACGTTAAGCGGATCCGCGGTGGCCACCAGCAACTTGTCGTTCTCCAGGATGCTCAAGGGTACCACGTCGAGACGCCTGGCCAGGTTCTCGGGCACTATCTTTAGCACCTCCGGAGTGGGCCTGTAGCGGGAGAGGGACACCAGGGGAACCTTAAGCTGTCGGCTCAACGCCTCCGCCAAATGCTTCTCCGACACCCAACCGTTCTTCACCAGTATCTCCCCAAGCCGCATGGAGCTCATCTTCTGCTCCGCCAAGGCGGCCTCCAGCGTGCTCTCGGTCAAAACCCCCGCCTGAATCAGTATGTCCCCCAAACGAAGATGCTTGGTCTCCGTGGTCATGACGCACCCCCAAAGCAGAAGGAAGATTTGTTGATTATAAATTACTAATCGAGATGCCTCAAGGAGACATCTCGGATCTTCACGGAAATTATATAACTCCACTCCTCCTGGAAGTCATCCCCAATAGAAAACGCATGCGGCCCCGATAGGGGGGATGCACCCGGCAGTCTCCTTGGGCTAGTTAGGACAAAAAACATAGCGGTGGGTCTGAGATGTGTTCTCAGACCCACCGCTACAATAAGGACCGGCGGCGACCTACTCTCCCACGGGTACCCCCCGCAGTACCATCGGCGCTGGAGGGCTTAACTGCCGGGTTCGGCATGGATCCGGGTGTTTCCCCTCCGCTATGGCCACCGGAAATCTGGATGTTCCCCTAATTGGGTTACATGAGGAAGATGGGGTTAAGGCCTCGGCATATTAGTACCGGTCAGCTCAACGGCTCGCACCGCTTACACCTCCGGCCTATCTATCCTGTCATCTGCAGGATGCCTTACCTGGTTGCCCAGTGGGGGATCTCATCTCGGGGCCGGTTTCCCGCTTAGATGCCTTCAGCGGTTATCCGATCCGAACATGGCTACCCGGCTTATGCAGCTGGCGCCACAACCGGTACACCAGCGGTTCGTCCACTCCGGTCCTCTCGTACTAGGAGCAGATCCCCTCAAATCCCCTACGCCCGTGGTGGATAGGGACCGAACTGTCTCACGACGTTCTAAACCCAGCTCACGTACCGCTTTAATGGGCGAACAGACCAACCCTTGGGACCTTCTCCAGCCCCAGGATGCGACGAGCCGACATCGAGGTGCCAAACCTCCCCGTCGATGGGAACTCTCGGGGGAGATCAGCCTGTTATCCCCGGGGTAGCTTTTATCCGATGAGCGATGGCCCTTCCACTCGGTACCACCGGATCACTAGGACCGACTTTCGTCTCTGCTCGAACTGTCGCTCTCACAGTTAAGCCACCTTATACCCTTGCGCTCAACTCGCGATTTCCATTCGCGATGAGGTGACCTTCGCGCGCCTCCGTTACTCTTTAGGAGGCGACCGCCCCAGTCAAACTGCCCACCTGACAGTGTCCCGCTTAGCGGTTCAGCTCTAGCGGTTAGAACCCCAGCAACCTAAGGGTGGTATCCCAACGACGGCTCCATCACACCTGGCGGCATGACTTCTACGCCTCCCACCTATCCTGTACAGAGATTGCCAAGACCCAATATCAGGCTACAGTAAAGCTCCACGGGGTCTTTCCGTCCCACCACGGGTAACTGGCGTCTTTACCAGTACCACAATTTCGCCGGGTCCCTCGTCGAGACAGCGCTCAGATCGTTACACCATTCGTGCAGGTCGGAACTTACCCGACAAGGAATTTCGCTACCTTAGGACCGTTATAGTTACGGCCGCCGTTTACTGGGGCTTCGGTTCAGAGCTTCGCCTGACGGCTAACCCCTCCCCTTAACCTTCCAGCACCGGGCAGGTGTCAGACCCTATACCTCGGCTTGCGCCTTCAGCAGAGTCCTGTGTTTTAATTAAACAGTCGCCTGAGCCTGGTTTCTGCGACCCCACAGCGCTTACTCCGCTTCCAGATTCACGCCACAGGGCACCCCTTCTCCCGAAGTTACGGGGTCAACTTGCAGAGTTCCTTAACGAGGGTTCTCCCGTTCACCTTTGCCTTCTCAGCTTGCCCACCTGTGTCGGTTTACAGTACGGGCGCTGGTAACACTCCCTAGAGGCTTTTCTCGGCAGCTTGGCATCTGTGCCTTCCCGCGTATAACCGCAGTCCCCATCAGATCTCAGGCTCACGCCAGGCGGATTTACCTACCTGACACCCTACATCCTTAGACCGGGACTTCCATCACCCGGCGCACATAGCCTCCTGCGTCACCCCATCGGTAATAACGCGCACCAGCGGGGCCGGATTGTCTACCGGCTGTCCATCACCTACGCCTCTCGGCCTCGGCTTAGGTCCCGCCTAACCCTGGGCGGACTGACCTTCCCCAGGAATCCTTGGGCTTCCGGCGGGCAGGGTTTACACCTGCCTAACGCTACTCATGCCGTCATTCTCACTTCCGTACGGTCCACCAGACTTCACAGCCTGACTTCGCCCCATACGGAACGCTCCCCTACCCATGTGCGGCATAACCGCACATGCATCGGCTTCGGTGCCGCGCTTAGCCCCCCACATTTTCGGCGCAGGAGCGCTCGACCAGTGAGCTGTTACGCACTCTTTCAAGGATGGCTGCTTCTAAGCCAACCTCCTGGCTGTCTCAGCACCCCCACATCCTTGTAACACTTAGCGCAGGCTTCGGGACCTTAGCCGGATGTCTGGGCTCTTTCCCTCTCGACCACGGATCTTCTCACCCGTAGTCTCACTCCCAACTGCGTGTAACGGTATTCGGAGTTTGGTTGAGCTCGGTAGACCCATCGGCCCCCTCACCCATCCAGTAGCTCTACCCCCGTCACACCTCCACGTCGAGGCTGCACCTCAATGCATTTCGGGGAGAACCAGCTATCACCGTACTCGATTAGCTTTTCACTCCTATCCACACCTCATCCAAGCCTTTTTCAACAGGCCCTGGTTCGGTCCTCCATCCGGTGTCACCCGGACTTCAACCTGGACATGGATAGATCGTACGGCTTCGGGTCTATGGCATGCGACTAGCGCCCTATTCAGACTCGGTTTCCCTGCGGCTACAGACCTAACAGCCCTTAACCTCGCCACACACCATAACTCGACGGCTCATTTTCCAAGAGGCACACCGTCACCGCTCGCGCGGCTCCGATTGCTTGTAAGCACGCGGTTTCAGGTCTATTTCACTCCCCGCCAGGGGTGCTTTTCACCTTTCCCTCTCGGTACTGATACACTATCGGTCGCCAGACGTATTTAGCCTTAGACCGTGGTCGGCCCTGATTCAGACGGAATTCCACGTGCTCCGCCCTACTCGGGATCAGGCTTAGCCAGAGCTCATCGTTTCGCGTACGGGGCTATCACCCTCTGCGGCCCGCTTTCCCAACACGGTTCCGCTACAATGAGCCTTTCTCACTGACCGGACGAGATGCGGCCCGCCCTCAGCCTGTCCCTCTACCCACCGCGCGCAACGCCCGCACGCTTACACGCACAGTGTTTAGGCTGCTCCCCTTTCGCTCACCACTACTCAGGGAATCTCTTCGATTTCTCCTACCTTCGGCTACTGAGATGTTTCACTTCGCCGAGTGCCCGCCCCATAAAGGGCGCCGGAACTACTCCCGGCAGGTTGCCCCATTCGGAAATCCACGGATCAACGGCCGCTTGCGCCTCCCCGTGGCTTTTCGCAGCTTGCTACGTCCTTCATCGGCATCTGGCGCCTAGGCATCCCCCGCGTGCCCTTAATACCTTAACCCCATCTTCCTCATATAACCCCAAAAGAGGACTCTGTCATTGTGCATAAAAATGGTGGAGATGAGCGGATTCGAACCGCCGACTTCCTGCGTGCAAGGCAGGCGCTCTCCCACTGAGCTACATCCCCAACTAAAACTGGTGGGCCGAGGAAGATTCGAACTTCCGACCTCACGGTTATCAGCCGTGTGCTCTAACCACCTGAGCTATCGGCCCACGACGACGCAACGGGTCACACAGACGCTAAACTATTCTCCTTAGAAAGGAGGTGATCCAGCCGCACCTTCCGGTACGGCTACCTTGTTACGACTTCACCCCCCTTACCAAGCATACCTTAGGCACCTCCTCCCCTCGCAGGTTAGGCCGGTGACTTCGGGTACACCCAACTCGGGTGGTGTGACGGGCGGTGTGTACAAGGCCCGGGAACGTATTCACCGCGGCTTGGCTGATCCGCGATTACTAGCGATTCCGGCTTCATGCAGTCGAGTTGCAGACTGCAATCCGAACTGGGACCGGCTTTCTGGGATTCGCTCCACCTCGCGGTCTCGCTCCCCTCTGTGCCGGCCATTGTAGCACGTGTGTCGCCCTGGGCATAAAGGCCATGATGACTTGACGTCGTCCCCACCTTCCTCCGCCTTGTCGACGGCAGTCTCGCCAGAGTCCTCGGCTCTCCCGTTAGCAACTGGCAATAGGGGTTGCGCTCGTTGCGGGACTTAACCCAACATCTCACGACACGAGCTGACGACAGCCATGCAGCACCTGTGTAGGCTCCCTGAGTTACCCCAGGGTCGTTCAACTTTCATCTCCCTACCACCTACATGTCAAACCCAGGTGAGGTGCTTCGGTTTGCATCGAATTAAACCACGTGCTCCACCGCTTGTGCGGGCCCCCGTCAATTCCTTTGAGTTTCAGCCTTGCGGCCGTACTCCCCAGGCGGGATGCTTATCGCGTTAACTCCGGCACGGAGGCCATACGACCCCCACACCTAGCATCCATCGTTTACAGCTGGGACTACCGGGGTATCTAATCCCGTTCGCTCCCCCAGCTTTCGCGCTTGAGCGTCAGTAGCGGTCCAGGAAGCCGCCTTCGCCACTGGTGTTCCTCCCGATATCTACGCATTTCACCGCTACACCGGGAATTCCACTTCCCTCTCCCGCACTCTAGCCAGACAGTATCAACCGCAATCCGTGAGTTGAGCCCACGTCTTTCACAGCCGACTTATCCAGCCGCCTACGCGCTCTTTACGCCCAGTAATTCCGGACAACGCTCGCCCCCTACGTATTACCGCGGCTGCTGGCACGTAGTTTGCCGGGGCTTCCTCGTGTGGTACCGTCACATCCTTCTTCCCACACAACAGAGGTTTACATCCCGAAGGACTTCTTCCCCCACGCGGCGTCGCTGGGTCAGGGTTGCCCCCATTGCCCAATATTCCCCACTGCTGCCTCCCGTAGGAGTCTGGACCGTATCTCAGTTCCAGTGTGGCCGTACACCCTCTCAGGCCGGCTACCCGTCATCGCCTAGGTGCGCCATTACCACACCTACTAGCTGATAGGCCGCGAGCCCCTCCCAAGCCGGATCACTCCTTTAACGGTCTCCCGCCTATGGGGTATTAGCTGCCGTTTCCAGCAGTTGTCCCCCTGCTTGGGTCAGGTTCTCACGTGTTACTCACCCGTCCGCCACTATCAGTAGGATCCAGCAAGCTTTCACCTACTAACCGTCCGACTTGCATGTGTTAAGCACGCCGCCAGCGTTCGTCCTGAGCCAGGATCAAACTCTCCTAGCAATTCTCACTCAAAGGCGTCTTGCGACCCGTTGCGCCGTATTCAGTTGGCATGGTTCCTGGTCGCCATCGGCGACAGGGGGTAGTCTATCACGTCTCCCACGATCGTGCAACCCCCCCCGCAAAAAAATCTTCCTCCCTCCCGGGTGCTATAATCTCCAGCGTAACACCAAACCCTTTTAATCACGGGAGGCGCATCCATGCCCATGAGAGCTCGCCCAGGAGGGGTGATCAAGACCCTCCTATCCATCCTTCTCCTCACCCTGCTCCTCACCGCCGCCGCCGCGTCGGTGGGGCTGACCATGTTCCTCAAGGAAGTGTCCGCCGACCTGCCCACCACCGAGGAGATCCTCTCCAAGCAGCCCAGCCAGGCCACCTCCATCCTGGACAGGAACGGCAAGCTTATAGCCAAACTATTCCAGGAGGACAGGACCATAGTCCCCCTGGAGAAGGTCTCACCTTGGTTCATCAAGTCCGTGCTTGCCGCGGAGGACAGCGACTTTTACGAACATCAAGGTGTCAGTCCGACCGCTATCCTCCGGGCAGTCCTGGTAGACCTGATACACCGGGGAGCCAGGCAGGGGGGAAGCACCATAACCCAGCAGCTGTCCAGAAACATGTTCCTCTCCCACGAGAAGAGGCTATCGAGGAAGATAAAAGAGGCGGTGCTATCCCTCCGGCTTGAGCGGGTATACACCAAAGATCAGATCCTGGAAATGTATGTCAACACCATATACATGGGGCACGGCACCTACGGCATCGGTTCAGCCTCTCAGTTCTACTTCGGCAAGTCACCATCGGACCTGACTCTGGCGGAGGCATCCACCCTGGCGGGGCTCATCGCAGCCCCGGAGTACTACTCCCCCATCAAGAACCCCACGGCCTCCAAGACCCGCCAAAGGTACGTCCTGGGCCGCATGCTGGAGCTCGGGTGGATAACCGCTGAACAGCATCGAGAAGCCTTAAGTGACCACCTCAGCCTGAAGGGCAAGGCTAGACGGAGCCGCATTTCCTCCGAGGCTCCCTATTTCGTGGCCTACATTCTTTTCAAGAACCTGCTACCCACCTACGGAACCGATCGGGTCTACCGGGGGGGCCTCACAGTCCATACCACACTGGACCTGGACGTGCAGCGGGCGGCGGAGAGGGCCTTTTCGAAGCTCAAGTACGAGGGGGCTTTGGTTGCCCTAGACCCCGATACGGGGGAGATCTTGGCCATGGTGGGGGGACACGACTTCGAGAGGAGCAAGTTCAACCGGGCGGTCCAGGCTTTCAGACAGCCCGGATCCGCCTTCAAGCCCATAGTCTACGCCGCCGCCCTGGAGTCCGGCTACCGAGGGGTGGACCACCTGCTAGACGCCCCCCTGAACTTCCCCAACGGCTGGTCCCCCAAGAACTACGACGGGGGCTACGATGGGGAGGTGTCCATGGTCGACGCGGTGGTCCGATCCCTCAACACCCCGGTTGTGAGGCTGGCCCAGATCATCGGGGTCAAATCGGTGATCGACACCGCCCGGTCAATGGGGATCACATCCCCCCACCTTCCCAACGACCTGTCCATAGCCCTGGGCTCCACCAGCGTAACCCCCTTGGAGATGGCCGCCTCATTCGCAACCTTCGCCAACGGAGGCTACCGGATATCCCCCTTCGCAATCCGGGAGGTGAGGACCCCAGCCGGAGACGTTCTGGAGCGAAACGGCCCACAGCTTGAGAGGGGCATATCTCCCGAAACAGCCATCGAGATGAGGACCCTCCTGGAACAGGTCACCATCTTCGGCACCGGACGACCCGCCGCCGTCCCGGGCTACCAGACCTTCGGCAAGACGGGGACCACCAACGACTGGGGGGACGCCTGGTTTGTGGGAGGCATACCGGGACTGGTGGCGGTGGTCTACGCGGGAAACGACGACCACAGGTCCCTGGGCGCCAAGGCCACCGGAGGGCGGATCGCCGCTCCCGTGTGGCGGGATTTCATAGAGGGGGTCCTCAAGGTCCGCAAGCTACCACAGCGCTTCCAGGTCCCGTCGGACGTGAACGTGGAGTTCGTACGGGTATGCGTCAAGACCGGCTTCCTGACCGCACCGGGCTGCAAGGGGGCCTACATAGCCCTAAAGTCCGGGGAAGCCCCCACCGCCCAGTGCCCCCTCCACGGAGGTGGCGTGGCCGCCGCCAGGTCGGACCCCAACGGCCCCCAGCTGATCCTATCCCCCATGGACGATGACACAACCGTGGGAAGGTACGCCATGCGCTACGGGGCAGCCCAGGAGCAACCGCGGCAGGGGACCTCCACCGAGGCCCCCGCCAGCCCGCTCTCCAAGCCCCAGAAGCCGGCGGCCGCTCCCCCCGCCCCGGCCCCCAACCCCAGCTTCAACCCCTACAGGGCGGACCCGAGCCCGTCCAACGAGGTGGAGAAGAAGTACCAACAGCTGCTCAAGAAGTACAACATCGACGACTGACGCGAAGGGGAGGAGGGGTAGCCCTCCTCCCCTTCACATACCCATCAGATCGACATCTCCCAGGGGGACGGGATCGCAATCCGCCGGAAGGCCATCAGCGCGTACCGGTCCGTCATCCCCGATATGTGATCCACGATGGCCTGGGCCCCCCATTGGGGCCTGGTGGCCTCCAGGTGCTCGAAAAGGGTGGTTATCAGGTGGTCCACCTTGGGCTCCTCCTCCACGATCCTAGCGGACCTGTAAAGCCGCTGGTTGAGGAAGGCCCTCATGTCCTCCATGGTCTCCAGCATGCCGGAGCTGAATCCTATCTGGTCCCGATCCCAGCTTTTCCGGATCACGTCCTCCACCATGGCGCCTATCCGGTCCGACACCCTCTCCCCAAGGCCCAGGACCCGGGAGGGAAGGTCCCCGGGGGTCACAAACTTGGCCCGAACCGCATCATCCAGGTCGTGATTCAGGTACGCGATGGAGTCCGACACCCTCACCACCCACGCCTCAAGGGAGGACGGGGAGTCCAACTTGAAACCCTTGGATACGTCCACCTGCCCCTTGGAGTGTTGGAGGATACCCATCCTGACCTCCCAGGTGAGGTTGAGCCCCCTGCCGTCCCTCTCCAGGTGGTCCACCACTCTCAAGCTCTGGGAGGCATGGTGAAACCCGTTGAGCCCCCTCTGGCGGCTGAGCCGATCCAGCACCCTCTCCCCCATGTGGCCAAAGGGAGTGTGCCCCAGGTCGTGTCCCAAGGCTATGGCCTCCGTAAGGTCCTCGTTCAGCGAGAGGGCCCTGGCTATGGTGCGGGCCACCTGGGATACCTCCAACGTGTGGGTGAGCCGGGTGCGCACGTGATCCCCTTCGGGGAGGAGGAGTACCTGTGTCTTGTGCTTAAGCCGCCTAAAGGCTTTGGAGTGGATTATCCGGTCCCGGTCCCGCTGAAAGCAGGTCCTAAATGGGCACTCATCCTCCGGCACATGCCTCCCCCTGGAGTTCGAGGCAAGGGTGGCCCGAGGAGACAGGCACCGCCTCTCCCTCTCCTCAATGGTCTCCCTAACGGTATTCAATGCCCCACCCCCAAGAACGGAGGGGTCCGAAGGTCCCCTCCCAACTTATCTTCCTTCCGTCCCTCAACGGGCGACAGATGAGCCTCATACCCGGCACCCCACCCAGCCGTTCAGCCCCCCACGGCGCTTATAACCTGGGATAGGCTCATCTCCCCCATGGAGCTCAAGCGTAGGGCGTGACCCTTAAAGGGCAACGACTCGGTCACCCGATTGGGAACCACCACGCATCTAAGCCCCGCGCGGCGGGCGGCCAGGAGACCGTTCAGTGAGTCCTCGAAGGCGAGGGCCTCATGGGGTTCCACCTGGAGGAGCTCCAGGGCCCTAACGTACAGATCCGGGGCGGGCTTCACCCGCTGGACCTGCTCCCGGGTGACCACCGCGTGAAAGCAGCCACCGATCCCTAGCCTGTCTAGGTACGAACCTACCCATGAGGCCCCCGAGCTGGACGCCATGCCAACCTTCAGCCCCATCTCCGCCGCGTCCTCCAGGTAATCCAAAACCCCCTCCCGGGGCCTTGGATCCATCATGATCTCCCTGTAACGCTCCGCCGCCGCATCCTCGATGGCCTTTACATCACAATCCTGCCCCAAGGCCTCCCGGAAGAAATCGTGGAGGGGACCATCGTCGGTCCCCACCACCTGAAGGAAGCGGGCCAGGGGGAGATGAACCCCCCGCTCCGCCAGTACGGAACTGAAGGCCTGGTACCAGGCGGTCTCGGTATCCACCGTCAGCCCATCGAAGTCGAACACTATCGCCCTTATCAACCGTCCCCTCCTCAGCGCCGCGATCAGTCTATCAACCCCAAGGCCGCGTGGGCCGCCGCCAGCCGGGCAACCGGCACCCGGAAGGGGGAGCAGCTCACGTACTTGAGGCCAAGCTTGTGACAGAAGGCGATGCTCTTCGGGTTGCCCCCGTGCTCACCGCATATGCCTATCTGGATGTCGGGCCTGGTCTGCCTCCCCTCCCTCACCGCCAGCTCCATGAGGCGCCCCACACCGGACCTGTCCAGCACATGGAAGGGGTTGTCGGGGAGCACGTGGATCCTCACGTACTCCGCCAGGAACTTGCCCTCCGCATCGTCCCTGGAGTAGCCGAAGGTGGTCTGGGTGAGGTCGTTGGTTCCAAAGCTGAAGAACTCCGCATCCTCCGCCAGCTCCCCCGCCACCAGGGCGGCCCGGGGGACCTCTATCATGGTGCCCACCATGTAGGGGATCTCACCGCCAAGCCGGGCCTCGAACTCCTTGGCCTTGGAGTCCACCATCTCCCTAAGGCGACGCATCTCCTCCTTGGTGCCCACCAGGGGCATCATGATGTCCGGGTAGACCTGGACCCCCTGGCTCATGAGCTCCACCGTCGCCTCGAAGATGGCCTCCACCTGCATCTCGTATATCTCCGGGTAGATGATCCCCAGCCGACAACCCCGGAAACCCAACATGGGGTTCGCCTCCTTGAGGCTCTCAGCCCTCTGTATCAGGACCCTTATCTTCCGGGCCTCGGGACCGTCCCCCTTCCCCTCCGCCTCCAGGGCCTCGAGGCGCTCCCTCATCTCCGGCACCTTGGGCAGGAACTCGTGAAGCGGCGGGTCCAGGAGCCTCACCGTCACCGGCAGTCCCTCCATGGCCCTGAATATCCCTACGAAGTCCTCCTTCTGCATCACCTTCAGCTTCGACAGGGCCTCGATCCGCTCCTCCTTGGTGACCGATGCCACCATCTCCTGCATCACCGGCAGCCTGTCCGCCTGCATGAACATGTGCTCCGTCCTGCAGAGCCCTATGCCCCGGGCGCCGAAGCTCCGGGCCCGCTGGGCGTCCTCCGGGGTGTCCCCGTTAGCCCAGACCTCCAGCCTGGAGAGCCCGTCCGCATAATCCAGCAACTCCCGGAAGTCGTCGCTGAAGCTGGGCTGCACCAGGGGCAACGCCCCAAGCGCCACCAGGCCCCGGGAGCCGTCTATGGTTATGACCTCGTACTTCCTTATCTCCCTCTGGCCCACCCGCATCACACCTCGGGCCAGGTCGATGTCCAGGGCCTCACAACCGGAGACGCAGGGCTTCCCCAACCCCCGGGCCACCACCGCCGCGTGGCTGGTCATCCCCCCGTGGCTGGTAAGTATGCCCCGGGCGGCGAAGAGACCGTGAATGTCGTCCGGGGTGGTCTCGGGACGGACCAGGATAACGTCCTCTCCCCCCTTGCCCATCCTCTCCGCCTCGTCGGCATCGAACACCACCTTGCCCACCGCTGCCCCCGGCGAGGCGGGAAGCCCCTTGGCCAGCACGTCAAACTTGAGGGTCGGGTCCAGCTGGGGATGAAGCAACTGCTCCACCTGGTCCGGGGTGACCCGGCGGACCGCCTCCTCGGGGGTTATGAGCCCCTCCCGGACCATCTCCACCGCCACCCTGACCGCCGCCTTGGCGGTCCTCTTGCCGTTCCTGGTCTGGAGGAGATACAGGCGCCCCCTCTCCACGGTGAACTCTATGTCCTGCATGTCCCTATAGTGCCTCTCCAGGAGCTCCGTGAGCTTCACCAGCTCCTCGTAGACCTCTGGCATGGTGGACTTGAGCTCCGATATGGGGCGGGGGGTCCTTATGCCCGCCACCACATCCTCCCCCTGGGCGTTGACCAGGAACTCCCCGTAGAGACGCCTCTCGCCGGTGGAGGGGTCCCGGGTGAAGCAGACTCCGGTGCCGCAGTCGTCCCCCAGGTTGCCGTAGACCATGGAGACCACGCAGACCGCGGTGCCCAGGTCATCGGGGATCTGGTGGATGCTTCGGTAGGTCACCGCCCGAGGAGTGTTCCAGCTCTTGAACACCGCCTCCACCGCCAGGCGAAGCTGCTCCCAGGGATCGGTGGGGAACTTTATCCCCTTGGAGTCCAGTAGCCTGAGGTAGCTTTCAACCAGCTTCCTGAGGGACTGGTGGGTCAGCTCGTGGTCGTAGGAACACCCCTGCCCCCCCTTGACCCGGGAGAGGAGGAACTCGAACTCCCCTATATCAACCCCTAGCACCACGTCGGAGAACATCTGGATGAACCGCCGATAGCTGTCCCAGGCGAACCGCTGATCCCCCGACGCGGCAGCCAACGCGTCCACCGTGGCCTCGTTGAGCCCCAGATTGAGGATGGTGTCCATCATGCCCGGCATGGACACGGGCGCACCGGACCGGACGGACACCAGGAGTGGATTCTCGGCGCCCCCGAAGGCCTTCCCGGTCCTCTCCTCCAGCTTGGACACCGCATCCCTAACCTGGGGCCATATGGAATCCATCAACCCCTCCGGATCGGACCAGTAGGCCTTGCAAGCCTCGGTGGTGATGATGAACCCCGGAGGCACCGGGAGCCCTATGTTCCACATCTGGGCCAGGTTGGCCCCCTTGCCCCCTAGAAGGCCCTTCATATCCGCCCTGCCCTCTTCGTACTGGTAGACCCACTTCCTATCCGTCATCGCAACGACCTCCCCAGCTTATCTATTCTTCTCTCAAACAGCAGGAGAAAAGCCTACTTGCCAACGTAATCCAGGATCTCCTGGGCGGTCTCCTCTATGGCCCGGTTGGTCACGTCGAAGATTCGACACCCCACCCTCCGCATTATGGACTTGGCGAAGTTAAGCTCCTCCTCCACCCTCTCCCACTGGGCGTAGGATGACACGTCCGCGTCCAACCCGAGGACCTTCAACCTCTCCCGCCTTATCTGGATCAGCTTCTCGGGGGCTATTATCAGCCCCACCACCCTCTCGGATGGCACCTTGAACAGCTCCTCCGGGGGATCCGCCTCGGGCACCAGGGGCACGTTGGCGGTGGCGATCCCCTTGTGGGCCAGGTACATGGAAAGCGGCGTCTTGCTGGTCCTGGATACCCCTATAACCACCAGCTCCGCCTCCCCAAGCATCTCCGGGGACTTGCCGTCGTCGCACCTTATGGCGAACTCTATGGCCTTCACCCGGCGGAAGTACTCCTCGTCCATGCGCCTCAAGAGCCCCGGGGTCTCCAGGGGCTTCCGGTTGAGCCGGCGGCCCAGGATGTCCAGGATGGGGCCAAGGATGTCCACCACCTCGTTCCCCTGCTCCAGGGCCCTCTGTACGAACCAGTGCCTCAGACCGTGGTCCACCAGGGTGCAGACCAGGACCGCGTTCCTCTCCGCCGCGGCCCTCAGGACCTCCATCCCCTTCTCCTGGTCGCTCACGTAACGGAACCGCACCAGGCTCACCGCGTCGGGGCCAAACTGGCTCACCGCCGCCCGGGCCACGTGCTCCGCGGTCTCACCGGTGAAGTCCGAAACCACGTAGAGCTCAACCGAGTCTTGGCTCATCCCTTAACCTCCCCCTTGAGGTTGCTGAAGTCCCCGATCAGGTCGAAGAGTCCCTGGGCCTCCTTTAGGATGCCAAGCCTCCTGGCCCTCACCTCCGGGTCCTGATCCATCACCATGACCCCATCGAAGAAGGCCCGCACGGGGCCCTCGAGCCGGTGTAGGAGCCGGGCCACCTGATGCCAGTCGAACTCCCCCAACGCCTCGTCCAGACAGGGGCGAACCGCCCGAAGCTCGTTCAGCAGCTCCAGCTCCACCCCCTCCGCCCCGTCCATCTCCGAGGCTATCCTCTCGTCCTTGGCCTTGAGGAGGATGTTCCTGACCCTTATGGCGGCGGTCACCAGGCTCCCGAACCAATCCTCCCCCTTGAGTCCCTCCAGCACCTCCAGGAGCTTCAGCGCCTGAAGGGGCCTGGACCATATGCAGTCCACCCCAAGGCTAACCAGCCCATGGCTGAAACCCCTCTCCCGGAGCTGCACCAAAAGCCGCTGCCGGAAGAACTCCATGGCCTTCTCAACCACGGGCCGATCCGCCCCCAGCACCTCCGCCACCTTCAGGAACAGCTGATCCACCGCCACGTCAAGATCGAGCCCCCACAGGATCTCGTTTATGCATCGGGCGGCCCGCCTGAGGCCGTGGGGGTCCTGGGATGAGGTGGGCTCCAGCCCCACGTGGTGGATGGCCACTATGGTGTAGGCCCTCTCCGCCACCCCCAGCACCGCCCCTATGGGCTGACTGGGCAGGCTATCCCCCGCGAACCGGGGCAAGTACTGCTCGTAAAGCGCCAGCGCCACCTCCGGCGCCTCGCCGCTACAACGGGCGTACTCCCTACCCATCACCCCCTGCAGTTCCGGGAACTCGTAGACCATGCTGGTTACCAAGTCCGCCTTGGAGAGCAGCGCCGCCCGATCCAGCAGGTTGAGCTTGTCCACCATGCCCAGCTGCTCACCCAGCCACAGGGCCACGGATCTGACGCTCTGGACCTTGTCGTAGACGGACCCCAGCTTCTCCTGATAGACCACGTTCTTCAAGGCCTCCACCCGGCTGGCCAACCCCTTCTTACGGTCTTCATCCCAGAAGAAGGACGCGTCGGAGAGACGGGCCCGCAGGACCCTCTCGTTACCCTCCCTCACGTTCTGCATCAGGGTGGCCTGGTTGTTGCTGACCCCCACAAAGCAGGGGGCCAGGTTGCCCTTGGAGTCCCTAACCGGGAAGTAGCGCTGGTGCTTCTTCATGGTGGTGCAGAGCACCTCCTGGGGCATCTCCAGGAAGGAGGCGTCGAAGGTGCCAAAGAAGGGGACCGGGTACTCCACCAGGTTGCAGTTCTCCTCCACCAGATCCGGGTCCAGCTCCACCTTTCCCCCCATCTCATTCTCCAGGGAGGCTATGGCGGAAAGCATCTTCTCCCGCCGCTTGCCCGGATGGGCTATGACGAACTCCCCGTAGAGGGCGTCCAGGTACTCCCCGGCGGAGCGGATCTCCACCGCCCTCTTGCCAAGGAAACGGTGTCCCCGGCTCACCCTGCCGCTGGTCACGTTGCCCACCGTGACGGGGATCACCTGGTCCCCCCAGAGGGCCACGAGCCACCGGATGGGGCGGGCGAATCGGACCGACGGGTCGCTCCAGTACATGTTCTTTGGGAACACCAGCCGATGAAGGATCCGGCTCAATATGTCCGGCAGGAGGGAGGAGGTCTCCTGCCCCTCCCGGCGGACCACCGCGAAGGCGTAGGGCACCCCCTTCACGTCCCTCATCTCCAGGGCGTCCACCTCCACGCCCCGGCTCTTGGCGAAGCCCACCGCCACCTTGGTGGGGTGACCGTTGGGATCGAAGGCCTGGCTCCACATGGGCCCCCGGATCTCCTCCTCCACGTCGTCCTGCCTCTCCGCCAGGTCCCTAACGTAGAGCGCCAGCCTCCTAGGGGTCCCATAGGACTCTATGGCCCCGTAGCGAAGGCTGGCCGCCTCCAGCTCCTCCTTAGCCAGCCGCTTGACCTCCTCAAGCCCGAAGGCCAGGAAGGAGGCCGGTATCTCCTCGGTGCCTATCTCGAAGAGAAGGTCCCTGAAGCTCCCCATGACTACTCGCCCCCCCCGAAAGATCCATTGCGATCCGCGAACTTGCCCATGAGCGGGTAACCCATGGTCCGCCTCTGCTCCGCGTAGGCCCTGCAGCAGGCCCCCGCCAACGCCCGGACTCGAGCTATGTAGCCGGTCCGCTCGGTGACGCTTATGGCGCTCCTGGCGTCCAGCAGGTTGAAGGTGTGAGAACACTTGAGCACGTAATCGTAGGCGGGGAGCACCAGCCCGCTCTCCAGGACCCGCTTGGCCTCCCGCTCGTACAGGGAGAAGAGCTCGAAGAGCATCTTTGGATCCGACACGTCGAAGTTGTAGGTGGAGTGCTCCACCTCCCCCTGATGGTGGATGTCCCCGTACCGCACGTCACCAACCCACTTTAGGTCGTAGACGTTGTCCACCTTCTGGACGAACATGGCGATCCGCTCCAGGCCATAGGTTATCTCCGCCGGCACGGACTCCATGTCTATCCCCCCCACCTGCTGGAAGTAGGTGAACTGGGTTACCTCCATGCCATCAAGCCACACCTCCCACCCCAGGCCCCAGGCCCCTATGGTGGGAGACTCCCAGTCGTCCTCCACGAACCTTATGTCGTGATCCGCCGGGTCGATGCCCAGGGCCTTGAGGCTCTCCAGGTATATCTCCTGGATGTCCTCCGGGGCGGGCTGGACTATCACCTGATACTGGTAGTAGTGCTGCAGCCGATTGGGGTTCTCCCCGTAGCGGCCGTCGGTGGGGCGTCTGGAGGGCTCCACATAGGCCACCCGCCAGGGCTCGGGCCCCAGCACCCTGAGGGTGGTGGCGGGGTTCATAGTTCCGGCCCCCACCTCTATGTCGTAGGGCTGCTGTATGACGCAGCCTTGGTCTGCCCAGAAACGCTCAAGCCTCATCACTATCTCTTGAAAGTTCAAGGGTCTCCCTCCCGGTTAGCAAAATGTTAGCCCTGACAAGGCCCCTCATCCAGAGGATTATAACCTCCCACCGGGCCCTCAAGGCCCTGGCGTCCCCATCAGGAAATCTGGACCGGCACCACTCAAGGAACCTCCGATGGGGAAGATACACAGCGGAACCCAGGTCCCGAAGCTGCTCCAAAGACACCTCCCGATGGGGGCAACAACAGACCGGTCCCTGGTCCGACAACCTCGTCGGTCCCCCAACTGGGGAGGAGCACTCGCAACAGCGGGACAGGTCCGGCAATACCCCCTCGGAGGCCAACCAGCGCCCCAGGAACCTGGCCTCCGCCGGCCCCGACGGGGCCAACTCCTTCAGGGTGCAAAAGAAACCCCACAGCAGAGTAAGCAGGTCATCCTGAGGGAGGAAGCACGGCAGATGCCCCACCAGCTCCAGCACGTCCACCGCCCCACGAATGGAGAGGGGCAAATGCCTAAGGGACACGTAGCTGTCCACCAGGGACACCTCCCGGAGCGCAACCGACCGACCGGAGCAGTGGAAGCGAAACTCTCCCCAGGACATGACCTCCGTGGCGGCCCCCAGGGTGGACCGGCTCCCCAACGGAACGGTGCCCCAGATGAGCCCGTGCCCCCTAAGGAGGAAGAGGACCCGCCTGGACCTCTCCCTCTCCTCCCGACGGACCACCACCCCGTGAGCCAGCAGGTCCCCCCGGGGAAGGTGCCGATGAAGGTGAAGCGGCAGGGACCTCAAGGCTCAGGAACCGTACCCCATGTGCCTCAACATGGAGGGGTTCTTCCTCCACTTGGGCCTCACCTTCACCCACAGGTCCAGGTCCACCGGGTACCCGAAGGCCCTCTCCATGTCCGACTCCGCGGCCTCCCTTATGGCCTTTATCATCCTGCCGTTGGCCCCTATTATTATCCCTTTCTGCCCCTCCTTCTCCACCACGATGGAGGCCCGGACCGCCAGGCGCTTCCTGTCCGGGTACTCGTCGGGGCTCTTGAAGGACTCCACCACCACCGCCACGCAGTGGGGTACCTCCTCCTCCACCGCAAGGAAGATCTTCTCCCTTATTATCTCCTCCGCCAGGAAGCGCTCGGTCCTGTCTATCAGGAACTCCTCCGGGAAGAGGGGCAGGGACTCGGGAAGCCACTTGACCATGGCCTCCTTCAACACGTCCAGGTTGGTTCCCTGGGTGGCGGATACGGGCACCACCGCATCGAAACGGTACTGGTCCTGGTAAAGGGCCACCACGTCCCAGAAGTCGTCCTTACGAGCCAACAGGTCCACCTTGTTGACGCAGAGGAGGGCGGGACGCCCCGCCTCCTGGATCCACTCCAGGACCCGACGGTCCAGGGACGAGATCCCCTTGGAGGTGGCGTCCACCACGAAGCATATGCCGCACACGTCCTCCAGCGCGGCCCTTATCTGGGAGATCATGAACCTCCCCAGGTCGTGACGGGGCTCGTGAACCCCCGGGGTGTCCACCAGGACGATCTGGTAGCCATCCCCCTGGACTATGCCCCGTATGGCGTGCCTGGTGGTCTGAGCCTTTGGGGAGACCGCCATCACCTTCTCCCCCACCAGGGCGTTGGCAAGGGACGACTTGCCAACGTTGGGCCTGCCCAGAAGGGCCACGCAACCGGACCTGAAGCCTACCTCCATCAATCCCTCTCCTTCAGCTCGAACCCGTAGGGCAGGAGCTCCCGGCACCTTACCTCCACCCTCTGCCCTCCCCATTGGAAGAGCACCAACATATCCGGGTTGTGCTCCATGAGGACCTGCCTGCAGGCTCCACAGGGGGAACAGTCCACGTCCTCGGGCCCCCTTACCGCTATGGCCACCGGCTTGGAACTCCCGGCGGCCACCATGGAGCATATGGCGGACCTCTCGGCACACTGGGTCAGACCGTAGCTACTGTTCTCCACGTTGCAACCCAGGAAAACCTTCCGATCATCACACAGAAGGGCTGCCCCCACCGAGAACCCGGAGTAGCCGCTATATGCCCTGCCCCGGGCCTTCAACGCCAACTCCCAAAGCCGGTCAAGTTCCTCCTCCGTAAGGTTAATCATCCTCATCCCCCCCAAATCTATCTTCCAACCTCCTGAACCTTACCTCCATTATCCTGTGCCCCTGCACCTTGGTGACCTCTATGGACCAGTCATCGTAGAGTATCCCCTGTCCCTCCTCGGGGAAGGCCCCCAGGATGGACAGAACGAAACCCGCCACGGTGTCCACGTCCTCCGCCTGGAATTGGTGTCCCAGCGCCTCGGACAGGTCCTCCAGGTGGACGTGCCCCTGAACCACGAAGACCCCACCCTCCTCCTGGATGGGGGGAATCTCCTCGTCGTACTCGTCCTGGATCTCCCCCACTATCTCCTCCAGAAGGTCCTCCAGGGTCACAAGCCCGGCGGTGCCCCCGTACTCGTCCACCACCACCGCCATGTGGACCCGGGCCTTCTTCATCCTGTCGAAGAGCTCCCCTATCCTCATGGTCTCCGGCACGAACAGGCAGTCCCGCTTGCAGTCCTCCACCGGCCGATCCATATCCCCCTGGGTCAGGTTCCGCAAAAGATCCTTGACGTAAAGGATCCCCACCACGTGATCCATGTCACCCTCGTATATGGGCATCCGGGAATGGCCGCTGTCCATGAAGATCCTAACCGCATCCCTCACGGTGCTACCCGCCACCACCGCCACCACATCGGTCCTGGGGACCATTATCTCCGACACCCGGGTCTCCTCAAAGGAGATGATCCCGTGGATCATCTTCCTCTCCTCCTCCTCCAGGGCGCCGCTGGCGCTGCCCTCCTTCACCATGTGATCTATCTCCTCCCGGGTGACCAGGGAGGCGGTATCCAAACGGATCCCCATGGTCCTACCCAGGAAGGTCAGGATCCACTGGACCAGGGATATGACCGGCCACAGGAGGAAGTTGAGAAGCCGTATCACCGGTAGCAGGTTGAGGAGGAAGCCGTCGGGCCTGGCTATGGCAGAGGCCTTGGGCAGGATCTCACAGAAGAACACGATGACCACCGTCATGAGGAGCACCGATATCCATATCCCGTCCCCCCCGACCAGGGACACCGCCACCGCGGACGCTATGGCGCTGGCGGATATGTTCACCAGGTTGTTGCCCACCAGGGTCACCGTGAGGGCCCTCTGCCGGTGGGAGGCCAACCAGGACAGGTGCCGCCTCCTGTGGGGGTTCGCCTCCTCAAGGGCGGCCAATCGGGCCTTGGAGACGGCGGTCATGGCGGTCTCCATGGCGCTGAAAAGGAAAGACGCGGCCAAAAGAGACAAAAGGTAGATGTAGAGGAATTTACTGCCTACTTCATCGGTCACCTTGTTTCCCTTCCCTTTCTAGGCCCCCATGGGGGCTTGCAATTAAACAACCCTTGCTCAAACATTATACCGTAAAGCCCATCAGCTCATCCTGCAGAAGCCACATCTCCCGCCGCTGCTCCTCGTCCCCGTGATCGAACCCAAGGAGGTGAAGGAACCCGTGATGGATCACCAGGAGCACCCCGCGGGCCCTATCCCCCTCCCCCAGGGGCTCCACGTCCTGAACGCAGACCAGCACATCCCCCAGGGGCAGCCACCGCCACCCCACCGGGGGGGAGAACCGCCCATCCTCCTCCCAAAGGGGGAAGGAGAGCACGTCGGTGGAGCTGTCGACCTGCCTATACTTGAGGTTCACCTCCCTCATGGCCTCCGGCTCCACGAAGGAGAGGCTCACCTCCACCCCCTCCACCTGGTGGGGGATTAGGGAGCGATGCTCCCGGAGGAACCTCTCCCAGGCACCCTCCAGCGTCTCCTTCAGGTCCTCAAAGAGGGGGGGGACCGACCCCGATATGGACAACGAAACCCTCAAATCCAAAACGATCACTCACAATCCAAACGATGGTAGGCCCTCCAGGGTCCGCTCAGACGGGGCGGACCGCCCGGGTGTGCCTCATGGACCTCAGGGTCTTCACAAAGGAGTCCCTTATGATCCTCATGTCCTGTATGGTGAAGTCCACCTGATCGAGCTGATGGGAGTCCAGCTTGGATTTTATTACCTCCTCCACCATCCCCTCCAGCTCCGATGGGTCGTCCAACTTGGATCCCATGGATTTGGCCGCCGCCTCCACCGAGTCAGCCAGCATCACCAGGGCGGTCTCCCTGCTCCGGGGGGGCGGCCCGGGGTACGAGAACTGCTCGATGGGGACATCCTCGCCCATGGACTTGGCCTTCCGGTAAAAGTAGGCCAGGCAGGTGGTGCCGTGGTGCTCCGAGATGAAGTCCTTTACGAAGTCGGGCAGGCCGTACTGATCCGCCATCTCGAGGCCGTCCTTTACGTGGGAGAGGATGACCAGGGCGGAGAGGGACGGGGACAGTCCGTCATGCACGTTCTCCCCCACCTGGTTCTCGATGAAGAACTTGGGCCGGCGGAGCTTGCCTATGTCGTGATAGTAGGCCCCGGCCCTGACCAGGAGGCCCTCCAGCCCCAGCCGCTCCGCCGCCTCCTCCGCTATGGTGCCCACCGTCAGGCAGTGGTGGTAGGTGCCAGGGGCCTCCAGCTGGAGCCGCTTCAGAAGCGCGCTGGAGGGGTGGCTCAGCTCCATCAGCATGAGGGGGGAGATGACGCCGAACAGCCTCTCCCACAGGGGCAACAGGGCCAGGATCAGGCTGGGGCACAGGAGGGACAGGACCCCGTAAGTCAGGAACAGGTTCATGTCCATGGGGGCCCCGAAGCCCCATCGGACGAAAATGGAGGCCACGGCTATCAGGGCAAAGTAGGAGACCAGCCTTCCAAGGAGGGAGAGGCGTGAGGTGCTGCCCTTGAGGAGCACGTAGCCCAAGCCGGAGGAGAGCACCGCCTGGACTACCTGGACCGCCGCAAGGGGGGGGAAGTAGACGAAGCATATTATGGCACCCACTATGCCCCAACCCAACGAGAGGCCGAAGGCGGGGGCCACCGGCAACGTCAGGAACAGCCAGGAGGCCAGGGCGGCAGGGAACATCAGGTCCATGAGCCAGAAGGAGAGCACCAGTTGCACCCCCCAGCAGAGGATCACCACCGAGAGGACGAAGCACCACTGCCGGGGCTTCATGTCGTCCCTGCCGCCCGTGGATCGGGAGAAGAGGGACCAGCTCATGGCGGACCAGGCCATCACCGCCAGAAGGGACCAAGCAAATCTCTTCCAGGGGAACGACCTGTCCCGGTAACCCTCGGACATCAGCAGCCTGGCCAGTCCGTCGTTTATCATCTGACCCTCGTAGGCGATGACGCTGCCCACCGAACCAGCGGACTCAGCGGACTCCACCACCTCCAGGACCACCTGGAAGACCACGTTTTTGTCCCCCTGGTCCATCTGGAGCCGGTCAACCATGCTCCAGATCGCCGCCTCCACCGACCGACGGTCCGAGAGGTCCAGCCGGCCCGCGGCGGCCATCTCGACCACCGCCGCGGAGGAGGTTATTATCCTGCCCCGCCTTGGTCCGTCCATTGACATGATGAGCCCCAGGAGCCGAGGGGAGAGGACGTCCTCCGGGGACTCCAGGAGAACCTTGGCGGTGCCCAACATGACGTCCTTGACCCCCAGCCCCCTGAGCCAGGAGGTCCTGATCCTGTAGGTCACCGGCGCGGGCTCCCCCACCATGAACCCCCGGGGCCTCTCGATCAGCCACCAGTTGGACAGCACCCCCAGGGCGAAGAGGGTCACCGCCAAGAGGACAAACCACCCCCCCTGGGGGTCCAAGGGATTGAGGCCCCCAACGGGCCTCAATCCCTTAAGCCTCTCTCCCCTTGCCCTCATGGTCCTCGTAGGCCCGCACTATCTTCTGGACTATGGGGTGCCTCACCACGTCGGCGGCGGAGAGGCGCACGAAGGATATCCCCTCTATGCCCCCCAATATGGCCTCCACCCCCGCAAGCCCCGACTCCCTACCTTGGGGCAGGTCCACCTGGGTTACGTCCCCGGTTATCACCGCCCTGGAGCCCATGCCCATCCGGGTGAGAAACATCTTCATCTGCTCCGGGGTGGTATTCTGGGCCTCGTCGAGTATTATGAAGCTGTCGTTCAGGGTCCTCCCCCTCATGTAGGCCAAGGGGACGATCTCGATCACCTTGCGATCCAGCAACCTCATGAACTTGTCGGGGCTCAGGAGGTCGAAAAAGGCGTCGTACAGGGGACGAAGGTAGGGCTCCACCTTCTCCATTATGTCCCCGGGCAGGAAGCCCAGCCGTTCCCCCGCCTCCACCACGGGCCTCACCAGGACTATCCTGTTTATGGCCCCCCGCTTGAGCATCGATAGGGCGAAGGCCGCCGCCAGGTAGGTCTTGCCGGTCCCGGCGGGGCCGATGGCGAAGGTCACGTCGCTGGCCGTAAGGGCCCTGACGTAATCCCTCTGACCCTTGGTGTGGGGCCTCACCTGACGGCCCTTGGCGGTCTGGTATACCACCAGGCCACGGGCATCCTCCAGGGAACTGGGAGGGCCCCCCCGGCGGACCTCCTCCATGGCCTCCCTGAGCACGTGAGGATCCAGGGGAAGGAGATCGTCCCCCAGGGCGGATATGCGAGACAGGAGCTCCGCGGCGCCCCGGATCGCCTCCTCCCCTCCCCTTATGGTCACCGAGTCCCCCCGGTGGAGGATCTGAACCGAAAGGCCCCTCTCCAGCTCCTCCAGGACCCTGTCCTGCCCCGGGAACGGTGGGACCTTGATGCTCAAAGGGCTACCGTCCATGCGATGCGATCTAGCCTTCCCGCTTGACGGCGGTCACCGACGGGAACGAACGCCTTATGACCTGCTCCACCTGGACCCTCAAAGTCTCCTGGGCGAACGGGCAGGTCCCACAGGCCCCGGTGAGGGCCACGGTTACCACCCCACTGGCCTGGTCGAAGCCCTTGAAGTCTATGTCGCCCCCGTGGGACTGAAGGGCGGGCCTTATCTCTTCCTCGATAAGCTTCTTGATCTGCTCCTCCAACTGGATCACACCTTCCATATGGTCTTTATCGATCAGGGGGCTAGCGCCCCTCCGACTCCTTGGCCCTCTCCCAGAGGGAGTCCAGCTCCTCCAGGGACATGTCCAACATGGCCCCCGGGCTGGAGATCATGCCCTCCATGGCCCTGAATCGCCGGTCAAACTTGTCACAGGAACCCCTGAGGGCCTCCTCGGGGTCGATCCCCGTCCGGCGGGCCAGGTTCACCACCGCGAACAGCAGGTCACCCACCTCGTCCCTCATCCGATCCACCTCACCGGACGAGAGGGCCTCCAGAACCTCCTGGACCTCCTCGGAGATCTTATCCAGCACCGGCCCCTGGTCCCCTGGACCCCAGTCAAACCCTACCTTGGCGGCCCGCTCCTGGATCCTAAGGGCCCTCAAGAGGGCCGGCAACCCCCTGGGGATCCCCGCCATGGCGGACCCGTCCCTATCCTCCTGGATCCGCTTCCGGGACTTTATGGCCTCCCAGTTGCGGCTCACTTCCTCAGCGGACGACACCTCAACGTCACCGAACACGTGAGGGTGCCGATGAATCAACTTGTTGACCAGCCCGTCCACCACGTCCCCCAGATTGAAGTCCCCCTGCTCCTTGGCGATCTGGGATATGAACAGCACCTGCAACAGCAGATCCCCCGCCTCCTCCCGGATGGCACCAAGATCCATCTGATCTATGGCTTCCACCAGCTCGAAGGCCTCCTCGATTATATATCTCCTGAGGGATCCCAGGGTCTGTTCCCGATCCCAAGGACAGCCGCCGGGGGACCTGAGACGTTCCATTATCGACACCAGCTTCTCCACCTTGCACCCAAGAGAGGAGCTCAAACCAACACCTCCAGTTCAAACGGTAACCCACCTGGACAGGGCCTCGATCAGCTCCGAGAGCCCCCGGACGCCTGCGGGCCCCACCGTCACCACACCCTTGACGCGCCAAATGGGAGGAAGCCCCTTGGGCACCGCCGCCGAATCCCTGAACCGGACCTGAACCTGATCTCTACCTATAGTGATCTCCGACGCCAACCCAGCCAGGAGCACCCTTAGTCGCGCCGCCAGGATCAGCTCCTCCACCTGGTGAGGCACGGGACCGAACCGGTCCACCATCTCATCCCGTAGCTGGTCCAGCTCCGAGGCATCCATCGGGAGGAACAGCCGACGGTAGAGCCTGACCCTCAGGGGCTGGTCCTCCACGTACCATTCGGGGATCGAGGGGGAGTAGCCCCACTCCACCGGGGGCAGCTCCGCTCCCCCCTTGAGCCTTGTGACCTCACGCTCCAGCATCTGGAAGTAGAGCTCTGGAGAGAGGCTGGATACGTGTCCGTGCTGGGCGGTTCCCAACAGCTCCCCGCCGCCCCGGATGGACAGGTCCATCATGGCCAGGTGGAAGCCGGAACCCAGCTCCTCCAGGGACCCTATGGCCTCAAGCCTCTCTAGGGCCCTGCCCGCCTCAGCCCCCCGGGGGTAGAGGAACAGGGCGAAAGCCTGATCGGACCTGCGACCCACCCTCCCCCGGAGCTGATAGAGCTGGGCCAGACCCATCCGGTGGGCGTCCTCGACTATTATGGTGTTAACCCTCGGCAGGTCAAGGCCGCTCTCTATTATGGTGGTACAGAGCAGCACGTCCAGCCTTCCCTCCACGAAGCGGGCCATCAGGGACTCCAGCTCCGAGTCCCTCATCCTGCCGTGGGCCATCTCCACCCGGACCCCGGGGAGCAGGGCCTTGGCTCGCAGGAATGCCCGGTGCATGGACTGTATCCGGTTATGCACCCAGAACACCTGCCCACCCCGGCTGAGCTCCCTCAACACCGCCCCCTTCACCAGCTCGTCCTGCCAGGGGGACACCACGGTCACCACCGGCCGTCGATCCACCGGTGGCGTGGTCATCACCGATATGTCCTTGTACCCCCCCAAGGCCAGCTGAAGGGTCCTTGGGATGGGAGTGGCGGAGAGCATCAGCACGTCCGCCCCGGGGAAGCGCTCCCTCCACCTCTCCTTCTGCATCACTCCGAACCTATGCTCCTCGTCCAGCACGATGAGCCCCAGGTTCCTGGCCCGGACGTCGTCCCCCAGGATCCGGTGGGTGCCTATCAGGATGTCCACCCGCCCCTCCGCGAAGTCATTCAGGATCTCCTCCTGGCGACTCCGGGGGACGAAGCGATAGAGGGCCTCCACCCGCAGGGGGAAGGGGGATAGCCTGGACGCAAAGGTGGACAGGTGTTGAGAGGCCAGGAGGGTGGTGGGGGTCACCACCACCACCTGGTAACCCGACATGGCGGCCTTGAAGGCGGCCCTCAGGGCCAGCTCGGTCTTGCCGAAGCCCACGTCCCCCACCAGAAGCCGGTCCATGGGAACCGGCCGCTCCATGTCCGCCCTTATCTCCTCCCAGCACCGGACCTGATCCACCGTCTCCCGGTAAGGGAAGGTGGACCTCAGCTCCTCCATCTCCCTCTCCAGTGGATCGAAGGCGATGCCCCGGGCGGAGTGACGCCTGGCCTGGGCGGAGAGGAGCCGCTCCGCCGCCTCCCGGGCCTTTTCCTTGGCCTCCTGGTAACTGCGGCTCCACCGACCCCGCTTCAGGGAGTCCAGCTCCGCCTCCGCCGGATCCCCCGCGTAACGGTAGAGCCTGGCTATCCGGTAGGTGGGCATCAGCAACCGCTTTCCCTGGGCGAACTCAAGGGCTATGTAGTCCTGCTGGACGCCCCCCTGCTCGATCATCTCGATCCCCAGAAAGCGGCATACCCCGTAGTCCTCGTGGACCATGAGGTCCCCGGATATGAGGGAGTCCAAGACGTCCGCCGGGGGCTTGCCCGCCGGGGACGAGGGGGGACGAACCCCCGCCACGTCCACCTCTGAGAGGTACAGAACCCTCTCGGACAGGTCCAACGCCCCCTCGGAGGCGGAACCCCGAATGACCTCCATACCGCAGCCGGCGGCCCACTCCACGTAGCCCCGGGTACTGCCCAGGAATAGGGTCCTGAAGCCCTTGGACCTCATGTCCAGGACGAATCCCTCCGCCTCCTTAAGCCGTCCGGCGAAGTTGGGCACCCGCTCCAGCATGGCGGAGGGATCCCCCTGGGAGGAGGAGACCCGGATCACCCCCTGCACCCTCGAGGCCAGGGAGGACCAGTCCGCCGCACCGGGAAGGGAGTGGATCTCCTCCCTCATCTGCTCCCAAAGCCAGACCGCAGACTCGCACTGGATCTCCACCTGGCCGGGCTCGAAGACCACCAGGCCGAAGGGGACCGGGACGTCCAGAAGGGTTAGGCTCCTTCCCCCCTTGAGCCCCCCCATCTCCCAGGAGTCCAGGGAGGCCACCGCCCGCTGGGTCTCGGGGGAGAAGACCCGGATCTCCTCCACTAGGTCGTCGTCGAAGGCCACCCGGATGGCCCTATCCCCCGGGGGGAACAGGTCCACCAGGGCCCCCCTTAGGGCCCACTGCCCCGGGGCCCAGACCACCGGAACCCGCTCGTAGCCCTGGGAGGATATCCAATGTATGAGCGAGGACCTGCATCGGTCCCCCTTGCGGAGCTGGAAGTGCCCGGAAGGGGAGAGGGCAGGCAGCACCGCCCCAGCAGCGGAGGTGATCAGCCCCCCCCCAAGACGGATCCAATCCTCCAGCACCCGCCCCCGGTGGAGCAGGTGGGCCTGAACTCCCTCCTTCACCCCCAGGGGCACCGGAGGCAGCAGGGGAGACACCTCCCGGCCCAGGCAGGCCAAGTCGGAGGAGAGGGTGACCACATCGGACCATCCGGGGAGGATCACCACGAACCTGTCGGGGACCGGAAGCCGGCCATATCCTATGGCCCGGGCGATCCCCCGGGGGATCATAAAGTCAAGCGGACGGGTCATCTACGGGACAGAACCCCTTGGCGTTGACCTTGGACATGGCCCTCTGGACCCCCTCCCGGATCCAGAGGGAGAGGGCCTCATGGACCCCCTGGGCCACCTTGGGCCAGGAGGCCACCTCCCGAGGCGAGAGCCTGGACAGGACCCAGTCCGCCAGGTCCATCCTCGGATCTGGAGGGGATCCGACCCCAACCCGGATCCTTGGGATCTCCAGGGTGCCCAGGGCCCCTATGATGGACCCCATCCCCTTCTGTCCGCCGGCGCTACCCCGGTCCCTCATGCGGAGCCGGCCGAAGGGAAGCGCCACGTCGTCGTATATGACCATCACGTCCTGGGGATCCAGCTTGTAGAACCTGACCGCCTGGGCCACCGCCCTGCCGCTCAAGTTCATGTATGTGGTGGGCTTCATGAGGCAACAGGGCTCCCCATCCAGGGCGAAGCGATCCCAGAGGAGGGAGTCGAACCTCTCCCGGGGGGAGCCGAGCCCGAGGGACTGGGCCAGGTGGTCCGCCGCGAGCCACCCCACGTTGTGCCTGGTCCAAACGTATTGAGGGCCTGGGTTGCCCAGGCCCACAATGAGTCTCATCTAGGTTTCCAGCCGGTGGGCTACTCGCCCTTCTTGGCCTTGCCCTTGGCCAGGACCTCCACCTCCTGGGCCTCCCCCTCCTGCGTCTCGGACTCCTCCTCCGGGGAGCGGACCGCCACTATGACCGTGTCGGTGGGGAGCGCCCAATGTATCCTGTCCCCCAGGTTGAGGTCCGATATGCGGACCTCAGCGCCCAGCTCCAGGCCCTTCACATCGATGTCCACCCGCTCCGGGATGTCCTCCGGGAAGACCTCAACGGTGATCTCGTGGTGGTGCTGCTCCAGCACGCCACCCTGCTTCACCCCCACGCAGATTCCCTTGTTCATCAGGTGGACCGGCACTTGGACCCGGACCTTGTGATCCTTCTTCATCTGGAGGAAGTCAAGGTGAACGATGTCACGGGTAAGCGGGTGCCGCTGTATCTCCCGGATGAGGGCCATCTCAGGGTTGCCGTCCACGTTAAGCTCGATCACCGTGGTCTCCCAGGTGTCGGTGCCGCAGACCTTGTAGACCTCCCGCTCGTTCACGAAGCCCGGCTTGCCGGACTGATAGCCCGGCCCGTAGACCACCGCAGGGACCATGCCCTCGCTGCGAAGCTTCCTGCAGGCCCCCTTGCCCAGGCCCTCCCGGGACTTGAACTGCACCTGAACCCTTTCCTTCATAGCTCGTCCGCCTCCTCTGACGGGGCCGGACGCTACCGGCCCGCCTACTTTTTTAATTTTCTGTTCACAAATCAGCGCACTGGACGCTGATGAAACAGTATGCTAACCGAGTGATCCGAGTGGATCCGCCTTATGGCCTCCGCGAAGAGCGGGGCTATGGACAGAGTGGTTATTTTATCACAAGCCTTCTCGGGGCTCATAGGTATGGTGTCCGTAAGGACCAGCTCCTCGATCACGGATCCCTTGATCCTATCTATGGCCTGGCCGGACAGGACCCCATGGGTGGCACAGGCCAGGACCCGCTTGGCCCCCTTCTCAATGAGGGCGCTGGCGGCGTTGACCAGGGTGCCGGCGGTGTCCACTATGTCGTCCACCAGGATGGCCACCTTTCCGCTCACGTCGCCGATTATCTCCATCACCTCGCAGAAGTTGGCCACCTCGTGGGAGCGCCTCTTGTCAACGATGGCCAGGTCGGCGCTCAGGTGCCCCGCGAAGCTCCGGGCCCTGACGACCCCGCCGATGTCCGGGGATACCACCACCACCTGCTCCTGATCTATCTCCTCCTTGAGGGTCCGCTTGAAGTAGGATGCCAGGAGAGGCACCCCGGTCAGATGGTCCACCGGTATGTCGAAGAAGCCCTGGATCTGTCCCGCGTGAAGGTCCGCGGCGATCATCCGGTTGGTCCCCGCCACGCTCAGCAGGTTGGCCACCAACTTGGCGGTGATGGGCTCCCGGGATCGGGTCTTCCGGTCCTGACGGGCGTAACCGAAGTAGGGGGTAACCACGTTTATCCTGTAGGCGGAGGCCCTCTTGAGGGCGTCTATCATCACCAGGAGCTCCATCAGGTTCTCGTTCACCGGGTTGCAGGTAGGCTGGACCAGGTAGACGTCCGCCCCTCTCACGCTCTCCTCGATGGAGACCCCTATCTCCCCGTCGGAGAACCGGAAAAGCTTGCACACCGCCAGCGGAACCCCCAGGTTCATGCAGATGCTCTCCGCAAACTGGGGGTGCGCACTGCCGGATAAGACCCTTATCTCCTTAAGCCCCGCGGTCATAGTTCAACACCCTTCCTCACGCTTTGTTTTGTGGGCTGCGCTGACGCCAGCCCTCCACGTTCCTCTGCCGGGCCCTGGCTACCCCCAGGGAACCGGGGGGCACGTCCTGGGTTATCACCGACCCGGCGGCGGTGGTGGCCTCATCGCCTATTTTAACAGGGGCCACCAGCATGGTATCGCTGCCGATGAAGCACCAGTCCCCTATCACCGTGGGGTTCTTCTTGACCCCGTCGTAGTTGCAGGTTATGGTGCCCGCCCCTATGTTGGTGCCCCTGCCGATGGTGGCGTCCCCCACGTAGGACAGGTGGGGCACCTTGCTGCCCTCCCCTATGCGGCTCTTCTTGATCTCCACGAAGCGACCCACCAGGGACCGGTCCCCCATCTCCACCCCATCCCGCAGGAACGCGAAGGGCCCCACCTGGACGTCATCCCCCAGATGGGCCCTCTCCAACCGGCTGGGCCCTATTATCCTGCACCGGGCCCCGAGGGTCACGTCCCTCATCCAGGTCATGCCACCCACCACCGAGGAATCCCCCAGGGCGGAGTACCCCAAGATGGTCACGTTGGGCTCCACCCAGACATCATACCCCACCTTTACCCTGGGGCCTATCCAAGTGGACCCAGGATCCGTGCACTTGAGCCCCTCCCCCATGAGACGGCGGAGGATCCGGACCCTCATGGCCTCGGAGACCTCGGCGTACTGGACCGGGTCGTTTATGCCCGCCAGCTCCGATTCCCCGCAGATCTGCACCCCCACCCGCCCCATGCTCCCCAGAAGGGGAACCGCGTCGGGCAGGTAATACTCCCCCTGGGCGTTATCGTTCCCCAGGCGCCCTATGACCTCCGCCAGGGACTTGACGTCAAACACGTAGACGCCGCCGTTGCAGAGCCGCACGTCCCTCTCCTCCGGGGTGGCGTCCTTCTCCTCCACTATGCGAACCGATCCGGATTCCGCCAGGACCCGGCCGTAGCCGAACGGGTCCTCCGCCTCGAAGGCCAGGAGTGTGCACAGGTTGCCCTCCGATAGGTGCCTATCCAGCAGGCCCCGCAGGGTCTTGCCGGACAACAGGGGCACGTCCACCGGAACCACCACCAGGTGATCCAATCCCCGCCACCAGTCCATGGCGCAGAGGACCGCGTGGGCGGTCCCTAGCATGGGGGACTGAACCACCGTGGAGGCACCGAAGCCCAAGGACTCCACCTCCGCCGCTACCCTATCCCCCATGTGGCCCACCACCACGGCGGTGCCGTTCACCCCCGCAGCGGTCAGCACCTCGAGGGAGTAGTAGACCAGGCTCTCCCCCAAGATGGGGAGCAGCGCCTTTGGGGTATCGCTCTTGAGCCTGGTGCCCTTCCCCGCCGCCAGGATCAGCCCTCCGATGTTCACCTTATCCCACCCTCTCGCTCGATCTAAAGCCCCAAGGGGCCGAAACACAACAAACAGGGGAAGCCCGGTGGCTCCCCCGCTAACCTCTGGCTGGGGTGGATGGATTCGAACCATCGAATGGCGGATCCAAAGTCCGCTGCCTTACCGCTTGGCTACACCCCAATCGACACTAGATTATATCCCCCCCGGCACCTCCGTTCAAGTAACCCGCCACTCCCAGCGGCCATACGGCCCCCACTGGATTATTGACCTTGCTTGAAACACTGGCTATAATCTGCTCGTCAGTTTTAGTCAAAGGGGGAAGGTTCCGTGAACCTAGATAGGTATACCAACAAGTCTCAGGAGGCCTTGATGGAGGCCCAGAAGGAGGCGGTCCGAAGGTCCCATCAGGCCATAGATCCAGAGCACCTGCTACTGGCCCTCCTGATCCAGGAGAACGGCCTCATAGGCAGGATCCTGGAGAGGGAGGGGATATCCTCCCAGGGGATCGTCCAGGAGCTGGAGAGGGAGCTGTCCAGGCGTCCCAAGGTCTCGGGCCCCGGCATGGAGGGAGGCAAGGTGTACCTTACCCAGCGGATGTCGAAGCTGCTGGTGGACGCGGAGGACGAGGCCAAGGGAATGAAGGACCAGTACGTGTCGGTGGAGCATCTATTCCTGGCCATCCTGAAGGAGGCCGGGGACTCGCCCTCAAAACGGATACTCAAGACCTTCAACGTGGACAGAGAGCGGTTCCTTAAGGCCCTGGCGGAGGTGCGAGGCGGGCAGCGGGTCACCAGCCAGGACCCGGAGGACACCTACGAGGCCCTGGAGAAGTACGGCCGGGACCTGGTCAAGATGGCCAAGGAGGGCAAGCTGGATCCGGTCATAGGCCGGGACGAGGAGATCCGGCGGGTCATCCGGATACTGAGCCGCAAGACCAAGAACAACCCGGTCCTCATAGGGGAGCCCGGGGTGGGCAAGACCGCCATAGCGGAGGGACTGGCCCAGCGGATCCTAAAGGGGGACGTGCCCGAGGGGCTAAAGGACAAGACCGTGTTCGCCCTAGACATGGGGTCCCTCATAGCGGGGGCCAAGTTCAGGGGTGAGTTCGAGGAGAGGCTCAAGTCGGTGCTCTCGGAGATAAAGCGTAGCGACGGCAGGATCATCCTCTTCATCGACGAGCTTCACACCGTGGTGGGGGCCGGGAAGGCGGAGGGGGCCATGGACGCGGGCAACATGCTTAAGCCCATGCTGGCCCGGGGGGAGCTCCGGTGCATCGGCGCCACCACCCTGGACGAGTACAGAAAGTACATCGAGAAGGACCCGGCGCTGGAGAGGCGGTTCCAGCCGGTGCTGGTGGAGGCGCCGGACGTGGAGGACACGGTGTCCATCCTCCGGGGGCTCAAGGAGAGGTTCGAGGTGCACCACGGGGTCAGGATCCAGGACGGCGCCCTGGTGGCGGCGGCGGTGCTCTCCAACCGGTACATAACCGATCGGTACCTGCCCGACAAGGCCATCGACCTGGTGGACGAGGCCTGCGCCCACATAAGGACCGAGATAGACAGCATGCCCGCCGAGCTGGATCAGGCGGTCCGCCGGGTGATGCAGCTGGAGATAGAGGAGGCGGCGTTGAGCAAGGAGACGGACCCCGCCAGCGCCAAGCGGCTCGAGGCGTTGCGCAGGGAGTTGGCGGAAGCCCGGAACGAGGCGGACGCCCTAAGGGCCCAGTACGAGCGGGAGAAGTCCGCCATCGGGGAGATCCGGGCCATCCGGGAGAGGATCGAGGAAACCAAGCGGCGGATCGAGGAGGCGGAGCGGACCTACGACCTTAACCTGGCGGCCCAACTAAAGCACGGGGAGCTCCCAAAGCTAACCCGGGAGCTGGCCCAGAAGGAGGCGGAGCTGGAGAAGCTCTTCGGGGGGACCAGACTCCTCAAGGAGGAGGTCACCCCGGAGGAGATCGCCGAGATCGTTAGCCGATGGACCGGCATACCGGTATCGCGGATACAGGAGGGGGAGAGGGACAAGCTACTCCGCCTGGAGGAGATCCTCCACAAGCGGGTGGTGGGCCAGGACGAGGCGGTCCGGCTGGTATCCGAGGCGGTCCTCCGGGCCCGGGCGGGCATAAAGGACCCCCGGCGCCCCATCGGGTCCTTCCTATTCCTGGGCCCCACGGGGGTGGGCAAGACCGAGTTGGCCAAGGCGCTGGCAGAGGCCCTCTTCGACTCGGAGGACAACATGATCCGGATCGACATGTCCGAGTACATGGAGAAGCACTCGGTCTCCAGGCTCATCGGCGCCCCCCCCGGCTACGTGGGATACGATGAGGGGGGACAGCTCACCGAGCAGGTGAGGCGCAAGCCCTACTCGGTGATCCTGTTCGACGAGGTGGAGAAGGCCCACCCGGACGTGTTCAACACCCTGCTACAGATCCTGGACGACGGACGGGTCACCGATAGCCACGGCAAGACCGTGGACTTCAAGAACTGCGTCATCATCCTCACCAGCAACGTGGGATCCCAGCACCTGTCCAGGTGCACGGACCCGATGGCCTTCGAGGAGGCCTCCAAGAGGGCCATCGACGAGGTGAAGTCCCTCTTCAGGCCCGAGTTCATCAACCGGCTGGACGAGATGATCGTCTTCAAGCCCCTGGGCAAGGAGGAGATAGGCGCCATAGTGGAGATGCTGCTGGGCAAGGTGTCGGAGAGGCTCAAGGACCGCAACATGACCCTCCAGTGGACCCCAAGGGCGGTGGAGGCCATAGCCCACCAGGGCTTCGATCCGGTCTACGGGGCCAGGCCCCTCAAGAGGGCCATCCAGAGGATGGTGGAGACCCCACTGGCCAAGGCGATCCTCAAGGGGGACCTGCAGGAGGGGGGCAAGGTGTCCTTGGACGCCCAGGGCAGGGAGCTGTCCTTCTTCTTCGAGAACCCCTCCGAGCAGTAAACGAAGAAAGGGGAGCGGAAACCCGCTCCCCCTTTTTTCAATGGCGCGCCGGACAGGATTTGAACCCGTAACCTTCGGATCCGTAGTCCGATGCTCTATCCAGTTGAGCTACCGGCGCACTGCCAAGGTGTGACGATGGCGGTGGGACAGGGATTCGAACCCTGGAGGGCGGTTTTGGCCACCCTACTCGCTTAGCAGGCGAGTGCCTTCAGCCAGCTCGGCCATCCCACCTTCCGCCTCACGCGAGGATTATTCTATTTTCGAACCCCCGTAATGTCAAGTGAACGACTAGTTGCCCTTGTTGGAACTTTCGCCCTCGTCCCCGGAGGCCACCTTGAAGATGGACTCGTCCAGGATCTCCAGGGGCGCCTTCTTCAACAGGTCCGCCACGTAGGCCCGCTGCATCTGCCCCCTCTTCTGATCCAGGAGAACCCCCTCTATCTGCTCCTTCACCTCGTCGAAGGCCATGACCCGCTCCTTCTCGTTGGAGCGCTTGAGCACCATCAGGTAATCGTCGCTACCCACCTTAACCAGGTTGGAGTAGGACCCCACCTTCAGGGATATTACCGACTTGAGGTCATCCGCCAGGTCCTTCTTGGAGACGAAGATGGGCTTATCGTAGGGGGTGAAGTTCCCCAGGTCCCCGGACATGGCCCCCATCACCGAGTCCCAGGCCTCCCCCTTGAGGAGCCTGGTCCGCCCCCTCTGGGCCGCCTCCTTGCCCCGGAAGGCAACCACGTTAACCGTGTAACCCTCGGGGCGCTTGAAGAAAGCATCCTTGGTGGCGTCATAGAATTTGCGCACCTCGCCGGCGTCCACCGAGGCGGAGGCGGTGACCTTCTCCATCAGCTTACCCACCGCGATGTTCTCCTCCACCTTGCGCCTCAGCTCCCGCTCGGTCATCCCCGACCTCTTCAGGTACTCGTCGTAGGCCTCCTTGGTGGGAAACTGGGCCTGCATGGACGCCAGGTACTGGTCAACCTCCTCCTTGGCCACCTTTATCCCCTCCGCCTTGGCGGCCTTGGTGAGCTCCATCCCCACCACGATGTCGTCCAGGATCATCCGACGGATCATTGGCACGTCCCCGGAGGTTACCCGGTCACCGAACTGCTCCGCCACCTCCCGAAGCCTCATCTCCACCTGGGACCTCATTATCTTCTTGCCGTCCAGCTTGGCCACCGGGTAGTCCCCGCCGGAGGACCCCCTGCCCCTCACGTACATTCCGTACCCGGCGAAGCAGGATACGATGAAAACCACCACCACACCTATCATTATGCCCTTCACGTTGTTTCTGAGATACTGCATCATCACGGTGCACATTCCTCCCCAAACCAGACTTTATTTCCACTTCCAACTGGACGCGAGACACCAAACGGGCTTGATGATAAGCGCTTCACCTTTAGGTTGTCAAAGATCCCCCAGGGTCCCGCCGGTCTTCACCTCCACCACCAGGGGCACCGACAGGCTAGCCGCCCCCTCCATGACCTCCCTCATCAACTCCGCCACCCGGGACGCCATCCCCTCCGGGACGCTGCAGACTATGGAGTCGTGAACCTGGAGGACCATCCGGCAATCCCCACCCGCCAGGGCCCGGTGGAGCTCCACCATGGCCTTCCTGGCTATGTCCGCCGCGGAACCCTGGATCGGGGTGTTTATGGCCACCCGGTCTATGGCCCCGGCCCCCCGGCCCTCCACGGTGGACACCTCCGAGAGGGGCCTCACCCGCCCCATCAGAGTGGCGGCATAGCCCCTGGCCTTGGCCTGCTCCACCATCCGCCTGGTGAACTCCCTAACCCCCGGCAGGGCGCTGAAGTATCGCTCCATCACCTCCGCCGCCTCGGATCTGGAGACCCCCATCCGCTGGGCCAGCCCGTGGGCCCCCATGCCATAGAGCAGGCCGAAGTTAACCACCTTGGCGAACCTCCTCTGCTCGGGACTCACCGCCTGGGGATCCACCCCATATATCCAGGAGGCGGTCCTGGCGTGTACGTCCGCCCCTTCCTCAAAGGCCCGGATGAGCCGCTCCTCCCCCGAGAGGTGCGCCAGGACCCTAAGCTCTATCTGGGAGTAGTCGGCGGACACGAAGACGTTCCCCTCCTCCACCGGGACCAGGCAGCGGCGGAACTCCACCGCCCAGTGGCCGAACTGGGGAAGGTTCTGCACGTTGGGGTCCCTGCTGGAGAGCCTGCCGGTCCCGGTGCCGGTCTGGTCGAAGGTGGATCGGATCACCCCGGAGGATCCCTGCTCCAGGAAGGGGTTCACGAAGGCGGTTATGAGCTTGCTTATCTCCCGGTGCTCCAGGATCATGGATGGCACCCGTCCCAGGGGCTCCGGCAGCCGGGACAGCTCCTCCAGGACACCCACGTCGGTGGAGAGACCGGTCTTGGTTCGCTTCACCGGGGGAAGGCCAAGCCTCTCGAATAGGAGCCAGGCCACCTGCTTGGGGGACTGGAGGTTCACCTGGGCCCCCGCCTCCCGGGCTATACCCTCCTCCAGGGCCCCCAAGGCCCTCTCCAGCCTCTCCCTAAGCCCCCGGAGACCCTCCACGTCAAGCCCTATACCCTCCCTCTCCATGTCCACCAGCACCGCCGACAGGGGGTGGTCAACACGGGTGACCAGCTCCCGAACCCCCTCCCAAAGGGGATCGGACCTGATCTGGTCCCAAAGGGTCCAGGGGTTCCACTGGCCCGACAGGGCCCCGGACACCAGATCCCGCCCCATCACCGCTGTCCTGTCCGGGTGCAGGCCATAGTAGCATAGCTTGAGGTCCATGACGGAGCAGCCCCGGGGCAGGTCACCCAGGGCGGAGATCAGCCCCTTCTGATCCCAGAGGAGGAGCTCCCTGTCCCCAAAGGCCTCCAAAATCCGCCTCAGCCGGTCCAGATCCACGGCGCCCCGCCATAGACCACCCGCCTTGTCCCACAGGGCCAGCTCAGAGGATCCCCGCTGGAGCTCCTCCCATCGGCCCACCAGGGCCAAGGTTCCGGATGCCAGCAGGTCCTCAAGGGAGGACTCAACTGCCCCGCCAGTGGAGGACACCTCCACGCCCGCTCCCCGGTCCGCCCCATCCAGCCCCAGCCGCTGGATCAGCTGCCTCATGGCGAGCCCCTCCAGTATCCTTAAGGCCCTTCCCCTCTGGGCCTCCCTAGGGACCAGATCCCGGACATCCAGGGACTCGGTGGGAACCGGCAACACCAGCTGGCGGCTCAGGAACGCCAGCTCCCGCCCCTCCTCCAGGCGCTTGCGCTTGGCGGGGGACAGCCGGTCAAGGGCCTCGTATATGCTCTCCAGGGGCCCCAGGGAGGAGACCAGCTCCCGGGCCCCCTTGTCCCCTATGCCGGGAACGCCGGGTATGTTGTCCACCGAGTCGCCGGTCAGGGCCAGGTAGTCCGCCATCAGCGCCGGGGGGAAGCGGTACTCCTCCAGGAAGGCCTCCTGATCGTAGACCCGAAACTCCGACACGCCCTTCACTGGCCGGCACACCTTGACCGATGGGGAGATGACCTGGAGCAGGTCCTTGTCCGCCGAGAGGATCACCACCTCCCCGCTACCCGACAGGTTGACTGCCGTGGCGGCTATTACGTCGTCCGCCTCCTGTCCTTCCCTGACGTGCACCGGGTGCCCCAGCGCCTCCAAGAGGTCAATTATGATGGGAAGCTGGACCTTGAACTCCTGGGGGGTCGGGCGGCGCCCCGCCTTGTAGGACTCCAGCACCTCCCTTCGGATCACCGGACCCGGGGGGTCGAAGAAGATCGCCCAGCCGGTGGGGCGCTGATCCTCCAGTACCTTGTAGAGCATGTTGAGGAACCCGAGCACCGCGTTCACCGGCGTCCCGTCCGGGGCGCTAAGGGCCGGCAGGGCGTAGAAGGCCCGAAATGCCAGGCCGTGACCATCAACCAGCAGAAACCTATCCGACAAGGCCATTCCTCCGTTCCCGTTGAAAGGGGGCCGGACACCTGGCGCGGCCCACCACATCCATTATAATTATGAACCGGCTGATCCATTTTACATTAAGTGGTCTCACACCACCGAGACGCGAGGAGGATTTCGATGACCGAGGAGGTAAGGGTTAGGTTCGCCCCCAGCCCCACCGGGGCCCTTCACATCGGGGGGGCCCACACGGCGCTGTTCAACTGGCTGTGGGCCAAGAGGACCGGGGGCAAGTTCGTGCTGAGGATAGAGGACACGGACCGGGAGAGGTCCACCGCCGAGTACGAGAAGACCATCCTGGAGGGGCTAAAGTGGCTAGGGCTGGACTGGGACGAGGGCCCCGACGTGGGGGGCCCCTACGGGCCCTACAGGCAGTCGGAGCGGCTGGACACCTACGGGCGCTACGCGGAGGAGCTGATCGAGAAGGGGCTGGCCTATCGGGAGGATGGGGCGGTGCTCTTCAGGATCCCCACCGGGGAGAAGGTGGAGTTCAACGACGCGGTCTACGGTCCCATATCGGTGATGAGCGACCACGTGTCGGTGAACAAGGACGGGTCCATAAAGGACATGGTGATAATCAAGAGCGATGGGATGCCCACCTACAACTATGCGGTGGTGGTGGACGATCACTGCATGGGCATCAACTGGGTCATCCGGGGGGAGGACCACGTGATAAACACGCCTAAGCAGATCCTCCTCTACCGAGCCCTGGGCTGGCAGGTGCCCAACTTCGCCCACCTCCCCATGATCTTGGGCAAGGACAAGAAGAAGCTCTCCAAGAGGCACGGGGCCACCAGCGTCTTCGAATACCACGGCCTGGGATACATCCCCGAGGGGGTCTTCAACTTCCTGGCCCTACTGGGCTGGTCCCCTGGGGCGGACAGGGAGATCATAACCAGGCACGAGGCCGCCAAGGTCTTCGACATAACCAAGGTCACCAAGCGGGCGGCGGTGTTCGACATGGACAAGCTCAACCACGTGAACCAGGAGCACCTGAAGCGGCTGGATCCCATGGAGAGGCTAAGGCTCGTCCGCCCCTTCTGGATCGAGATGGGGCTGGACCCGTCCGGCCACGGGGAGGAATACCTGGCCAGGACCGTCACCCTTCTGACCTCCCGGGGAAAGACCACCAGGGAGTTGGCGGAGTACACCGACTATTTCGTGGACTTCCGCTGCGTCCTGGATCGGTACGACGGATCGGACCTGACTGAGGAGACCAAGGCCCGGTTGCGCCCCTTCTTCCAGGAGATGCTCCGGTGCGAGCCCTGGAGCGCCTCCGCCATGGAGGCCCTTGCCAGGTCCTTCGGGGAGTCGAACGCGGTCAGCCTCAAGGACGTGGCCATGCCCCTTAGGTTCGTCCTGTCGGGCCGGAGGGTGAGCCCCGGGGTCTTCGAGATCGCGGAGCTCCTGGGCCCCGAGGAGTGCCGAAGGAGGCTGTCCCACTTCGGCCTGTTATAAAGATGTCAACGCCGCGGGGGGCCCATGGGCCCCCCGCTCAGCATTTGTTTATGGAAACGGGTCCTCAAACGCGCCGAAGCAGCGTCATCCCTCGGGGCCACCTCAGCTGTAGGACCTGAGATACCGGCCCATCACCTTAACGGGATCCGCCCCGCAGGAGCTCAGCAACAGGGAGTAACAGGCCAGGGCGTGGACGAACTCCACCGGGTAGTCCATCTGTCCCATCACGGTGAAGCCCTCCCGGGCCAGGGACCCCATGCCCACCGCCGCGTACTGGGACGGGTTCTTCATGTCCCCCTCCGCCTGGCTGCAGGCCAGTATGATGGGCTTCCTGCCCCTCCCCGCGTAGGCCTCCAGTATGGCCCCCTTGACCCGCTGGGGGATGTTGCCCGCCCCGTAGCCCACCACACCCAGTATCTCCTCCCCCCCGTGGAGGCACACCGGGGAGCCCGGGGCGGTGAAGATCCACCGGATGGCGCCGCAAACCCGGTCCACCTGATCACCGGACATGCCCATCAGCAGCTGAAGCTCCTCCCCCGGGGACCACCCGATCGAGCCGGCGGGGATCCCCGGCTCGTTAGCCAGCCCCCACTCGGGGTTGAAGAAGAGGGGGAAGCCCCCCATGGCGGTGAAGGCGTCGGGGTGCGATGCCCTGGCCTTGTGGGCCCGGTTGCCCTGGATCAGCTTCCAGTTGAAGTAGACCCACACGCCCCTCACGTTGGAGCATATGACCTGAACGGCCCCCTTCAGGTTCACCGTCCCATCCTCGGGCATGTAGTTCCTGGTGAACTGGCTGCCGGTGAGCACCACCGGCACGGGACAGCCAGCGAGGCACAGGGATAGCCACGCGGCGGAGTAGGCCATGGTGTCCGTGCCGTGAAGGATCAGGGCCCCGGAGGCTCCGGAGCAGATCCCCTCCACTACCCCCCGGGTCAGCTGAAGCCACCCGGAGGGGGACATGTCGGAGCTGTCTATCCCCCCCCGCCCCCAGGGGTAAACGAAGTCCGGCTCCACCCCCCTGTCGTTGAACAGGTCCCGTAACGTTCCGGTGAGGAAGTCCGAGGCCTCCCGACTGGGCATGGCCCCCCCTCCCCCCCTGTCGCTGCCTATGGTGCCCCCGGTCAGTATGACCCTTACCTTAGCCATTCCAAGAAAGCCCCCATTCCAAAGCTTTTTTATTTTTTACCAAACACCCGTCAGCTCACCACCGCACCAGCGGGGAGGACAGCACCAGAAGCAGGGCCCCCAGCAGCGATATCCTATGGCACCGGGGAAGCGCCACCTGGGACCATCCCATCAGCCCCATGGATACGCCAAGCCCGGCGGAGGACACCAGTTTGATGACCCCGAACCAGTAGTTCACCAGCCCGTACGGGTACCAGCCTGGCACTTCAAGGGCCCAGGCACCGAAGAACCACTGGGAGACCACCAGGCACGCGGATACGTAGGCCACCCACCGGAGCGTACCCCCGTCCCCGGGACAGAGGCCCCCCAGGGATAGATAGGCCCCCAGAGCACATAGCCAATACCCCACGACGCCAACCGGAGTGAGGACCTCCCACAGGGGGAAGCTAACCATGGCCTCCACTCCCAGGACCTCCCCGGGCAGCCATAGGTTGTGACGCACCAGGAGGCCTGCCAGGGACGCCACGAGCCCCCACAGGGGGTCAGTGACACCCGGGCTACCACGGTCCGATGCCAGGCCATGCAGGGCCACCAGGCCCCCCAGGACCCATAGGGCGGGCATCGGTGGTCTGAGCGCCGGCCCCACGGGGCCCAGGGGCTGACAGAGCCACACCACCGCACAGGCCACCGGGGCTAACACCAGATCCCTCCAAGGGAGGCCCTCAAAGGACACCGGGCCCTCCACGGATCGCCCGAGCAGGAGCCCTTCCTGAACCGAAAGGGCCAGCAGCACCGCCAGGTTGGCCCCCCATAGGACACCCCCAAGGGGCGCCAAGGAGGCCTCCATATGATCAAAAAGCAGGGGCCATCGCATCATTGGATCATTTTATCAGAACCGCCCAGGGGATCGTCTAACTGGCATTTAATATGGCTCCATCCCCGGTGTGTTAGAATTCGTTGGGTCATGGTACGAACGCTCCCGCTTAAGGAGGACGATGGAATGAGGTTTTTCGTGGATGAGGCGGAGTTCAACCGGTCGGTGGACGCATCTATCGGTGAGGTAGTGAGGGCCATAAAGGAGAGGGCCGCCATGGGGGGCCGGGTGGTGATGGGTTGGCAACTGGACGGCAACGACATCTCCGAGGAGGCCCTTCTGGCCTCCTCCGCCGGATCAGAGGTCCGGGCCACCACCAAGGACATAAGGGTCCTGGTGAGGGAGTCGTTGGTGCAGACCGAGGAGTACTTCCCCATCCTGGTTAACGGCATATCCGCCGTGGCGGACAAGCTGGAGGGTGGATCCACCGAGGAGGCGCTGAAGCTGTTCCAGCAGGCCACGGAGGGCATAGGATGGGTACTTCAGGTGGTGCAGCACTGCGGGATGCTGCTGGGAACGTCGGACCAGGGGGACGGGATGGCAGAGGACTACGGGGCCCTTCAGGCCGCCCTGGAGAACGTGGCCTCCCCCCTCAAGGAGGGCAAGTTCCTCCAGATGGCCCTCAAGATCCGGGAGGAGCTGATTCCCACGGTCCAGCGTCTGGCCCCCCACATAGCGAAGCTCCGGGAGGAAGCCGACCGGGCGGCCAACTGATGGCCGCGCCAGGGAGGATCCCCACATGAAGGTCAAGAAGGGGCTCTACCTGTTCCTTCTGGTGGCCTCTTGCGTCAGCATAGGCACCATAGCCCTTACGGTGGACAGGAGCTCCATAGACCTGCTCCTCAGGGCTGACCGTTGGAAGCTGACCCTGGCGGCGTCCCTTGTGCCCCTGATATGGCTCTTCGACGCGTTGCGTTTCTCCGCCATAGCCAGGGCGAGCGGCCACCGGATACCCCTCAGGCTCTCACTCACCCTGACCTGGATAAACTACTTCGGGTGCGCCATAACCCCCATGCAGGGCGGCGGGGGACCATTTCAGATATACCTCCTCTACAGGAACGGGATTCCGGTGGGCAAGGGGGTTGCGGTCACCCTGGTGAGGACCATGATGACCCTGCTGATCCTGGGGATGGCCATACCCCTCGCCATGATCTTCTCCCCCAACATCCTCCAGGGCCAGAGGCTGATCCGGGACCTGGCCATATACATAACCTCCGTCATGTGCGCCATCTGGGCGGTGGTGGCCATAAGCCTGCTCAGGCCCTCCTTGGTCAAGAGGACGTCGGCGGTTATAACTATGCTGCTGAAGCGGCTGGGGCTGATAGGTCCCAACAGGCTCCGGAGGATCATACGGCACGTGAACGCCGAGGTGGACATATACAACGAGAACATGCGGTCCTTCTGGCAGAACGGCAAGGGGCACATCCTTCTGGGGGCGATCTTCACCTTCCTGCAGCAGATGGCCCAGCTCTCGGTGCTCCCCTGTCTCATCTGGGCCATGGGGCTACCGGTGGAGTACTTCAAGTCCGTCCTCCTGCAGGCCCTGTTGCTCTTCGCCCTCTACTTTATCCCCACCCCTGGCGGCAGCGGCGCCGCCGAGGGGGGAGGGGCCGCCGCCTTCCGCCTTCTGGTGCCCACCAACGTGGCGGGCATGCTAGCGGTTGGATGGAGGGGCTTGGTGGAGTACTCGGGGGTCCTGATCGGCACCCTGCTGGCCATAAAGATCTTCGGGCTGGACAGAGCGGAGGAGCTGATAACCAAGACCGAAGAGGAGATAGACTCCTCCGCCCCGGAGGTTTAGCGGCGGGCAAAGTTCCAGACCTGAAGGTACAGGTCGTAATAGTAAAGGAACATGTCGTCCCCCTTGGGGGGAGAGAGCCTGACCACCCGGACCCCCGAGGCGGACACCACGGACGCCACCGGGGACGGGGTCCAGGGGTCCATCACCACGACCCAACCCTTTCGCCCCGCCGCGTCCAGGGCCCCTTTGAGGAGGTCCATCCGGCCCCCCCCCTCCCAGGCCCGCCACAGGTCCCCCGGTGGCCGGGCGGAGGTGGCGGCAGCGGACCTTATCCACGGGCCGGCGCATCCGGTGAGATCCAGGACCCCAACCCCCTTGAGCAGCTGACGGCCCACGTCCATGGTGCTGTCTATCCGGGCCTGGAGCTCCGCCAGCCTGCGCTGGTAGTAGCGGTAGTTGGCCGGATCCTGGGTGGCCAGGACCTGGAGGATCCGCTGACCTATGAATGGCAGCGCCGCCGGATCGAAGTAGGCGCTCTCCCCCTTGAGCTCCCCCAGGGGCAGGGGCCGATCAAAAAGGACCCGGAGGGAAGGGCTCCTCGAAACCCCTGCCTCCGCCGCCTCCTTGGGGTCCAGGGCCATCACCGGCCCCCGGGGGGAAGATACCCGGACCACCCGACCGTCCTCGGTCCACCACCTGACGGGGTGCACCTTGCCCTGCACCCCCACCATGAACCTCATCATCTGGGTCAGCCACGGGGAGGAGGCCCACACCTCAAGGGCGGCGGCGGGGCCCGACAACCCCACCGCCAGGACCAATCCCAGTAGCAACCGCCATCTAAGCTTCCTGTCGGACACTTTCAAGCTCCACCGGCCTTCCGTTCCTTCGTTTGCTAGCTAAGAGCACCAGGTTAGCCATCAGAAGGGCCACCGTCAAGGGGCCAACGCCACCGGGGACGGGGCTCAACCCGTGGGCCACCGAGGCGCACTGGGGATCCACGTCCCCCACGAGCCCCCTCTCGGTTGGGGTGGTGCCCACGTCCACCACCCATGCGCCGGGACGAACCATCCCGGGACCTATGAGGCCCGGAACGCCGGTGGCGGATATCACCACCTGGGACGAGGATACGAGCTCCTCCAGGACATCCCGGGGGGTGTGCTTGTGCATCTGGAGCACCGTGCCATTCCGCTGGAGCAACAGGGCCCCGATGGGACGCCCCACGTTCACGCTGTGCCCCACCACCGCACATACCATGCCGGACAGGTCCCAAAGCCCATACCACTCCAACAGCCCCACCGCGGCCCAGGCGGCGCAAGGCAGGGGGTGCCCCTTGACCCCCAGGAAGAGCTTCCCCAGGTTCTCCGGGTGAACCCCCTCCGCGTCCTTGGCGGGATCCATGGCCTGAAGGACCTCCGACAGGTCCCACCCCTCCGGCAAGGGGGTCTGGACGATGATCCCGTCCACCTCACGGTCCCCGTTGAGCTCCCGGATGGTTTCAATGAGGCCCAAGATTCCAAGAGATGGGGCCACGTCCACCGGACGGACCAGGATCCCCGCCTCCTGGCAGGCCCTTATCTGGTTCCTCCTGTAAGCCTCCGACGCCCCGTGGCTGGACACCGACACGGAGGCAAGACAACACCCACCGAGGGCGGAGACCTGACGACGTACCCACCCCTTCACCCAGGAAGCGGGCTCACTACCCCTCATCAGAAGCATAAGGAGCATACCCCCTCGCAAGTTTTGGCCCTACACCCCCTAAGGTTATCACACGAAACGGCTGCCGGGCTTCACCAGGGGCTGATGGGCGCCACACAGGGGGCAGATCTCGGGATCGTACACCGGGAAGGAGGTCTCCCAAAGGGACCTGGTGGGGACCGGGAAGAGGTCCTGGGTCCCGGATCGGTTCACCATCGACAGGGCCCCCACCCAGCGGGCACCGAAGGCCTCCATCACCTCCACCACCTCCAGGGTGGACTTGCCGGTGGTGAAAACGTCCTCCACCACCAGGAACCTCACTGCCCCCGGGTTGGGGAAGCGACGGAGCCTCATGATCCCCCCCTCCCTCTCGGTGAATATGAAGGACAGCCCCAGGTGACGGGCCACCTCGTGGCCTATTATCAGCCCACCCAGGGCGGGGGATACCACCACCTGGGCCCCCAGATCCTCCGCCCCCCTGGCCAGCCTCTCCCCCGCCCAGGAGGCGTAGGAGGGGTTGGACAGGAACAGGGCGCACTGCAGGTAATCGGAGCTATGAAGCCCCGACGAAAGGAGGAAGTGGCCCTTGAGGTGCCCGCCGCTCCTCTCCATCATGGACTTGAACCTCTCCAGGTCCTCCCCCGCCAGCAGAGCCCCCATCAGTTCCCCACCTCCATCATCTCCACCATGGACTCGATGGTCCCCGCCGGGTCGGGGCTCTCCAGGATGGCGCGCCCCACCACCAGGAACGACGCCCCGGAAGCCACCGCCTCCCGGGGACCCATGACCCGGGCCTGATCGTGGACCTCTCCCCCCTGAAACCTTATGCCGGGCACCACCGTGGCAAGCCCCGGGGCGGCGGAGGTCACGATCTCCAGGTCCAGGGGGCTACACACTAGCCCCTGTACCCCCGCCCTATGGGCCAGCCGGGCCCGGGACGCGATGGCGTCCCCCATGGGGCACCCGGGGGAAACCTGGGCCCACGCATCCTCCCCCAGGCTGGTGAGCACCGTAACCGCCAGGATGTCCATGTCCCCCCGGCACTCCACCGCCCGCCGCATCATCTCAAATCCCCCGGCGGCGTGGACCGTGAGGGCCCATATCCGGTGGGACGCCAGGGCCTCCACCGCCAGGGCCACCGTGTTGGGGATGTCGTGAAGCTTGAGGTCCAGGAAGACCCGGTATCCCCCATCCACCAGCTCCCGGATGAACCCAAGCCCACCCAGGGCGAAGATCCTGGGCCCCACCTTCACCCGACCGATCCTATCCCCCACCCGGTCCAGTAGCTCAAGACAGCCCCTGGGGCATTCCAGATCCAGGGCTAAAACCAGCCTATCTCTAGCGTCCATATGGATACCTCCTACGTTTCAAGGAAACCCCGGCGGATCACCGGGAGGCCCTGTGGGCGCACCCCACCAACCGGGAAACCGACAGCCCCCTGGAGTCAAGGAAGGACCGGATCCCCTCAAGGATCTCTCCGCAGCAGCCCAGGTCCCTGAAGAGCTGGGTCCCCACCTGGACCGCCGACGCGCCCGCCATCATGGCCTTCAGGGCGTCCTGGGGGGAGCATATGCCCCCACAGGCCACCAGGGGCACCGACACCTTGGGGTAGAGCTGGAAGAGGAGCCTCAACGTGAGGGGCAGCACCGCGGGTCCCGACAGGCCCGCCACCACCCGCTTGAAGACCGGAGCCCCCGCCTCCAGGTCCACCTCCGCCCCGAGCCACGTATTAGCCACCACCAGGCAATGGGCTCCCGCCTCCTCCGCCGCCCGGGCCACCGCCGCCACGTCCGGCGCCTGGGGGGTCAGCTTAGCCCACACGCTACGGGGCCACAGGGATCGGGCCAGCCTCACCGCCTCGAAGGTCCTCTCCGGGGACTCCCCCCATACGGCCCCCTCCCGGTCCACGTTGGGGCACGACAGGTTCAGCTCCAGCACCTCCACCGAAGCGGCCCTGTCCCCGATCCGGCCGATGAGCTCCTCCAGCTCCCCCAGGGAGGAGAAGGCCACGTTGAGACCCAGGGACCTACGGGACCTCAGGAGATCCGGCAGGATGGCCTCCAGGAAGCGATCAATCCCCGGGTTCTCAAGCCCTATGCTGTTGAGGAGCCCAGAGGGGGTCTCCACGAGCCTCTCCCCCCGGTTGCCCGCCCTAGGCTCCAGGGTGATCCCCTTGGTACATATGAGCCCCACCCCCTCCATGGAGCTCCACACCTCCCCGTCCATGGGTAGCACCCCAGAGGCCACCACCACCGGCGACGATAGCCCAAGCCCGTTCAGGTCCACGTTCACCGGTCCATCCACCCCGGAGCCCAGCAGATCAGTCGAAGGCCTCATGGTCCAGATCCTCCCCCCAGAAGAAGGGCCCGTCCTTGCATACCCGGGCCCGCACGCCCCCCTTAAGGTCTATGGCGCACCCCATGCATCCACCGAAGCCGCAGGCCATCCGCCTCTCAAGCCCCAGGAGGGATCGGAAGCCCCTCTCCCTTCCCAGCTCCCAGACCGCCCGAAGCATCCCGGAAGGCCCGCAGGCCACCACCGTGGCCCCCTTGAGATCCATGGGGAGCCTCCATAGGGCCTCCACCCCGTTGCACCCCTCCCCGGGGGGCCCGTCCTCAAAGACGGGGACCAAGCGATCCCGATCCAGACCAAGGGCCTCAGAGCACCGGTCCATGAGCCCCGCCCAGGTCCCATCTCTGACCGCCCACAGGAGGCGATCCGCCCGGTCCGCCAGGGGAAGGAGCGCCGCTACCCCCACCCCGCCCCCCAGGAGGATCAGTTTGGACTCCTCGAGGGGGGCCAGGGGGCTACCCAGGGGGGCCACCAGGTGGACCGGGGACCCCGGCGGGGAGGAGAGGAGCATCCGGGTCCCCCGCCCCACGCCCCGGCACAGGAAGAGCAGCTGCCCGTCCACCTGCCCCGCCAGGCCCAGGGGCCTGCCCAGTAGCGGGTCGTTCGAGGCGGAGGGGAAGACCATGGCGAACTGCCCCGGTCCCCAGGGCCCCATCGTCTCCTGGGGCCGGACCCAGATCATCCCCACCTGGGGGGGGAACAGCTCCACCCGGGTAACCGTGCCGGGTATCCTCCGGGGCAAGCGGTGAGAGCCGCAGCTCATCTATCCTGGGCCTCCCAGGACAGCCGGCCGCCCACCACGGTCATCACCGGCCAGCCCTTGAGCACCGCCCCGTCGAAGGGGCTGAACCTGCACTTGCTCCTCCAGGACCTGCAGTCCACCCGGGCCACCATCTGGAGGTCCAGCAGGGTCATGTCCGCCGGATCCCCCTCCCTTATGGCCACCGGGGGCAGGGAGGCGATCCTACGGGGGGAGACGGACAGGGCATCCAGGACCCGCTCAAGCCGCACCCCCCTCTTGAGGGCCCCGTCTATCACCGCCGGCACGGCGCACTCCAGGGAGGCGATCCCGAAGGAGGCCTCCTGGAAGGGCAGATCCTTCTCGTCCAGGTGCCATGGGGCGTGGTCGGTGGCTATGGCATCCACCGTGCCGTCCGCCAGAGCCGCCCACAGGGCCTCCCGGTCCTCCTGGGAGCGCAGGGGTGGGTTCACCTTGAACGCCCCTGAGTAGCCGGAGACCATCACGTCCTCCTCACAGAAGGTCAGGTGATGGGCGGTCACGTCGCAGGTCACGTCCACCCCCTCAGCCTTGGCCCTCCTAACCAGATCCACGGAGCGCTTGGAACTCAGGTGGGTCAGGTGCACCGCCCCTCGGGTCTCCCGGGCCAGCTCTATGGCCCGCATTACCGCCAGGTCCTCCGATGCGGAAGGGATCCCCTTGAGGCCGCTTAAGGCGCTTATCCGCCCCTCGTGGACCTGTCCCCCCTTCGAGAGGGAAGTATCCTCCGGGTGCTCCATCACCCTGACGCCGGTGCCCCGCAGGTACATGAGGGCCAGCCTCAGGAGGGATGAGCTCCTGACCGGGGCTCCGTCGTCGGTGAAGAGCACCGCCCCGGCCTCAACCATCTTTAGCAGCTCCGCCATCTCCTCCCCACGACGCCCCTTGCTCACGCAACCGGCGGGGACCACCCGGGCGCCCTCCAGGGAGGATCCCTTCAGGGCCAGGTGCTCCACCCCGGAGGGGACGTCCACCGGGGGATCCGTGTTGGGCATGGCCACCAGGCAGGTGAACCCCCCGGCGGCCCCCGCGGCGGATCCGGACCTCAGGTCCTCCCGCCACTCGAAACCAGGCTCCCGGAGGTGGCAGTGGATGTCCACCATCCCGGCCACCAGGACCCCACCCTGCCCATCGTACGAGGGGGCATCGAGCCCCTGGGGGAGTTCCCGGGACACCATGGCCACTCGGCCCCCCTGGACCCCCACGTTCCAGAGCTCCTCCGATATGGACCCACCGCTGAAGACCCGGACTCCCTTTATGACGAAATCCATCAGGCCACACCTCCCGCGCAAAGGTAGAGCAGGGCCATCCGGACCGCCACGCCGCTTCGGACCTGCTCAAGGATCACGCTGTTCTCCCCGTCCGCCAGGGCGCTCTCGATCTCAACCCCCCGGTTTATGGGGCCCGGGTGCATCACCAACGCCTTTGGGTTGACCTCCCTCACCAGCTCCTCCGTGGCGCCCCAGAACCGGTGGTACTCGTCCACGGAGGGGAAGAGCCCGTCCTGCTGCCTCTCCCGCTGGATCCTGAGCAGGTAGATCACGTCCGCCCCCTCGGTGGCCCTGCGGACATCCCTCTCGTACTGGACCCCCAGGTGATCAACTTGGAAGGGCATCAGGGTGGAGGGCCCCGATAGGGTCACCTGGCAGCCCAGGGTCCTGAACCCTATGATGTCGCTCCGGGCAACCCGGCTGTGCTCCACGTCCCCCACGATGGCCACCCGCTTCCCCTCCAGGTCCCCCAGGTGCTTCCAGGCGGTGTAGAGGTCCAGCAGGCACTGGGTGGGGTGGGCGTGGGCCCCGTCCCCGGCGTTCATCACCACCGCCCGCTTGAGCTTGCTGGCCAGGTATGAGGCAGCCCCCACCGCCCCGTGCCTTATGACCACCACGTCGGCCCCCATGGCCTCCAGGGTCCAGGCGGTGTCCCTCAGGGTCTCCCCCTTGGCAGTGCTGGAACCAGAGCTCGACCAGTTGACCACGTCGGCAGAGAGCATCTTCTCCGCCAGCTCGAAGGAGACCCGGGTCCTGGTGGAGTTCTCGAAGAAGAGGTTAACCGCCAGCTTCCCCCGCAGGGCGGGGACCTTCTTGATGGGCCTGGACAGGAGGTCCTCCATGTGCCTGGCCTGCTCGAGGAGCATGTAGATCTCGTCCCTGCTCCAGCCCTCCACGTCAAGCACGTGCCGCCTGGTCCACCTAACGCACCTCACGTCAGTCCCGGTCACAGATTACCACCTCGTCCTTCCCGTCTATCTCCTCTAGCCGCACCTCCACCACCTCGCTCCTGGAGGTGGGCACGTTCTTGCCCACGAAGTCCGGCTGGATGGGGAGCTCCCGGTGTCCCCGGTCGATCAGCACCGCCAGCCGGATCCGGGCGGGCCTTCCCAGGTCCATCACCGCGTCCAGCGCCGCCCTACCGGTCCTGCCGGTATATATCACGTCGTCCACCAGCACCATCCTCTTCCCCGTGGGGTCCTCGGGCATGGAGGTGCTCCTCACGATGGGCTGGTCGCTCAACATGGTCAGGTCGTCCCGGTAGAGGGTTATGTCCAGCTCCCCACAGGGAACCTTGGCACCCTCAAACTGGAGGATTAGGTCCCTAAGCCTCCGGGCCAGGTAGACCCCCCTTCGCTGGATGCCCACCAGCATCAGCCCCTCCAAACCCTTGGCGTCCTCCACCACCTCGTGGGCCATCCTCTTGAGGGCCCTCTCCACATCCCCCTTGTCCATGAGCCTAGCCTTGACCTTCAAAGCTCACACCCCCGTAAACCATGAAAAAAGGAGGGGAACCCCCGAAGGGGATCCCCTCCATGCCAACTCATTCCGCTCAACAAACCGGATCATTCCCATCCCTCCCCGCCTTGGGGCCTCTCCGGACCCGCTTAAAGGCTTCGAGGGGTAGTTTACACCCCAATGGCCGTTTATGCAACCGGTTGCAAGAAAGTCGCCCCTAGCCCCCCTGGAGCCTGTTGAGGGCCGCGGAGGCCGCCTTCGACTCCGCCTCCCGGCGGCTGCCCCCATTTCCGACCCCCATGAGCTCCCCCTTCAGCCACACCTGGACCACGAAGGTGGCCCGATGCTCCGGACCTCGGACCTCCACCAGGCGGTAGCTGGGCAGCGGTATACCCAGCCGCTGGGCCATCTCCTGGAGGGCCGACTTGGGGTCCTGGGACGACAGGGAGTCAAGGGACACGTGGCGGCTTACGATCCCCCGGGCGGCCTCCAGCCCCCCGTCCAGGTAGACCGCCCCGATCAGGGCCTCCATGGCGTCCGCCACCATGCCCTCCGAGGGCCCCCCTTTTATGGCCTTCCCCACCCGGAGGACCCGGTCCAGCCCGAGGACCCTGCCGGAGCGGGCCAGGTTGTGGCTCGAGACCCCCGTGGACTTTAGCTTGGTGAGCCGCCCCTCCCTCTCGGAGGGGTGCCGCCGGTAGAGCTCCTCCGCCACACATAGCCCCAGCACCGAGTCCCCCAGGAACTCCAGCCTCTCGTTGCAGTAGCCCAGCTGGGCCTGGTTGGCGAAGGACGAGTGAGTCAGGGCCTCAATTAAAAGTTGGGTATCGGCGAACCGATACCCAACCCGATCCTGCAGCTCCTCCAGAGCCCTATGGAAGGCCTCCAGGTCCTGCATGAACTACCCCTCGTACTTCTTGAAGGCCAGCACCGCGTTGTGGCCCCCGAAGCCAAAGTTGTTGACCAGGACACAACGCACGTCCCTCTTGACCGCCTTGGGGCCCACCACGTTGACGTTGCACTCCGGGTCCGGTTCCTCGTAGTTGAGGGTTGGGTGCACCACCCCCTCCACGATGGACTGGAGGGCTGCAATGGCCTCCAGGGCCCCAGCGGCTCCCAGACAGTGACCGATCATGGACTTGGTGGAGTTCACCAGCAGATTGTCCGCGTGGTCACCGAAGACCGCCCGGATGGCGGCGCTCTCCATCTTGTCGTTCAGGGGGGTGGAGGTGCCGTGGGCGTTGATGAGATCCACGTCCTGGGGCCTCAGGTTGCCCTTCCGAATGGCCATCTCCATGGCCCTCTTGGGTCCATCCCCCTCGGGATCCGGGGCGGTTATGTGGTAGGCGTCGCAGGTGTTGCCGTAGCCCACCACCTCCGCCAGGATGTTGGCACCCCTGTTTAGGGCGTGCTCCAGCTCCTCGAAGATGAGGACCCCGGCCCCCTCCCCCATGACGAACCCGTCGCGCCCCATGTCAAAGGGCCTGGAGGCCCTCTCGGGCTCGTCGTTCCGGGTGGACAGGGCCTTCAGGGCTGCAAAGCCCGCCATGGCTATGGGGGTGATGGCCGCCTCGGCCCCGCCGGTGATCATCACGTCCGCATCGCCCCTTAGGATGGTCTCGTAGGCCTCACCCATGCTGTGGGTGGCGGAGGCACAGGCGGTAACCACCGCCATGTTGGGCCCCTTGGCCCCGTAGGTTATGGCCACGTAGGCGGCGGGCATGCTGCTGAGCATCATGGGAACGAAGAAAGGGCTCACCCGGGAAGGGCCCTTGTCCCGGAGGATCCCGTAGTTATCGTTGGTGGTCTGGATTCCCCCCTCGCCGCTCCCGATGTAGACTCCGAAGCGGTAGGGATCTATCTGATGCACGTTCAGCTGCGCATCCTTAACCGCCATGGCGGCGGCAGCGGTGACGAAGTGGATGACCCGGTCCGCCCGGCGGGCCTCCTTCTTGTCCATCCAATCTTCTGGGTCGAAGTCCTTAACCTCCGCGGCTATCTTCACCGCATAGTCGGTGGCGTCGAAGAGAGAGATGGTGCCAACACCGCTGCGGCCCTCCTCCAGGGCACGCCAATAGGTCTCTCGTCCAAGTCCTATGGGGCTTACGACTCCGAGGCCCGTGACGACGACTCTTCTCAAACTAGGTCACTCCCTTTTCACGAGGGTTTTATCTCCCGCAGCATACGGTTCTGGTTTATCTATTCTTTAATTGTTATTTGTTTAATCATATGGGGGATGGCGGTACCCATCCCCCCTCGCAACGCTACTCCTCGACGCCGAGCTTGGCCTTCACGTAGTTGATAGCATCACCCACGGTGGCGAGCTTCTCCGCGTCCTCGTCGGGGATCTCGATGTCGAACTCCTCCTCGATGCCCATGATGAGCTCCACGATGTCCAGGGAGTCCGCACCCAGGTCCTCCACGAAGGAGGCCTCGGGCTTTATCTGGTCCTCCTCCACGTTCAGACGGTCCACAACTATCTCCTTCAAGCGGGACATAAGTTCCTCCATCTGCATGTCTTTCACCTCCTTCCAAGCTACATGGTCATTCCGCCATCAACGGCTATCACCTGTCCGGTGATGTAGGAGGCCCCGTCAGAGGCCAGGAAGGCCACCAGAGAAGCCACGTCCTCCGGCGTGCCGACCCTCCCAAGGGGTATCTGCCCCATGAGGGCATCCTTGACCGACTCGCCAAGCACCCTGGTCATATCGGTGTCTATGTAGCCCGGGGCCACCACGTTGGCGGTAACCCCCCGGCTGGCCACCTCCCGGGCCACGCTCTTGGTGAACCCTATGAGGCCCGCCTTGGCGGCGCAGTAGTTGGCCTGCCCCGGGTTGCCCACCAGGCCCACCACGGAGCTCACGTTGATTATCCTACCCCAACGGGCCCTGGTCATCCCCTTCAGGGCCTGCTTCACACACAGAAAGGCGGAGGTAAGGTTGGTCTTGATGACCTCGTCCCAGTCAGACTCCTTCATCCTGAGGATGAGGCCGTCCCGAGTTATGCCCGCGTTGTTTACCAGCACGTCCACGGAACCCAAGGATTCCTCCACTTCCTTGAACAGCACCGCCACCGCCTGGGGGTCGCTCACGTCCCCCCGGAAGGCCTTGGCCTCCCCCCCGGCGGCCTCTATCTGGGAGACCACCTCGAGGGCCTTCTCCTCCGAGGAGTTGTAGTTCACCGCCACCCGGAAACCCTCCTGGGCCAGCCTGATGGCTATTGCCCGGCCGATCCCCCTGCTGGCCCCGGTCACCAGGGCCACCCTCCGGTGCGAAGCCATTCTAGTTTCCTCCCTTTATAAAATCAAGCAACCCTTCCAGATCGGACACCTTGGAAACGCTCTTGGCCCGCTTGCCCTTGACACACCGCTTGGCAAGGCCGGTGAGCACGTTGCCGGGGCCGAACTCGATGAAGGCATCCACGCCGGAGTCCGCCATGGCCCTCATGCTGTCGAGCCAGAGCACCGGGGAGTAGGTCTGCTCCAGGAGCCGCTCCCGGATCTCCCCCATGTCCCTCCTGGGCTTGGCGTCCACGTTGGAGACCAGCGGGCAACTCAGCTCCCCCCACCGGACGGAGGTGAAGGCCTCCCGCAGATGGTCCGCCACGGGACGCATGAGGGAGCAGTGGAACGGGGCGCTCACCTTCAACGGGATCACCTTGGAGGCCCCCGCCTCCTTGAGCATCTCCGCCGCGGCCTCCACCGCCGGGGCCTCGCCGGAGATGACTATCTGCCCCGGGGCGTTGTAGTTGGCCATCTCACAGACCCCCTTGGTGGAGGCCCGCTGGCAGATCTCCCTTATGGCCTCCCCCTCAAGCCCCATTACCGCCGCCATGGCGCCAACCCCCAGGGGCACCGCGTCTTGCATCCGGCTCCCCCTAAGGTGGACCAGCCTCACCGCGTCCGCCACCGAGATGGCCCCCGCGGCCGCCAGGGCGGTGTACTCCCCAAGGCTGTGACCCGCCACGAACATGGGCTCCAGGGGTATCCCCGCGTCCTCCCGGGCGGCGGAGAGGATCGCCACCGACACGGTTAGGATCGCCGGCTGGGTTATGGCGGTCTTTTTGAGCTCCTCCTCCGGACCCTCAAAGATCACCTTGGTCAGGTCGAAATCCAGGGCACGGTTGGCCTCCTCGAAGACCCGCCGGGCGGCCGGGTAGGCCTCGTAGAAGTCCCTGCCCATCCCCACCTCCTGAGCCCCCTGGCCGGGGAAAACAAGGGCGTAACCGCTCATATCAGCCAACCTCCTCCATGCAGAGGGACCGGAAGAACCGGCCCAGCTCCGACATCCGATCCATCTGATCCGCCGCCTGGACGAAGATCCGGCGGATCACCTCCGAAGCGGAGGGCACGTCGTCGATCATCCCGGCGCACTGGCCCGCCATGACGGACCCCCACTCCACGTCCCCATCCACCACCGCGGCCCGAAGCCTACCGGATCCGAAGGCCTCCAGCTCCTCCACCGAGGCGCCGGAACGCTCCATCTCCTCGAACTTGGCGGAGAACTTGTTCTTCAGGCACCGGACCGGATGCCCGGTGGACCTGCCGGTCACCACCGTGCTCCTGTCTCCCGCCTTGAGGATCATGTCCTTGTAGGCCCCGTGCACGTTGCACTCCCGGACGCACACGAACCGAGTCCCCATCTGGACCCCCTCAGCCCCCAGGGCAAAGGCGGCGGCCACTCCCCTGCCGTCCGCGATGCCCCCGGCGGCTATGACCGGGATGGACACCGAGTCCACCACCTGGGGCACCAGGGCAAAGGTGGATATCTCCCCTATGTGCCCCCCGGACTCCATCCCCTCGGCGATCACCGCATCTGCCCCCTGCTGCTCCACCCGCCTGGCGTGGACCGCGGAGGCCACCACCGGGATCACCTTGGCCCCCAGGGGCTTCAGCCGCTCTATCACCTTGCCGGGCTTGCCCGCCCCGGTGGTGATCACCGGCACCCGGTGGGACGCGGCCAGCTCTATGGCGTCGTCCGCGGTGGGGGAAAGGAGCATTATGTTCAGGCCAAAGGGCCCGTCGGTGAGTTCCCGAACCTTCCTAAGCTCCTGATCCAACAGCTCCGGCGGCATGTTGGCCGCCGCTATTATCCCAAGCCCACCCGCATTGCTGACCGCCGCCGCCAGCTGGGCGTCCGCTACCCAGGCCATCCCGCCCTGGAAGACCGGGAACCTTATCCCCGTAAGCTCAACAACCCTGTTGGTCCGCATCAAAGGGGCTCTTCACCTCCTAATACTGGAGCAACAATGCTCCGTAGGTCATGCCAGCTCCGAAGGAAGACATCAGGACCCGGTCCCCCTTGGACACCCTTCCGGAGGACACCGCCTCGTGCAGGGCCATCAATATCGAGGCGGAGGAGGTGTTCCCGTACCTGTCCAGGTTCACCACCGCCCGGTCCTCCGGAAGCCCCATGCGCTTCAAGACCCCATCTATTATCCTCCAATTGGCCTGGTGGAACACCCAGTGGGCCACCTCCTCGGGGGAGAGCCCCATCTCCTCCAGGAAGCCGTCTATGAAGGGGGGTATCTCCCGGTTGACAAACTTGAACACGTCGTTGCCCTTCATCTTAACGTGATGCATCCCCGCGGCCAAGGTCTCCTCCGATGCGGGGTGCTCCACGAGCCCCCCCATGAAGGTGATCAGGTCGTGCTTGGTGCCGTCCGCCCGGAGGGAGAAGCCCTCCACCCGGCCTCCGCCGCAGGAGGCGGGCCCCATCACCACCGCCCCGGCCCCGTCTCCAAACAGGACGCAGGTGTTCCTATCGGTCCAGTCTATCATCCTGGACAGCACCTCCGCCCCCACCACCAGCACGTGTCTGAAGGCCCCGCTGGCTATGCCCCCCGCCGCCATGGCCATGGCGTAGAGGGACCCGGTACAACCGGACTGCACGTCCGCCGCCCCGGCCCTCACGGCGCCAAGACGCCCCTGAAGCTTGGCCGCCACCGCGGGGAAGAGGGTGTCCGGCGAGTTGGTGCCCACCAGTATCAGGTCCAGGTCCTCCGGGGCCACCCCCGCATTCCGAAGGGCCTCCCGGGAGGCCGCCTCCGCCAGATCGGTGGTCAACACCCCCTCCTCCGCCACGTACCGGGTCCTTATGCCGGTGCGCTCCACGATCCACTGGTCGGAGGTGTCCACCATCCGCTCCAGATCCTGATTGGTGACCACCCTGCCGGGGATGGCCATTCCGGTGCCCATCACCGTCGCACCGAAGCCGCCCAACTTAGACATCTATATTCCCCCCTTGGCGAGTTCGTCCTCTATGGTCTGGACGCCGCGCTTGGCCACGAAGTCCCTTGCCACCATCAGGGCGTTGCTTATGGCCCTGGCCTTGGAACGCCCGTGGGCCTTTATCACCGTTCCCCTCACCCCCAGCAGGGGGGTGCCCCCGTGCCTCTCGTAGTCGAATCGGTAGTGAAGCTTCTTGAGCATTGGCATCATGAACAGGAGCCCCACCTTGGGGAGGAAGCTCCTGGATATCTCCTCCCGCATGAGGTTCATCACCCCCTCGCCCAGCCCCTCCCCGAACTTGAGGAGCACGTTGCCCGTGTAGCCATCGCACACCACCACGTCCGAGGTGCCCAGGGGAACGTCCTTACCCTCCACGTAGCCCACGAAGTTGAGGGAGCTGGCCTTAAGGATCTCCCGGGCCTGGATCACCGTCTCGTCCCCCTTGATCTCCTCCTCACCGTTGGAGAGGAGAGCCACCGAGGGCTCCGACACCCCCACCAGAGACCTCATGTATATGGATCCCATCAGGGCGAACTGGGCCAGGTTTATGGGCTTGCACCGGACCGTGGCCCCCACGTCTATGAGCAGGCTAACCCGGGACGACAGGGTGGCTATGGGCACCCCAAGGCCCGGCCGGTCTATGCCGGGGATCCGGCCCAAAACCAGGATGCCCCCCGCCACTATGGCCCCGGTGTTGCCCGCGGAGACCACCGCAGAGGCCTCACCGGAGCGGACCATCTCCATGGCCACCCGGAGGCTGGAGTTCCTCTTCTTCCTTATAGAGACCGAGGGGGCGTCGTCCATGGTGACCACCTGGTCCGCGTGGACCACCCCTATCCTGGCCCTAACCGACGACGCGGCGTCCCTAAGATGCTCTTCGATCCGGCGGGCATCCCCCACCAAGATAACGTTTAGATTCGGATCCGCCTCACAGGCCATAATCGCCCCCCGGCAAGGCTCCTGAGGGGCCCTGTCCCCTCCCATGGCATCCATCGCCAAAAACATCCGCAATCCTCCCAACGGAACCCGCGGCTCAGGCGGGCTGATCCATGGTAACCACAATGAAACGACCCACGAAGATCTCCCGGTCCATGACCCGGGTCCTGACGCTGACCACGTACTTGTTGCCCTTGTTTACCCCCACCTTGGACCGGGCCAGGAGGCGGTCCCCCACGAAGGCGGGGTGACGGTACCTCACCCGGGCGCTACCGGTTATGACCATCTCGGCCCCAATGGTGGCCATGGCCAGGGTGCTGGCCTGGGCGTATATGAAGTGGTCCCAGATCCGGTCGGTGCCCCGGAAGCCCATCTCCCGGGTGGCCTCCAGAAGCGACAGGGCCCCCACGTTGGGCTCCAGCTCCAGCAGGTCACCCACCACCTCGTCCCGGGTCAGGGACCGTAGTCGGCTCCCCGCCGCCTCCGCCATGGCCCGCATGCGCTCCCGCAGCTCCGGGATGCCAAGGATCACCCGATCCAACCGAACGGTGCTGACGCTCACCTTAAGCCGCTCCGCCAACTCCTCGTCGGTTAGCAACGGGTTGGACCTTATGAGGTCCGATAGGACCTTGTGCCTGCTGCGCCGGTGATCGGACCGCGTGGCCACCACTTCCTTTGTCATCTGGTACTAAGAACTGATTAGAGTACCTGGGAGTATAAAAAAACTCTCCCCCGCCGTCAATAGGCGGGGGAGAGTTTCGAACCCGTGGCTACTCCTCCTCGGAGACCTTCACCACCTGGCGCCCCCGGTAGTATCCGCAGGCCGGGCAGGCCCGGTAGGTCTTGATTATCTCACCGCAGTGGGAACAGGTGGTGAGGCTGGGCACCTCTAGGGCACCGAGCCAGTGAGCCTTCCTGTTGTGGGTCCTGGAGTGGGAAACTCGCCTCTTAGGCGTGGCCATGTTGAAACACCCCCTTCTCTGTCATCGTTCTTCCTCTCCAAGCTCCTGGAGCTTGATCCTCAAAGCCTCCATCCTGGGATCCAAGGGTGCGCCGCCACACGCGCAGGGCCCCCGGTTCAGGTTCGCCCCGCAGAACGGACAAAGCCCCAGGCACCGGTCGTCACAGACCACCCTGGACGGCAAAGAGGAGGCAAGGACCTCCCAAAGCATGGGGGCCAGGTCTATCTTGTCGGCCCAAGTGTCTAGATTACACCAAAAATCCTCTTCTTGGAAGGCCTCCTGGGACACTTCTCCTCCGATGGTCACCAGGAAGACGTCCTCCCCCTCCAGGACGAACCCCACGGGGGCAAGGCAACGGGCGCACTCCCCAGCCCCCTCCCCCCTAAGGGATACCCTGAAGAGCAGGTTCCCACCGGTCCGGGAAACCGATAAGTGAAAGACCACCCCCTGGGGGAAGGAGTACCCCCCCACCGGGTCCACCCGCACCAGCAGGTCCTCCTCCAGGGGGGACCCGTCATCCGGTATGGCGTTAAGCTTAAGCCACCGCCCCCCCCGGGAGGGGAACTGAAGCTCCGAGTCCACCACCCCTACCCCTTCAGGGCCAGCTCCTTGGTGTCCCGGGCTATCACCAGCTCCTCGTTGGTGGGAATCACGTAAACCTTGACCTTGGAATCCGGAGTGGTGAGCTCCGCCTCCTTGCCACGGACCTTGTTCTTGGAGGGATCGAACTTGACCCCCAGGAACTCCAGGTCCTTGCACACCGCCTCCCGCACCAGGTCGCTGTTCTCCCCGATTCCGGCGGTGAAGACGATGGCGTCAATACCACCCATGGCGGCCGCGTAGGCCCCTATGTACTTCTTTATGCCGTAGCAGAGCATGTCGAAGGCCAGCTTGCACCTCTGATCGCCCTTCTCCATGGCCTCCTCCACGTCCCTCATGTCGCTGGAGACCCCGCTTATGCCGCAGACTCCGCTCTTCTTGTGAACCACGTCGCTTACTACCTTGGGATCCCCGTACTTCTCCATCAGGTATATCATAACCGACGGATCCAGGTTCCCCGACCGGGTACCCATCAGTATACCCTCGGTGGTGCCGTAGCCCAGGCTGGTGTCCACGCTCTTGCCCCCCGATACGGCAGTGATGGAGCTGCCGTTGCCCAGGTGACAGGTGACTATCTTGAGCTCCTCAATGGGACGGCCCATGGCCTCCGCCACCCGATGGGCCACGTAGAAGTGGCTGGTGCCGTGAAAGCCGTAGCGGCGCACCCGGTCCTTCTCGTAGTGCTCATAGGGGATGCCGTACATGTAGGCGTGGGCCGGCATGGTCTGGTGAAAAGCGGTGTCGAACACCGCCACGTTGGGGGTACCGGGGAGGGCGTGCATGACCGCCTTGATCCCCATCAGGTTCGCCGGGTTGTGCAGCGGCGCCAGGGGGATGACCTCCTCGATCCCCTTCAGCACCTCCTGGTCCACCAGTACCGACCGGGTGAACTTCTCGCCCCCGTGGACCACCCGGTGTCCCACCGCGGAGAGCTCCGACAGGTCCTTAACCACCCCGTGCTGAGGATCCTGAAGGGCGTCCACCACCAGCTTCACCGCCACGTCATGGTTGGGGATATGGGTCTCCTTGATGAAGGGCTCGGAACCCACCTTCACGTGCTTTATCCGGGCCCCATCGAGACCGATCCTCTCCACCAAGCCCTTGGCCAAAAGGGTCTCATCGGACATGTCGATGAGCTGATACTTGAGAGAAGAGCTCCCGCAGTTCAACACCAAAACCTTCACTTCGATCCTGCCTCCCTCCGCTTGACTGAAAACCCGCCGGCAACTATCCTTCCAGCTACCGCCGGGAGGTGATACCTTTGACATATAATACCCCAGTCGCGGGGATAGTGGCAGAGTATAACCCACTTCACAAGGGACACCTGCACCACATCTCCGCCACGAGACAGATGATGCCCCGTTCCCCCATAATCGTGGTCCTCTCCTCCTGCTTCGTACAGCGAGGAGAGCCATCCTTCCTGGACCCCTGGAGCCGGGCCGAGGCGGCCCTGGAGGCCGGGGCGGACCTGGTCCTCCACCTGCCCGTGGCCTTCTCCTGCCACCAGGCCCAGGTCTTCGCCTCCGCGGCGGTGGACATCCTGGCCGCCACCGGGGTGGTGACCCACTTGTCCTTCGGCATGGAGGGTCATAAGGAACTGCTGAAAAAGGCCGGGTCCATATTAATACAGGAGCCCCCCTCCTTCAAGATGAGGTTGCGGCGATGGCTGGACCAGGGCTTCTCCTTCGTGGAGGCCCGCTCCAGGGCTCTGGAGGAGATAGAGCCCGGGTTGGGGTCCTTTCTGAAGGGATCCAACAACATCCTGGCCCTGGCTTATCACATGCGGATCGCCCAGCGGAAGCTCCCGATCGAGACCATATCGGTCAAGAGGATCGGCGCCGCCTACAACCAGAGGGACTTCGAACAAATACCCAGCGCCACCGCGGTGAGGACCCTGTGGGAGGCGGGGGATCGGGAAAGGGCACTGAGGGGGCTACCCCCCTTCTCCGCCCGGATACTGGAGAGGGAGGACCGGCGTGGGAGGGTGGTCACCACCTCCAACCCCAGATGGTGGGACCTCCTCAGGTGGCGGATACTCAGCACCCCAGAAGATCAGATGATAAGCTCCGCGGAGATGGCGGAGGGGCTCGAGAACGGCCTGAAGCGGGCCGCCAGGGGGGCAGAGTCGTACCAGGACCTCCTGGAATCCACGGTGAGCCGCCGATACCCCAGAAGCCGGATCCAGCGGCTCTGCTGCCACCTGATGCTCTCCCACCAGCACTGGTTCAACCGGGCCTGCCAGAGGCTTGGGCCCTCCTGGATAGGGGTACTGGCCACCAACGATATAGGCAAGGTGCTCCTGCGGCGCATGAGAAGCACTGCAGAACTGCCGGTCCTATCCCGGTTCACCAGTCCCCCGGATGGCTACTCCAGGGGAATCCTGGCCCTGGAGGAGAGGGCTCTCACCCTCTGGGAGATCCTGGCGGGGAACCCAAAGGTGGACTCTTTCCGGAGGAGAAGGATCATGATGTCCCCCTCAAACCCGCTGGAGGGATCCTCTCCCGAAGTCGCCTGAAGACCCCAGGGGGGACCATGTCCTGAATGGGGCCACCGAAGGAGTAGACCTCCTTGACCCCCCGGCTGGACAAGTACGAGTACTTGGCGTCGGTGACGATGAACATGGTCTCGATCTCCGGCGCCAGCTGCCGGTTCATCTGGGCCAGCTGGAACTCGTACTCAAAGTCCGAAAGGGCCCTAAGACCCCTTATGATTATCCGGCTCCTAACGTGCCGCATGAAGTCCACCAGCAACCCCTGAAAGGCGTCCACCTTCACAGTGGGCAGGTGGCTTAAGGCCTCCCGGGCCATCATCTGCCGCTCCTCCACGCTGAAGGTGGCCCTCTTCTCCGGGTTGTGAAGCACCGCCACGATCAGCTCGTCGAACAACGCCGCCGCCCTCTCGGCTATGTAGACGTGTCCGTTGGTTATGGGATCGAAGGACCCGGGGTAAACCGCCCTTATCAAAGGCCACCACCCTCTCTGAAGGGATCCACGAAGGAGAGAACCGTCTCGCCGTAAACCCGGCTGTCCGCTCCAAGCCCCTCCGGGATCGGCTCCCTCACGCTGTGCTCCAACACCACCAAGCCTCCAGGGGCCACCACGGTCCGGTTCCCCCGCAACAGCTCCAACAGCTCCTCCACCCAGCCCATGCAGTAGGGGGGATCCGCGAAGACCACCCCATACGAATCCCCCTCCCTGGCAGCCCGGGGGATGAAGCGCCTCACATCCCCCTGGACCACCCGGAATCCCCCTAGGGTCCTCATTGCCTCACAGCACCGGCGGTCCACCTCAACCGCGGTGACCCGGGCCCCCCGGGAGGCGGCCTCCACCGACACCCGGCCGCTCCCAGCGAAGAGGTCAAGAAAATCCACCCCCTCCAGGGGGCCCAGGATGTTGAAAAGGGCCTGGAGGACCTTCCCGGAGGTGGGCCTGGCCCTGCCCGCCGCCTGATGGGATCCCCGCCTAGCCAACCTTCAGGGCCCCCATGGCCTCCTTAAGGGCCATCCGGACCGCCGGGGTCCTGTATGGATGCCCAACCGGGTCAAGCTTCACCCCGTAGCCGCCCCCTTTGGGGTATATGCGGACGTAGAAGTGCTGCTCAAACCCTTGATCCACCGTTATGGCGGACACCAGAAAACAGCCGTCCTCCCCGGCGAAGACGTCCCGGAAGACAAACATGTGACCCTCGGTGCCCCCCTTGCGGTCCCTGAGGGACCTTATGGAGCCCTCCAGCTCCCGACCGAAACCGACTTCCATGAAGAGATCCTCCTCGGGGTATATCTTCAGCTCCTCCTCCGGCGCGGAAGGAGCGCCTCCAACGTAACGGACCTGGACGGAGAAGGTGTCCCTCCCCTCCCTCTTCCACTTCCTCTCGTACTTGGTGAGGTACTCCCTCTCCGGGTTCACCGTCCGCTCGATCACCTGGAACCCCGGCTCGGCGGAGAAGAACTCCACCGCGCTCTCCGCGTACCAATCCACATCAGTGGCCAGGCAGAAGACCCCCATTGGCCTCAGGTACCCGGAGAGCAGTCGCACGAACTGGGGACTGGTGACCCGCCTCTCCGCATGCCTCTTCTTGGGCCACGGACACGGGAAGTTCAGGATCACCCGGTCCAGGCTACCCCGCGCAAGGCACATCCTCATCAGGTACCGGGCGTCCCCCCTCAGGATCTTCACGTTGCGAAGCCCCATGGAGAGGACCCTCCTGGCCGCCTTGGTTACGCACCACTGGCAGACCTCCATGCCCACCACCGCCACGGTGGGATTGGCGGACGCCAGATGAGCCAAGTACCCCCCGTCCCCGAACCCTATCTCCAGGAAGACCCTGCCGTCCCACCCGTCGAAGGACAGGTCCAACGGTAGCCTAGCGGTGGAACCGGAAACTATAACCTTGTCTAAAGCCCAACTCATAGGGACTGGCCCCCCAACAAGTTCTATACCCCCCGATCCAGCGGAGGGCTATGTATTATCTATCCACTCCGAAGGCCTTTTCAACCCCCGGACTTCCGGACTGGGGATAACGAGAAAAAAATAACTAACGCTTGAACCTTTAGATAACAATGCGCATCCCCGGGACTACTGCTAAAATTACCCCTGTCAGCGGCCAGCGGACCCGGGGGGAAGGACCCCCAAAAGACTAGGGAGGGTTGATAATGTACGCCATTAAGTCTAAGCGGCGCATGGCCCCCAAGGAGTACGACATATGGGTGGAGGCGCCCCTGGTAGCAAGCCACGCCAGGCCCGGCCAGTTCGTGGTGGTTAGGCCCCACGAGGCCGGGGAGAGGATCCCCCTCACCATAGCGGACTTCGACTCGGACAAGGGACTGATCCGCCTCATCTTCCAGGTGGTGGGGAAGACCACCGCCTTCATGGCGTCCCTGAACGAGGGGGACCACCTCATGGACGTCTCCGGCCCCCTGGGGACCCCCAGCGAGATCGAGAACCACGGGACCGTCATGATGGTGGGCGGCGGGGTCGGCATAGCGGCCCTGTTCCCCATCCTGAGGGCCCTCAAGCAGGCGGGAAACAGGACCATAACCATCCTGGGAGGAAGGACCTCGGATCTGGTGATAATGAAGGACGAGTGCGCCCAGTGGTCCGACCGGCTCATCGTCACCACCGACGACGGCTCCGAGGGGATGAAGGGGCTAGTGACCGACGCCATGAGGTTAGTGGCCCAGGAGGAGAGGGTGGACCGCTGCTGGGCCATAGGCCCCTCGATAATGATGAAGTTCTGCTCCCTCACCGCCCAGGAGCTTGGTATACCCATCTGGGTGTCCCTGAACCCCCTCATGGTGGATGGGACCGGCATGTGCGGCTGCTGCCGGGTGACGGTGGACCAGAAGATCCGGTTCGCCTGCGTGGACGGCCCGGAGTTCGACGGCACCAAGGTGAACTGGGACGAGTTCCTCAACCGGCTGCGGCAGTACAGGGACGAGGAGAGGATCTCCATGGAGAGGTACCAGCAGGAGGTGGGTGACCTATCATGGCTCTGATGAAGCCCAAGACCAAGACCCCCATAAGGGAGCAGGATCCCAAGGAGCGATGCTCCAACTTCAAAGAGGTTTGCCTGGGCTACACCCTGGAGGAGGGACAGGAGGAGGCCAAGCGGTGCCTCCAGTGCAGGAACGCCCCGTGCATCAAGGGCTGTCCGGTGGGGATAGACATCCCGGGCTTCATAAAGGCGGTGGAGGAGGGGGACATGCCCAGGGCGGCGGAGATCCTCTGCTCCTACACCAGCCTGCCGGCGGTCTGCGGCCGGGTCTGTCCCCAGGAGACCCAGTGCGAGGGGGTATGCACCCTGGGCAGGGTACCGGGCTTCGAGCCGGTGGCCATAGGCAAGCTGGAGAGGCTGGTGGCGGACTGGAAGTACCAGCACATGACGGACCCAAAGCCCCCCCAGGGCCCCCATAAGGGGCGGGTGGCGGTGGTGGGCTCCGGCCCCTCGGGGCTCACCGTGGCGGGGGAGATGGCCAAGCGGGGCTACCAGGTGGTGATCTTCGAGGCGCTCCACGAGCCCGGCGGCGTCCTGGTCTACGGCATCCCGGAGTTCCGCCTCCCCAAGAGCATAGTCAAGATGGAGATCGACGCCCTCAAGGCCATGGGTGTCCAGGTGGTCACCAACGCGGTGGTGGGCAAGAGCGTGGAGATGCGGGAGCTGATGGAGCAGTTCGACGCGATCTACATCGCCGTTGGGGCCGGAGCCCCCCACTTCCAGGGCATACCGGGCACCACACTCAACGGGGTCTACTCCGCCAGCGAGTACCTGACCAGGATAAACCTGATGCACGCCTACGAGTTCCCCGCCTACGATACCCCCACCAAGAGGTCCCAGCGGGTGGTGGTGGTTGGGGGCGGGAACGTGGCCATGGACGCCGCCCGATCCGCCCGGCGCCTGGGGGCCCAGGAGGTCCAGGTGGTCTACCGCCGGTCCCTTAAGGAGCTCCCGGCGAGGATAGAGGAATACCACCACGCGGTGGAGGAGGGAATAATCTTCAACTGGCTCACCAACCCGGTGGAGTACCTGGGGGACCAGAACGGCCAGCTGATAGGCGTCAAGTGCATAAGGATGGAGCTGGGGGAGCCGGACGCCTCGGGGCGCCGTAGGCCAGTGCCGGTGCCGGGCAGCGAGTTCGTAATCGAGGCGGACACCGCCATAGAGGCCATCGGCCAGGGGGCCAACAGGGTTCTCCTCTCCTCCTTCCCGGAGCTGAAGCTCAACAAGTGGGGATACATCGAGGCGGACCCCAAGACGGGGGCCACCTCCGTTCCAGGGGTCTACGCAGGGGGCGACATAGTGACCGGGGCCGCCACGGTTATCCTGGCCATGGGGGCCGGGAAGGACGCGGCGGAGGCCATGGACCGGTACATATCGGAGAAGAGGGGCAATGCATAGCAGGACCCAAGACTTCAAGGCCAGGGTGCTCCAACTGGCCAAGGGGAGGATGGACCCTGAGTTCGTGGCCTACGTGGAGGGGGTAACCGACAGGATGTGGGAGCACGTGGTGCACCACGAGGGCCTCTCCCCCGAGGAGGCGGAGGGGCGGCTTCGATCCTTCTTCGAGGAGGACCGGCGCTTCTTCAGGGGCTGACTCAAACCACAGAAAATGGGGTGGGGAGAAGACCCCCACCCCATTTCGCTTGCCGCCGCCACCAGGAGGCCCGGCGCTATTCCTCCTCTTCCTTCCTCTCCGCCGCCGCAGCGGCTATCACCTTCTTGGCTATCTCCGCCGGGGTCTCCTCGTAGTGGGAGAACTCCATGGTGAAGGAGCCCCTGCCGCTGGTCATGGACCGAAGTATTATGGCGTAACGGAACATCTCCGCCAGGGGGCACTGGGCCTTGACCACCTGTAGCTTGCCGTTGCTGTCTATGCCCATTATCCGGCCCCTGCGGCCGTTGAAGTCCCCCATAACGTCACCCAGGCACTCCTCCGGCACGGTGACCTCCACGTTCATTATGGGCTCCAGGAGCACCGGCGAGGCGTCCATGAAGGCCTTCTTGAAGGCCATGGAGGCGGCGATCTTGAATGCCATCTCCGAGGAGTCCACGTCGTGGTAGGAGCCGTCGTAGAGGGCGCAGACGAAGTCCACCGCCGGGTAGCCCGCCAGGACCCCCTTGGCAGCCGCCTCCCGCAGCCCCTTCTCCGCCGCGGGGATGAAGTTCTTGGGCACCACCCCGCCCACGATCCTGTCCAGGAAGACGATGCCGGATCCCCTCTCCCCGGGGGTGAGCTCGAACCAGACGTCCCCGTACTGGCCCCGGCCTCCGGTCTGCTTCTTGTACTTGCCCTGGGCCTTGGCGCTCTTCTTTATGGCCTCCCGGTAGGGCACCTTGGGGGTCCGGGTCTCCAGGTCAACCTTGTAGCGGTCCTTTATCTTGGAGAGGACTATATCGATGTGCAGGTCCCCCATGCCGGACAGCACCGAGTCCCCGGTCTCCGGGTTCTTGACGAAGCTAAGGGTCTTGTCCTCGTCGAGCATCTTGTGGATCGCGTTGCCAAGCTTGTCCTCGTCCGCCCGGCTCTTGGGGGTCACCGCCACGCTGTAGACCGGCTTCGGGAAGGTTATGGGGGGGAACTTCAGGCTCTGCCCCTTGGAGCTGAGGGTGTCCCCCACCTGAGCCTTCTCCAGCTTGGGGATGGCCACGATGTCCCCCACCACCACCTCCTTGACGTCCTCCCCTTCCTTGCCCCTCATGAGCCGGAAGGCGCTGACCCGCTCCTCCTCCCCCCGGTTCACGTTGAAGACCCCCTGATCGGCGGTGGTGCGGCCCGAGAAGACCCGGATGAAGGAGAGCTTACCCACGTAGGGATCCACCATAACCTTGAAGCAGAGGGCGTAGAAGGGGCCCGACGGGTCCGGGGCCAGCTCCTTCTCGGTGCCATCCGCCGCCAGGACCTTCCGGGGGGACATCTCCACTGGGGAGGGCATGGCGTCCACCAGCAGGTCCATGAGCTGCAACACACCCACGTTCAGGGTGCTGGATCCGGGGATGACCGGGAAGACCAGCCGCTGGCGGATCGCCTTGCGAAGCGCCGGGACCAGCTCCTCGTACTTTATCTCCTCCCCATCCAGGTACCTCATCATCAGCTCATCGTCCGCCTCCACGATCCGCTCCACCAGCGAATCCCTCAAGGACGACACCACCTCCTCCAGCTCCTGGGGCACCGGCCCCTCGCTGAAGGCCTTGCTGCCGTCCCCCTTGTAGGTGTAGGCCTTCCCGGAGAGAACGTCCACCAGCCCCTTGAAGGAGGCCTCCTGCCCTATGGGAACGAAAAGGGGAGCTACCCGGTCCGAAAAGGACTCTTTGAGCTCCCCCACAACCTTATCGTAATCCGCGTGCTCCCGGTCCATCTTGCTGACGAAGAAGGCCACCGGAATCCCCTGCTCCTCCGCCCCCTCCCAGCCACGCTGGGTCTGGACCTCTATCCCGTGGACCCCGCTCACCACGATGACTGCCGAATCTACCACCCGCAGGGCACATATCTGCTCCCCCTGGAAGTCCGAGAAACCCGGCGTGTCGAGGACGTAGACCGTGCTCCCCCTGTAGGGGATCGTGAGGAGCGATGTGCTGATGGATATCTGACGCTTGTGCTCCTCGTTGTCGAAGTCGGACACGGTGTTCTTGTCCTCCACCTTGCCCATCCGGGTTGTCAAACCTGCATCAAAGAGCATGGCCTCCGCCAGGGAGGTCTTCCCAGCTCCACCGTGGGATAAAAGCGCTACGGTCCGGATGTCCTCAGGTTTCCTTGTCCCCATCGCTTCTGCCTCCTAGAGGAACGTTTTTCCCCCCGGGCCCCACCCCGGGGGTGGAACAGCACACGTTCCCTATCTTAAGGCAACGGACGGGAAACAGTCAAACTTATCAACCTTACATACCTACTCTCCGGTGAGCCTTTCCTTTATTAACGAACCCACCTGTGCGGGGTCCGCCTGACCCTTGGCGAGCCTCATCACCTGTCCCTGGAGGAACCTCTCCTTGGCCCCCTTCTTGTCCATGCCAGACCGGATCTCCTCCACCACCGAGGCGTTCTCCTGGAGGACCCGGTCCACCAGCCGGGCCAGATCCTCTCCGGAGATACGGCCCGATATGCCGCAAAGCCGGATGGCGTCCTCCACACCACAGCGGTCGTCCAGCATCCTCTTGAGGATCAGCTTCACCGCCCCGGGGGACAGCTCCCCCTTGATGACCTTCATGTCCAGAAGGGCAAGGTCCTCGGGTAGCACGTGGATGGATCCCATCCCCTCCCGGGGATCCATGTTGGGGATCAGCTCCATCCTGACCCAGGTGGCGGCGCTCCGGGGCCTACAGCCCCGCTCAACCGCCGTCTGGAAGTACTCCGCCACGTCCCGCCTCTCCAGGAGGACCTGGAGGTCGTCCCCCCCTATGCCGTAGTCACCAGCGAACCTGGCCTCCTTGGCCCAGGGAAGCTCCGGCATGGACCGGGAGATCCGCTCCACCGTCCGCTCCGACACCTCCACCGGAGGCAGATCCGGGTCCGGAAAGTAGCGGTAGTCGTGGGCCTCCTCCTTGCCCCTGGAGCCCAAGGTGACCCCCTGGACGTCGTCCCAGTGGCGGGTCTCCTGCAGGATCCGCTCCCCCCGATCCAGCGCCTCCCCCTGCCGGAGCACCTCGTACTCCAGGGCCCTCTCCAGGGCCCTAAGGGAGTTCAGGTTCTTTATCTCCACCTTGGTGCCCAGGGGGGCCCCCTCCTCCGCCAGGGACACGTTGGCGTCCACCCGCAGGGACCCGTCCTCCATGTCCCCGTCCGACACCCCCAGGTACCTGACAAGGCGTCTCAGCCTGGTCACGTACTCCCGGGCATCCCCGGGGGAGCAGATGTCCGGCATGGACACTATCTCCATCAGGGGGACCCCGGAGCGGTTGTAGTCCACCAGCGAGTAGGAGGAGCCCCCCAGGCGGCCGTCCGAGGCGCCGTGCACCAGCTTGCCCGCGTCCTCCTCCAGGTGAAGCCTCTGGATCCGAACCCTCCGGCCGGACTCCAGGTCGATCCAACCGTTCACCCCGATGGGCAGGTCGTACTGGCTTATCTGATAGCCCTTGGGTAGGTCCGGGTAGAAGTAGTTCTTCCGGTGGAAACGGGTCCTCAGGTTCACCTGGCAGTTGAGCGCCAGGGCGGTGAGGTACGCGGACTCCACCGCCGCCCGGTTCGGCACCGGCAGCGCCCCGGGGAGCCCAAGGCACGTGGGGCACACGTTGCTGTTAGGCCTGGCGCCTATATAGTCCACCGGGCAGGAGCAGAACAGCTTGGTCTCGGTGCTCACCTGCACGTGAACCTCCAAACCTATGACCACTCGCCTCATCCTAGATCCCCTCCCTACCCTACCACCGACGGGGCCCCGAAGGCCCTCTCCAGGACCGCACCGGCCATAACCAGCCGCCGGTCCTCCCCCCACGGGGCCATCAGCTGGACCGCCAGGGGGAGCCCCGTCCTGGACCTGCCCGCGTAGACCGTAAGGGCCGGGACCCCCGCCAGGTTGGCGGGAAGGGTGAAGGCATCAGTCAGGTACATCCTCACCGGATCCTCCGCCATCTCCCCCTTGAGAAAGGGAAGACATGGGGATGGGGGACAGATCAACAGGTCCACCGACCGGAACACCTGCCGGAACTCCTCCCTTATGGCCTCCCTCACCCGCTGGGCCCTACCGTAGTACTCGTCGTAGTACCCGGAGCTCAGCGCGTAGGTGCCCATCATGATCCGCCGCTTCACCTCCGGCCCGAAGCCCTGGGAGCGGACCATCTGGTAGGTCTCCCCCAGCGTATCCCCCGTAACCGAGGGGCCGAACCGGACCCCGTCGAACCGGGCCAGGTTGGAGCTGGCCTCCGCGGGGGCTATTATGTAGTAGCTGGCCAGCCCCGCCCCCATGGAGACCGGAAGCTTCACGTCCGACACGGCGGCCCCCGCGTCCAGGCAGAACCGGGAGGCCATGAGGGACACCATGGTGAGCTCCTGATCAACCCGCCCCTCGTCAAAGCCCCGAAGGATCCCGACCCTCAGTCCCTTCAGGCTGTCGTTCCTTATCACGTCTATGAACCTGGGACCCTCAAAGGACCTGGAGGTGGCGTCCATGGGGTCCCTCTGGCCTATCACGTCCATGCACAGTGCCAGGTCCCCCATGTCCCGGGCCATGGGCCCTATCTGGTCCAGGGAGGAGGCGAACGCCACCAGGCCGTATCGGCTCACCATGCCGTAGGTGGGCTTTAGACCGTGGATGCCGCAGAACGCGGCGGGCTGTCTTATGGAGCCCCCGGTGTCGCTCCCCAGCGCCAAGGGGACGTAGCCCGCCGCAACCGCCGCGGCGCTACCCCCGGAGCTACCCCCGGGCACCCGGGCCAGGTCGTGAGGGTTGGAGGTGGGGAAGAAGGCGGAGTTCTCGGTGGAGCTACCCATTGCGAACTCGTCCATGTTGGTCTTCCCCACCACCACCGCCCCCGCCTGCCTCAGGAGGTTGACCACCGTGGCGTCGTAGGGGGATATCCAGCCCTCCAGCATCCGGGAGCCGCAGGTGGTGCGCCTCCCCTTGACGCAGATGTTGTCCTTGAGGAGCACCGGCACCCCCGCCAGGGGACCCGGGTGATGCCCCTCCTGGGAGAGCCGGTCCACCCGCTCCGCCTCCTCCAGGGCCTCATCCACATACACGTCCAGGCAGGCCCTTATGTAGCCCTCCAGGGAATCCAGCCTCTCCAAGCAGGACTCCAACACATCCACCGCCCTCAAGTCCCCGGATATGACCCCCTGGGCGATCCTCCAGGCGGGAATCTCGTAAAGATCCATGGCCCTATACCCCCTACTCCCCTATCCTGGGGACCTTGAAGAAGTGACCCTCCCTACGGGGGGCCCCCATGAGGACCAGCTCCGAATCCCTCCAGCGCCTCACCTGATCCTCCCTCAGGTGACTCGCCTCCTGATCCGTGGCCCCCAGGGGTGCCTCCACCTCCCTAAGGGCCACGAAGTGCTCCCCCATCCGGGCGAAGTGATGGACCATGGCGTCCACCTCCTCCTGGCTCAGGCTCAAATGGGCCAGGGAAGCTATCCGCCGGACCTCCGTCTCGTCAACCCTCACCGCCTACACCCCCTTGAAGATCGGTGTGCTCCCTAACCAGCTCCAGGAACCGGTCCTCGCTCCAGATCGGCACCCCCAGCGCCCGGGCCCGGGAGAGCTTGCTTCCTCCCCCCTCCCCGGCCACCAGGGCGGTGACCCCCTTGGAGACCGAATCGGACACCTTGCCCCCCAACCGGATCACCAGGTCCTGGGCCTCCTTTCGCCTCATGGATCCCAGCTCCCCAGTGAAGACGAACCTCATACCCTCCAACGGCCCCCCCGCGGTTGGCCGCTCCTCCATCCGGACCCCCGCATCCCTAAGCCTTCGAACCAGACGCACGGTGGAGTCGTTGCGGAAGAAGTCCCTTACGGACCGGGCCACCACCGGCCCCACCCCCTCCACCGACGCCAGCTCCTCCTCCGAGGCATCCATGAGCGCCTCCAGTCGGCCGAACCGGTCCGCCAGGTCCTGGGCGGTCCTCTCCCCAACGCCGGGGATCCCAAGGGCGTAGATCAGCTTCCTCAAGGGCCTGTCCCGGGCAACATCCAGGGCCCTCACCAGGTTGGAGGCGGAGCGCTCCCCCATCCTATCCAGGGAGAGCCAGTCCTCCATGGTGAGGAAGAAGAGGTCCGCCAGGTCCTTGACCATCCCCCTATCCACCAGCTGGGAGGCCACCTTCTCCCCAAGACCTCGAACGTCCATCCCGTCCCGGGAGGCGAAGTGGATGATCCGCTCCTTCATCTGGGCGGGGCAAGAGGGGTTGATGCACCTTATGGCCACCTCCCCGGGGAGACGGACCAGCCTTGATCCGCAGGAGGGACACCCCTCCGGGGGCACGAAGGGGGCCGTCCCCTCAGGCCTCAAGCCCAGGTCCACCCGGATCACCTCGGGGATTATCTCCCCCGCCTTGCGAACCCATACGGTGTCCCCCACCCGGACGTCCTTCCGGGCCAGCTCGTCGAAGTTGTGAAGGCTGGCCCGCCGCACCTCGGTGCCCGAGAGGCGAACCGGCTCCAACACCGCCGTGGGGGTCACCACCCCGGTCCTACCCACCGAAACCTCTATGGAGAGCACCCGGGTGGGGCGCTCCTCCGGGGGAAACTTGAACGCCACCGCCCACCGGGGGGACCGGTTGGTGCTGCCCAGCACCTCCCTCCCCTCCAGGGAGTCCAGCTTTATCACCACCCCATCGGTGTCCGCCGGGTACGAATGCCTCCGCCGATCCCAATCGTCCAGGTACTCCAGCACCTCCTCCGGGTCCCGACAGAGACGGAAGTCCTCCTGTACCGGGAACGACCGCCCCTTTAGCCAGAGGAGGAGCTCCTCCTGGGTCTTGAGCCCCACCTCCCGGTGGTTCACCACGTGGTAGAGGAAGCAGCTAAGGTTCCTCTGGGCGGTCACCCTAGGGTCCAGCTGCCTCAAGGACCCCGCCGCGGCGTTCCGGGGATTGGCGAAGGGGGGCAGTCCCTCCTCCTCCCTCCGTTGGTTCAGCGCCGCGAAGTCCCGCCGGGACATGTATACCTCCCCCCGGACCTCCAGCTCCCCCATGTAGTCTATCCGCTTGGGAAGGTCCCTTATGGTCATCACGTTGGAGGTCACGTCCTCCCCCACGGAGCCATCCCCCCTGGTGAGCCCCCGGATCAGGACGCCACCCCGGTAGAGGAGGCTCACCGCCAGGCCGTCCAGCTTGGGCTCGCAGACCACCGGGGCGGATCCCCCCAGGGCATCGTAGAGCCTCCGCAGGAAGTCCGACACCTCCTCACGGCTCACCGCGTTGTCCAGGCTCAGCATGGGCTCCGAGTGGGGGAGCCGCTTGAAGGCCTCCGATGGGGAGCCGGACACCCTGAGGGTCGGGGAGTCCGGCAGCCTCAGGTCCGGGAAGGACCGCTCCAGGTCCACCAGCTCCCTGAACAGGGCGTCGTACTCCTGGTCGGTTATCTCCGGGGAGTTCTCCTGGTAGTAGAGCCTGTCGTGGTGCCGTATGAGCTCCGCTAGCTCCTCCATCCTGCTGCGCGCGGCGGAGCGGTCCATCCTAATCCACCTCCTCAGGCCTTGGGCTTCATGGTGGGGAACAGGATCACGTCCCTTATGGACTTGGAGTCGGTGAGGAGCATCACCAGCCGGTCTATCCCTATCCCCATGCCTCCCGTTGGGGGCAGGCCGTACTCCAGGGCGTTTATGAAGTCCTCGTCGAACACGTGGGCCTCATCGTCCCCCGCCTCCTTCTGCCTCACCTGCTCCAGGAACCGCTCCCGCTGGTCCAGGGGGTCGTTGAGCTCGCTGAAGGCGTTGGCCAGCTCGGACCCGTTGACGAACAGCTCAAACCGGTCGGTTATGTCCGGGTTGTCCGGGTTCCTCTTGGCCAGGGGGGAGATGACTGTGGGATGCCCTATCACGAAGGTGGGCTGGATAAGCTTGTCCTCCACGTAGGCGTCGAAGAACTCCGGCAGCAGGTGATACCGGGTCTCGTACCCCTTGAGCTCCTCCACCACCTTCCGCTCCAGGGCGATCCGGCGGGCCTCCTCGTCACTTATGATCTCGAAGTCTATGCCGGTGTGCTCCCTCACAAGGTCCATCATGGTGGCCCGCCTGAAGGGGGGCTCGAAGCATATCTCCCTACCCTGGTAGGTGAAGGTCCTGGACCCCACCGCGTCGGCGCAGGCCACCAGGATCTCCTCGCACAGGTTCATCATGTCCTCGTTGTTGGCGTAGGCCCAGTAGACCTCCATGGCGGTGAACTCCGGGTTGTGCTTCAGGTCTATCCCCTCGTTCCTGAAGTTGGGACCTATCTCGTAGACCCGGTCGAACATTCCCACCACCAGCCGCTTCAGGTACAGCTCGGTGGCTATCCGGAGGTACATGGGGATGCCCAGGGCGTTATGGAAGGTCACGAAGGGCCTGGCGTTGGCCCCCCCCGCCAGGGTTGAAAGGATCGGGGTGGTGACCTCCAGGGTGCCGTGGGACTCCATGACCCGACGGACCGTCTGGATTATCCTGGTCCTCTTCCTGAAGGTCTCCCGCACCTCCGGGTTGACCATCAGGTCCAGGTACCGCTGCCGGTAACGCACCTCCTGGTCCTTGAGGCCATGCCACTTCTCCGGCAGGGGCCTCAGGGCCTTGGTGAGCAGCTTGAACTCCGTCACCTTTATGGACAGCTCCCCCCGCTGGGTCCTGAAGGCCCTTCCATTGACCCCAAGGATGTCCCCGGTGTCCACCCACTTCTTGAAGAACCCGTAGGACTCCTCCCCCAGCTGGTCCAGCTGGAAGTAGAGCTGGATCCTGCCGCTGTCCTCCTCGAGGGTGGCGAAGGAGGCCTTGCCGTGACGCCTCAAGGTCATGATCCGCCCCGCCACGGACAGGAGCTCCTCCCCCTCCTGGTCCGGGGCCAGATGATCGTACCTCTCCCGCACGTAGCCCACCGAGTGCTGACGGTCGAACTTATCTATGCTGAAGGGGTCGTACCCCTCCTCCCGAAGGCGGAAGAGCTTCTCCTTCCGCTGACGGAATATCTCCTCCTCAGGCATGCAACCCTGAACCTGACCTCGGTCGCTGGCGTCGCTCATCGAAACATTCTCCTTCCATATTGGGGTTCACCAATTAAAATACACCCCCCGCAGGGGGTTTTTAGACCGATTTTACCACCTATCCACCGGCGAACCGGGGATCTAAAGGGGCCAAGCCAGGATGAACTCCCTGAGATCACCCCAGCTCTTCAAGGACATGACCCGGTTTCTCCTCTCCGCGTCGTGGGGGTGCCCCTTCAGGGCCCCGGCGACCATCCGCTTCACCAGGATGAGGCAGGTCCTCTCCCCCTCGTGGCTGGCCAACATGTCCCCCAGCTCCAGGAGGGCACCCTTGAGGTCCGCGTCCCCCGGGGGCCTTAGACCTAGCCTCCGGGCGCAACGGAGCGCAAGGAGGGGGTCCCTCACGAAGCCCCGGGCGAGAAGCACCGCCACACACCCCCCCTCCAGGTACCTAAGCGCGTCGTCGGGGGAGAAGACGTCCCCGGAGCCCACCACCCTGCCCGGGAAGGCCCTGGACAGCCGGATGACCTGCTCCACGTCCGCCCTCCCCTCGTAGCGCTGGGGAGAGGTGCGCCCGTGGAGAAGCAAGAGGTCCAGCCCCGCCTCGAATAACCTCCCGCAGAACCGGAGCGTCTCCTCGAATCCCCCGGGAAGGACCCGGGCCTTCACCCAGACCGACACGCCAAGTCCCTTGAGGAGCGCCACCGCTCGGGCGGCCAGATCCGGGTCCTTCAGCATGGCAGCCCCGCTTCCCTTGCTGACCACCTTGGGCATGGGACAGGCCATGTTTACCTCCACCGCCCTGAACGGATACTCCCCCAGGGCTATCCGGGCCCCCTCCAGCAGGTCCTCCCCGCTGGGGCCGAAGAGCTGGGGGATCACCGGCTCCTCCCCAGGCAGAGGGATCAGGATCCGGCGGCTCTTCTCCCCCCGGTACTTCAACCCGAGGGCGCTCACCATCTCGGTGTGCACCAGGGAGACACCTATCCGACGCTGAAAGAGCCTCACCGAGGGGGTGGTTATCCCCGCCATGGGGGCCAACCACAGGGGCCCATCCACCTGCACCCCCCCTATGGCCCCGAGAGAGCCCACCATCATTGACGGTTCCTCTCGTATATGATCTTGAGCCCCTTGAGGGTGAGCCACGGGTCCACCGTGACCCGGTGCCTGGAGTGCTCCGCCAGGACGGAGGCGTGCCCGCCGGTGGCCAGCACCGGGAACTCCTCCCTCAGCTCCACGAAGACCCGGTCCACCAGGGAGTCGATCATGCCCGCGTAACCGTATATTATACCGGACCTTATGGACTCCATGGTGGACTTGCCTATGACGCTGCCAGGGGCGTCCAGGCTCACCTGGGGCAGCTTGGCGGTCCTTGAGAACAGGGTCTCCATGCTCAACACCAGCCCAGGGGCTATTGCCCCCCCCAGGTACCTCCCCTGTCGGTCCACCACGTCCAGGGTTATGGCGGTCCCCAGGTCCACTATGGCGATGGGGCTCCCGTAGAGGGCAACACCAGCCACCGCGTTCACCAGCCTGTCGGCCCCCACCTCCGCCGGATTGCCGTAGGCCACCTGGATCCCCAGGTCCAGCTGACAGCTCACCTCCAGGGGCTCCACCCCCATATACCTCCGGATGGCCTCCCGCCAGGGGCCGTCCAGGCTGGGGACCACGCTGGATATTATGGCCCCCTCCAGGTGCCCCCCCAGCCCACCGGCCCCCATGAGACCCGTCAAGGTGAGCCCCAGCTCGTCGGAGGTCCTCCGCTCGGACATGACCCTCCAGCTACCCCGGAGCTGGTCCCCCACGTAGACCCCGATCACCGTGTTGGTGTTGCCCACGTCCACCACCAGAATCAACCAGATCACCCTCCTCCTCTAAACCCCATTCAGGGGATACCCCCCCATCCATAGGAACGCCAGGGACGAGATCACCACCAGGCCCACCGCCACCCAGAGCCGTCGCCCCCGGAACCCAAGCCCCAGGAGGATCCCCAGGGCCAACACCCATAGGGACACCATCTCCAAGGCCGGATGGTAGGGGATCACCCGGGGGAAGGCCCTCCATAGCAGGTCCATGAAGCCCCCATAGGCCTCCGCCACCCACTCCAGGGGCAACACCGGCCAGTCCACCCCAAGCGCCAGCGCCAGGGCCGAGGCGGGGATCAGGAGCCCCAGGTATACGGTGAAGAACGGCATGGCCAGCAGGTTGCTCAGTAGCCCCACCAGGGGGGCGAAGCCGAACCACCGGGACACCAGGGGATAGGTGGCGAACCAGACCGCGGCGGAGATCAGGGGGTACCCGGCCCCACCGAGGCGGGCCCCGTAGCCCAGCAGCACCGCAACGCTCGACACGGATAACATGAAACCAATATTAAAGCCTAGCCAAGGGTTCACCATCAATACCCCGTAGGCCCCGGAGGCCAGGAGCCCCATCCCCCTGACGCCCCTGCCCAGGGCCACCCCAAGAAGCCCCACCTGGGCCATGGCGGCGGCCCTCACCGCGCTGGCGGAGAACCCCGCCAGCGCCACGTAGCCCCACAGTGGGATGGAGAGCCAGATGGACCTGGGACCCCGGAAGAGGGGGATCAGGCTGAAACCGAGGAGTACCAGACCCACGTGAAAACCCGACACGGCCAGCACGTGGGAGGTGCCCCACCGGCGGTGGGCCTCTGTCAGTTCCTGGTCCCTGAGCCCGAAGAGGGCGGCGGCAACGTACCCCCTGCAAAGGGGCGGCAGCTCAAGCAACACCCGCCGCTCCAGGTGGAGCCGCATCTTCAAGAGCCTGGAGAGAACCCCGGATTCCCCCTGGAGGACCGAGATACCCCCCTCGAAGGCCCCCACGGCCCCCTGGGATCTCCAGTAGACCTCCTGATCGAACCCGTCCCCCTCCGGTGGCTCCAGGGGGACCACCCGGCCCGAGAGCTCCACCCGATCCCCCTCGGAGATGGGGACCCGGCTGATCACCACCAGCCGCCCCAGGGGGGTGGAGACCAGCCCCGCCTGGCCCCTGCCCCAGGTCCTCTCGTGGACCACGATCCCTTGACATCGGACCTCCGATGGCTCTATCCGCCGCTCCACCGCCCAGTACCCCCGGAGCAGCCCCAGAAGGGAGAACGCCAGGACCCAAGGGGCCACCCATGACAATCCCCGAGGCCCCCCTTGGGCCACCAGGAGGTGTATGAGACATGCGCCCCCCCAGAGGGCCAGCACCGCCGCCAGGCAGGGCCAGAGGGGGACCTGGGTCCTGGCGGCGCTGGCCCCCAGGACCACCGATAGGGCTGGAAGCAGGGCGGGAGCCTCCGCCAGGGGGCCCACGGCCTTAGGGTGACACCTCCACCAGGGGAGCCATCTTCTCCAGCTTCTTGGGGCCGATGCCCTTAACCTTCATGAGGTCCTTCACGTCCCGGAAGGGGCCGTTGGCGGTCCTGTAGTCGATTATCGCCTGAGCGGTCTTGTCCCCCACCCCCGGCAGGGACTTTAGCTCCTCGAGCCCCGCCCGGTTAACGTTGACCTTTCCGGCCGGGGCCGGGGAGGGGACTGGACTTGAAGGGGATCTCACCCCCCCTTGGGGGGGCGGGGGCGCCGAATGGGAGCTCATCCGGCTTGAGGCGGTGGGCGGTGGGGCGGCCCCGGCGGGCTCACCCTTGAAGGGGACCCGAACGTGGTCCCCATCGCTCAAGGGGCTCGCCATGTTTATGGCCTCCAGGTCCGCCCGGACGGCGGGACCTCCGGCGGCCTCCACCGCCACGTAGACCCGGCTCCCCGGGGGCACCTTCACCACCCCCGGACGGATCACCGCCCCGGTGACGTACACCACCCACTGGTCCTCCTGGGCCACATCAGGCTTTCCCTCCTGGGCCCCCCGGGACGCCCGGGGCGGATCGGTGATCCTGGTCATGTCCCCCGCCACGTTACGCCCCTCACCGGTGTCGAACCGGCCGGAGAAGGCCCACATGAGGAGAAACGCCAGGGCGAAGCACCCCAGGGCCCCCACTGCGATCCAAAGGGACCTGCGATCCACCTTCAAGCCCGCTCCCCTCCCCTCTCAGCCTATATCAGCTCTCCCTGAAGATACCAGGCCAGGGCGGAGGTTATCCTCACCGGCACCTCCTCCCCCACCTTGGACGGCCCCTTGAAGAGGACCACCTTGTCCTGGGGGGTCCTCCCCTGCCACATCCCTTCCCCCTTGGGCGCCGGACCCTCCACCAGCACCGGGTAGACCCGGCCCACCTTGGACAGGTTTATCTCCAGGGATATGCGGGCCTGGAGCTGGTTAACCCGGTTGAGGCGCTCAGCCTTGGTGGACACGTCCAGGTGCCCCTCCATCCGCTCCGCCCTGGTGCCCGGCCTGACCGAGTAGGCGGCGGTGTGCACCAGGTCGAACCGGACCTCCTCCAGAAGAGACAGGGACTTCTCGAAGTCCTCCGGGGTCTCCCCTGGGAAGCCCACGATCAGGTCCGAGGTTATCCCCACCTCGGGCAGGTTATCCCTCAGCAGGGCCACCATGGACAGGTACTCGTCCCGGGTGTAGCCCCGGCCCATCAGCTTGAGCACCCGGTCGCTGCCGGACTGGACCGGCAGGTTTATGGAGGGGCACACCTTCTCGCAGCGGACCATCACATCCACCAGCTCCCTGGAGAAGTCCACCGGGTGGTTGGTGGCGAACCTAACCCGGGATATGCCCTCCACCCGGGCCACCATCTCCAGAAGCCCGGGGAACTGGGGTCCCCCCGGCAGGTCCTTCCCGTACCGGTTCACGTTCTGCCCCAGGAGGGTGATCTCCCGGACGCCCCTGGCAACCAGCTGGCGGACCTCCTCCACTATCCCCTCCGGGTCCCGGGACCTAAAGCGCCCCCTCACGTAGGGGACGATGCAGTAGGCGCAGAAGTGATCACACCCGTGGGCTATGGTGACGTAGCCCCTCACGGCCCCCTCCTCCACGTGGGGGGTGCAGCAGAGGTCGTCCACCTCCCGGGGATCCTCGTCCAGGAGCAGCCGAACCTCCCCGTCCGCCATGGACCTCTCGAGCGCCTCCGGAACCTTTCCAAGGTGCCTAGGCCCCGCCACCACCTTGACCCAGGGGAAGCGTCGGGCCAGCTCCCTCCCGGTCCTCTGGGCCATGCACCCCACCAGGGCCACCAGCGGCCGCTCCTTGGACCGGCTGTGGCGGCCTATCTCGCTCAACACCTTCTGCTCCGCCTTGTCCCTTATGCTGCAGGTGACGTACACCTCCACGTCCGACCCGCCAGGCTCCCCTTGGGTCCAGCCCATGCCAAGAAGGGCGGCCCGGAGCTTGTCCGCGTCGTACACGTTCATCTGGCAGCCGAAGACGTTTATATTGAAAGTACCCATGTCTACCTCCCCGTCAAGGTTGCTACACCACGGATAAGAGTCTATCATATCCGGGGCTTTCGTAAGAAAGGGGGTTGCATCCCGTTGAGGATCCCATGGATGATAGCTTTGGGGACCCTGCTGGTGGCCAGCGGGGCGTACGCTGGGGACTTCACCCTCACGGCGGAGAGGACCATCCCGGTCACGTCCAAGAGGGACCAGGGTAACCTTTGGATCCGCCGGGAGTACCGGGATACCAGAGGGACCAGGTTCCAGGTCCAGGTGATGCGGGGCAAGGTGTTCGCCTCCTGGGGCGTGAGTCCCAGGGATGGGGAGGGGTCCGACGCCCCCCTGGGCTTCGGCGCCACCTACAGGACGGTGGAGATCCCCCAGGGGCTTGCGGTGGTGGAGCGGCACCCCATGTGGGGGCTCTCGGTGGTGCTGAAGGCGGGGGAGTCGGTGATAACCGTGGAGACCCAGGACGGGGCCGAGGAGGACGCCCTCCGACTGGCGGAGGAGCTGGCGACGGAGGACAGGTGATAAGGCCGGGGGCGGCGGGTTGAACCCGCCGCCCCCGAAGTTACAAGAATAGGTTCACTCGGACTCCTCGAACATGTCCTTGCCCACGCCGCAGACCGGGCAGACCCAGTCGTCGGGGATCTCCTCAAAGGGAGTGCCCGGGGCAATTCCGGAGTCCGGGTCCCCGTTGGCCGGGTCGTAAACGTAGCCGCAGACGGTGCAGACGTACTTCTTCATGTATCATACCTCCCCGCAAGGGATTGTGTGTAGCCCATTATATCAGAGAAATGGCAGGTCAATGGACCTCCTCAGCGGATGACGAACATCTCCCGGGGCAACGGGGAGGATAGGCACTCCACCCCCTGGGAGGAGATCAAATAGTCATCCTCCACCCGTAGCCCACCCTTGCCCTCCAGGTATATGCCGGGCTCCACGGTTATCACATCCCCCGGGGCCAGCACGTCCTGGCTCCGGCTGGAGACCCGGGGGGCCTCGTGGACCTCGAGCCCCAGCCCGTGGCCCAGCCCGTGGGAGAACAGGTCCCCCATTCCAGCCTCCTGGATGACCCGCCGGGCCGCCTGGTCCACCTGAGAGGCCTGCCTCTCCCCCTCCATCAGGGCCCTGACCGCCTGGTCCTGGGCTGCCACCAGCACCTGGTAGACGTCCCTTGCCCAGGGGTCCAGGGACCCGACCGCCACGTTCCGGGTGACGTCGCATACGTAGCCCTGGTAGCGGGCCCCGAAGTCCACGGTGAACCACTCCCCCTGACAGAGGACCCTATCGGTGGGGACCCCGTGGGGCAGGGCGCTCCTTGGCCCGGAGGCCACTATGAAGGAGTGGCTCCCCCAGCCCCCCTCGGCGCCGGAGGATACTATCTTCTGCTCCAGCATGGAGGCGAACTCCCTCTCGGTCATGCCCGGGCTCGCCAGGCTCAAGGTCTCCAGGAACGCATCGGCGCAGATCCTGGCCGCCTCGGCGATCAGGTCCGCCTCCCGCCTGTCCTTGGTGCGCCTAAGCTCGGGCATGAAACGGGAGCAGTCCACCAGGGAGCCCCCCAGGTGGGAGTGGAGCTCCAGGAACGTGGAGTGGAAGATCCTGTCCGCCTCGAACCCCACCCGGCGGAGCCCCATCCGCCTTATCCTGTCCAGCAGGGCCTCGTTTAACGACCGGCCCCCCTGGTCCTCCACCTCGAAGGGGCTCTGGGACCTGGCCTGGGCCAGGTAGCGACCGTCGGTTATGAGGACTCCCCCATGGCGGCTGACCAGAAAGGCAGCGCTACTACCCCGATACCCGCTAAGGTAGTAGGCGCTCTCCCAGTTGAGCCCCTCCACCACCAGGACGAAGAATCCGTCCAACCCCTCCCGGTCCATCATGGACAGGAGCCGCCCAACCCTCTCGGCATAGACGTCGAAGACCACGGGATCAACCTCCGTTCCTGTTCCTCTTAAGAAGTCCCCAGAGCTCCTCCTTCACGCTGACCTCCCCGCTGAAGGGCTCATCCAACACCTCCCCCACCACCGACCAGGGTATCCCCGCCCGATGGAGCCTCCTCTCCGCCTCCTCCAGCCCCTTAGGGGGCAGGAAGGCCAGGAGGCTACCGGAGGAGATTAGGCATGTGGGGTCAAACCCAAGTTGAGACGCCGCCCGCCGGGTCAGGGGGTGAATTGGTAGGTCCCCCTCCAGGCGGACCTTGAGGCCCGTTAGGCTCTCCACCTCCCCCAGGCCCCCCAGGAAGCCCCCCTCGGTGGGGTCGTGCATGAAGGACGCCAGATCCCTGAGGAGGGCCGCCTCGGGGACCACCGAGGTGAGCTCCCCCCAGGACCGGACCTCCTCCAGCTCTTCCCCGGAGAGGAACCCCAGCAGATCCTCCCGGTCGTGGGCCAGGATGCTCATCCCCTCTATGCCCAGGTGCTTGGTGACCAGCACCAGGTGACCGGGCCTCACCTCCGAGGCGGACAGGACCCGCTGGGCGGAACCTATCATGGCCCCCATGAGGACCGGGCTGTCGTACCGGTCGTTGAACTCCGTGTGCCCCCCCGCCACCGCCACGCCTATGCGGCAGCACTCCCGGTGGATCTCCTCCATGATGGCCGAGGCGGCCTCCACCCCCATGGACGGGGGGATGATCATGGTCACCGCCAGGAACATGGGCTCACCACCCTTAGCGGCCACGTCGTTGGCGTTGACCCGGACCAGCAGACGTCCCGCCCCCTTCACGGCCCCCACGATGGGATCTGAGGTGAAGATCAGGTACCTGTCACCGGGCCACTTTATAACCGCCGCGTCCTCCCCGACGCAGGGGCCTATTATCAGGTCCTCCCGGCTACAGCCCCCGTAGGGGAAGACGCACCGGGAGAGGAGCTCCGGCGGGAGCTTGCCCGCCAGCGAACACGTCAAGGCCAACCTCAAACACCTCCCATGGACCATAGGCAGCCGCACCACCGCTGCCTGTAGAGCCCAAGACGCCGGCTCTCCGAAACGGACTTCTTGAACCCGTCCCCCTTGCGCCACACCCTCTCCACCCACCGGATCCCGAAGAGGGAGGACACCGCGAACCCTATGCGGTTTATCCCGGCCGGGTCCTTGTGAGGGCTTATGGTCAAGGTGGTGCACATGTGGTCGAAGCCCCCCGCCACAGCCCTTTTGGCACACTGGAGCAACTGGAGGGCGAAGCAGAGGCCGCAACGGCCCCCGCCCTCCACCTCCCCCTCAAGACGCCGGGTCCTGTCCATCCACCCCTCCGGGTCGTAGGGCTCGAACAGCACGTCCCCATCCAGGTGGCGGGCCAGGGCCTCCACCGCCCGGGCCCTCAACAGGTACTCGTCCCCAGGGTGCACGTTGGACCCGTAAAAGTAGCCGGTGACCATAAAGTCCTCCATCAGCCTGGGCCATGGCACCGTGGCATCCGGGGCGCAACATATGTGCAGAAGCAGCTTAGGCTTCGGGGGTCTCCTCAAGCTCTGCCCCATCCTCCCCCCTCCTGGAGCGCCGCTGTTCAACCCCATCGTAGAGTCCCTCCTGGGACTTGCTGGCGAAGATGAGGTAGCCCGTGTGCCCCACCATCATGTCCTCGGGACGGATCCGCCGGGGATCCGTCTTGAGGTACCGGAGCAGGATCTCCAGCACCTGGGGGTCCGCGAAGTGGTTATCCCTGAGGGCGTCCAAGGTCCTCTCGATCTGGTTGAAGGTGGGGACCAGGATGGCTATCCGGTTACCGGGGGCCAGGGCCTCCCGGGCCTTGTCGATGTAGTCCCAGGGAGTCGGCAGGTCAAGGAATACCGCGTCCACGTCCCTCTCGTCGAACCCCTCGTCCAAGGAGCGCACCTTGAACGAGATCCGGTCCGCCACCCCCCACCGCTCCGCGTTCCTCATGGCCAGCTCCGAGAACTCCTGGCGCCGGTCGTAGGTGTAGACGTGCCCCTCATCCCCCACGAAGTGGGCGAAGACGCAGGTGAGCCCCCCCGAGCCGGTGCCGCACTCCACCACCCGGGAGCCGGGGCCTATGTTGAGGTGCATCAACACGAACCCCGCCTCCTTGGGGAACACTATCTGGGTGTTCCTCTTTATCCTGCGGGTGTACTCCCCCAACGTGGGCCTCAGCAGTGCGAAGGCCTCCCCGCTGTGGCTCCGTACCACGTCACCGTAATCATGCCCCACGAAGTCATCGTGCCGTAGTTGCCCCAGCCTGGACCCCTGGACCGCCCCCTTGGACAGCTTGAGGAGGAACGAGTCCCCCTTCCGGGGGGACCATAGGAACACCAGATCCCCGTAGTTAAGCATGGTTCGCCCCCAACAGGTCAAGGAAGGAGCTCACTATCCCGTCCACCCCGAGACCCATCCTCTCGTAGACCTCATCGGAGGAGCCGGAGTCCCCGTAGCGGGTGACCCCCAAGGTCCTCAGCTTGACGGAGGAACCGGATAGCCCCAGAATCTGGGCCACCCGGGCCCCCAGACCGGTGTGGACGTTGTGGTCCTCCACGGTCAGGACCGGCCCCCGGCCTATCATGGACAGCAACTCCTCCCGCTGTATCCCCAGGGGGGAGGCGGAGCAGAGGACCTTGACGTTCAGCCCCCGCTCGGCCAGGACCTGGGCGGCCTTGATAGCCCGGCATGTCATGGGGCCCAGGGCCAGGATGACCCCGTCCTCACCATCCCGAACCAGGTCGATGGCCCCGTAGCGGAAGGCGTAGTCTCCGGCGAAGAGGGGGCTCCCGTCCTGGGCGGTTATGACCGGCAGCACGCTCCTCCCCATGGCCACGCAAACGTTGCCCCGCTGGGACAGGGCCCATCGGACCGCCCTATCGGTCTGGTTGGGGTCCGCAGGGACCACCACCTTCCAGCCAAAGGTGTTGCCCAGGAGCCCCACATAGTCCACGCACTGGTGGGTCTTGCCGTCCTCACCCACGTCGAGGCCCACGTGGGTGAGAACCAGTTTGAGTGATGACCCGTTTATGTCGTTCAGGCGCTGCTGGTTGTAGGCCTCGTCCAGGCCGAAGACCCCGAAGTCCGCCCAGAGGGACACCACCCCCGCCACGGAGGCGGCCCCAGCGGCGGTGGCGGTGGAGTGCTCCTGGATCCCCGCCTGCACGAACCCGTCGGGACAGGCCTTGGCGAAGCCGTCCAGCTTGACGGAGCCCATCAGGTCGCAGTCGAAGGCCAGTATGGGGGTCCTGCCGGGCACCCGGTAGTTCCTGGCCCCCACGTCCGCCAGGGTCTTGCCGAAGGCGGAACGGTTGTCCGACTTGGCGGAGGCGTCGTAGGTGAAGGGCTCCCCCAGATCCAGGTTGGGGGCCGGCACCTCCGGATGGTGCCCCACCGGCAAGGGACCGCTCCTCATGGCCATCATCCGATTGAACTCATCCATGGAGGACCCCAGCTCCGAGAGGGCCTGGGAGAGTCTGTCCCCCGACAGGGCCTTGCCGTGATAGTCCGGTATGCCCTCCATAAAGGAGACCCCCTTGCCCATCACGGTCTCGCAGAGGATCACCGTGGGCTCCTTGGAGGACCTGGCCTCCCTCATGGCCCGATAAAGGGAGCTGAAGTCGTGCCCCTGGGCCCTCAAGACCCTCCAGCCGTCGGCGGCCCACAGGGCCTCTATGTTGGCGGGCATGATGTCCTCTATGGACCCGCATATCTGGATGTGGTTGTAGTCCACCAGGACGGTCAGGTTGGAGAGCCCCTCCTTGGCGGCCATGCGCCGGGCCTCCGCCACCTGGCCCTTAACCTGCTCGCCGTCCCCCATCAGCACGTATACATGGGACGAGGAACCCCGGAGCCGGGCCGCCAAAGCGAAGCCCACCCCGGCGGAGAGCCCCTGCCCCAGGTTACCGGTTCCCCAGTCTATCCCGGGCACCTCCCTCTCCACGTGCCCCTGGTAGGGACTGCCCGCCCGGCGGAAGTTGGGCACCACCTGGTCCCTCTCCAGGATCCCCCAGAATATCAGGGCGCTGTAGGCCCCCGGCGAGGTGTGCCCGTGGCTTATGACCACCCTATCCCGGTCCAGATCGTCCGGGCGGTGGAGCCCCCGGGCGGCCCCGTAGGCCATCATGTACATCTCCATGCTGGACATGGAGCCCCCCGGATGCCCGCTGGCAGCACAGGACGTCATGATTATCGAGTCGATCCTGCCCCTCCGGGCACCCTCCCTCAGGACCTCCAGGTCCACAGCCCGCAGATCCTCCGCCTCCATGTCCTCCAGGTAACGCTTGAGCTCCTTCATAAGGTGTGATCTCCTTCCCTTTGTGGATCAAGGGTAATTTTAACTCATAAAGCCCATAAGGAAAGGGCGGGGTCGGATCCCCGCCCTCCTCAAGCCCCGACTGGGGAGTTTACCAGAGGCGGATGACTAGAGGACCTCGTCCACCGGGGTGTAGGGCAGGTCGAAGGCCTCCGCCACGGGCTTGTAGGTCACCTTGCCCATCACCATGTTGAGCCCCTTCTTGAGCCCCGGGTTGTCCTTGCAGGCCTGGATGTAACCCTTGTCGGCCAGCATCTTGCCATAGTATATGGTGGCGTTGTTGAGGGCGAAGGTAGAGGTCCTGGCGTAGGCGCCGGGCATGTTGGCCACGCAGTAGTGCACTATGCCGTCCACCACGTAGATGGGGTCGCTGTGGGTGGTGGCGTGGGAGGTCTCGAAACACCCGCCCTGGTCGATGGCCACGTCCACCATCACCGCCCCGGGCTTCATGATCTTGAGGTGCTCCTTGCGGACCAGCTTTGGGGCCTTGGCCCCGGGGATCAACACCGCCCCTATCACCATGTCCGCCTCCTTAAGGTTCTCCTCCAGGGTGACCGGGTCGCTGTAGACCGGGAAGACGTTGCTGGGCATTGTGTCGTCCAGGTACTCCAGCACCTTGGCCTTCACGTCCAGGATGGTCACCTTGGCCCCCAGGCCCGCCGCCATCCTGGCGGCGTTGCGGCCCACCACGCCACCCCCGAGAACCAGCACGTTGCAGGGGGCCACCCCGGGGACGCCGGAGACCAAAAGGCCCCGGCCTCCGTGGGCCTTGCCCAGGTAGAAGCTTCCCATCAGGGGAGCCATCCGGCCCGCCACCTCGCTCATGGGCTTGAGAAGCGGCAGGGAGCCATCCTGGTCCTCCACGGTCTCGTAGGCCAGGGCAACTATCTTGCGCTCCATGCAGGCCTTGGTGAGCTCCTCGCTGGCGGCGAAGTGGAAGTAGGTGTAGAGTAGCTGGCCCTCCCTCATGAGGGGATACTCCTGGGGAAGGGGCTCCTTAACCTTAACTATCATGTCCGCCTTGGCCCACACCTCCTCGGCGGTATCCAGGATCTTGGCGCCGGCGGCCACGTACTCCTCATCGGCTATGCCGGACCCGAGCCCCGCCCCCTTCTGGACGAAAACCTCATGCCCCGACGCCACGTAGGTCCTCACCGAGGCGGGAATCAACCCTACCCGATACTCGTGGTTCTTGATCTCCTTCGGACACCCTATCTTCATCTCAACTACCTCCTCTCTTGATCGGGGTTTGCCCCGTTGAACCCTTAGTTCTCAGCTTCACTATCCTTACCCAAAAAGGGGGATCATCCCTCCCCAGGCCCCTCCCCCTCCCGATCCACGTAGACCCTGGGGACCCTCTCGGAGAACATGCCCGGCACCTCGTAGACGATGGTGTTGAGCCAGGAGGCGAACTCCTCGGGGGTTATGGCCTGGTCCCCCTGGCGGCCCAGGAGGACCACCGGATCCCCCACCTGGACCGACGGGCAGTCGGTCACGTCCACCATGCACTGGTCCATGCATATGGTGCCCACCACCGGGAAGCGCCTGCCACGGATGAGCACCTGAGCCTTGCCGGACAGGGCCCTGGCGTAGCCATCCCGGTAGCCTATTGGGAGCACCGCTATCCTCTCGTTCCCCCGGGTTACGTACCTCATCCCGTAGCTGATCCCCCACATGGGGGGGAGCTCCCTGACCGCCGCCACCGCGGTATTAACCTCGAAGGGGACCTCCAAGTTCAACGGCATGGGGCACAGGGGGGAGGGGCGCATCCCGTAGAGGATGATGCCGGGCCTCACCGCGTCCAGGTGCCCGTGGGGCATCCTTATGGTGGCGGCGCTGTTGCAGGCGTGCCTCAGCCTGAACCTGACCCCCCGGCAACGCATCCGGTCCAGGGCGTCCCCGAAGCGTCTAAGCTGTTCCTCCGCGTGGTCCAGCCGGGCCTCGTCGGCGGTGGCGAAGTGGGTGAAGATCCCCTCCACGTCCAGATGCCGCATTGACAGGATCTGATCCATGGCGGCCTCCAGCTCCCCGGGGAGGAAACCTATCCTCCCCATGCCGGTGTCCACCTTGATGTGCACCTTGACCTGCCGCCCCTGGCGCTCCGCCTCGGCGCTCAGCGCCCGGGCCAGCTCTAGGCTCCCAACCGCGCAGGTCACGTCCATGGCCACCATCTCCCCCGCGGCGGAGGGCAGGCACTGCCCCAGCACCAGCACAGGCTCACCCACTCCCCACTCCCGAAGCTGCACCGCCTCGTCCGGGGTCGCCACCGCAAACCGCACAACCCCCTGGGCCCTCAGGGCCTCCACCACCCGCCGGGCACCCAGGCCGTAGGCGTTGGCCTTCACCACCCCCATGACCTGGGCCCTGCCACCAACGTAGGAGCGTATCTGATCCAGGTTGTGCCTCACCGCCCGGAGGCTGACCTCCATCCGGGTAGGTCTGAGCATATCGAATACCCCCTTCCGGACCGGGGGGGCGTAGGCCCCCCCGCCAGACCTGAAGCCTAAAGGGTACCAGCTCTCCTCTTTTCGTCAAACTCCCTGACCAGCCGGCGGATCTCACCGGACAGGAACAGGAGGGCTATTATGTTGGGGATAGCCATGAGACCGTTGAGCGTGTCCGCCAGGTCCCAAAGGTTGACCAGGATCTCGGCCCCTCCCCAAGCACCGAGCACCACGCACAGGATCCAGAGGACCTTGAAGGGAACGGTCACCTTGGGGCCGAAGAGGTAGACCCCCGCGGTCTCCCCGTACCAGTACCACCCAAGTATCGTGGAGAAGGCGAAGAGGGAGAGCCCGGTGGAGAGGATCATAACCCCGAAGTTGCCCAGCACGGTCTGAAACGCCGAGAGGGTCAGCCTGGCGCCGGTAAGCTCCGGCTCTCCAGTGAGGACCCCACTGGACAAGATGGCGATGGCGGTTATGGAGCAGATGACTATGGTGTCGGTGAATACCTCGAAGAGGCCGTAGACTCCCTGCCGGACCGGGTGGTCCACCACTGCAGTGGCGTGCACCATCGGGGCGGAACCCAAGCCGGCCTCGTTGGAGAAGACCCCACGGGCCACCCCCTTGGTCATGGCAATCTTTATGGACCATCCAGCGATGGCGCCGGGCATGGCCATGGGATCCGAGAAGGCGTACTTGATGGCGTTGGCTAGGGCGGCGGGCACCTCGGAGATGTTGGTGGCGATGACCATCAGGCCGCCCACTATGTATATGAGGGCCATTATGGGGGTAAGGTAGGTGGTCACCTTGGCTATGCTACCCAGGCCGCCCCATATGACCAGGGCGGTGAGCACCGCCAAGGCCACCGCGGTGTAGATGTGGGGGATGCCGAAGCCCAGCGACAGCCCCTCGGCGGTGGAGTTGGCCTGGACCATGTTGCCGATCCCGAAGGAGGCGAAGAAGGTGAAGATCGCGAAGAGCACCGCCAGCCACTTCATCCCCAGGGCCTTCTCGATGATGTACATGGTGCCCCCCCGCCAGTTCCCCAGCTCGTCCTTCTCCCGGAAGCGGACCGCCAAGAGGACCTCACAGAACTTGGTGGTCATGCCGAATACGGCGGAGATGAGCATCCAGACCAGCGCCCCGGGTCCCCCCAGGTGAAGGGCGGTGGCCACCCCGGCGATGTTGCCGGTGCCCACCGTGGAGGCCAGGGCGGTGGCCAACGCGGCGAAGGAGGATATGGAGCCCTCCCCCTCGGCATTCTTGCCTATCTTGCCAAGGACCTCCTTAAACATGAAACCGAAGTAGCGTAGCTGGGGGAAACCCAGTATCACCGTCAGGTAAACCCCGGTGCCCACGAAGAAAACCAACATCCAGGGACCCCAAACTATCCCGTTCACGATGCCGTTGAGCTTCATTATGGCTTCCATAAGATCACCCTCCCCTCGTGGTTGGAACCGTCTCCGTTCTCTTAACCAACGCGCAAGGAACTATGGCTCACTCTTCGCCCCGCAACCCCTCCCCCAGTTCCGATCTTCAATCCCAACATTCTCTACTCTGTTATTTTTGCGACACGTATGTCCAAAAGTCAAGACCGGTTTACAAAACACGGGACATGTGAAGAATCATTCTAGGAAACCCCGCTGAGCGGACTTTAAGTTTAGATTTTTCAGCAGCTGGATAGACTAAGGGGCTAGATCTGCTCAAAAAAAAGGCCGCGACGGGGATCGGCCTTTGAAGGCCGTCCTCCGTCGCGGCTCGTCCGGTGTCCAGCCGGGCCCCCGGGGACTTGCTACAGGTACCCGGCCCCCCTTAGGATCTCCGTGGCCCTGTGGTGGTGCCGGGCGGGCACCTTTATGACCGGGCCGGTGCATCCCATGGCGGACTCGGCGTATATGCCCTCCCGCCAGAGGACCCGGGCGGCGGCGTCCACCTCCAGGACGTCCACCCCGGATATCTCCTCCTCGGTGGGTTCCTTGGGAGGGGGCGTCACCTCCGCCCCGTCACCCTTGCCGGCCCCCAGGGAGGCGAGCACCCCGTCCAGGCCAGCGGTCCTGGCAAAGGAGAGCTCCTCCTCCACCACCGATGGCAGGCGGTTCTTCACCATCCGGGCGGTGAAGCCCAGGGCCCCGGCTATCACCGACTCCCCCGATGCACGGGAGATTATGGAGATCACCTTGCCCCAGCCTATTCCCACCGACGGCCCGTACCCCCAGCCAAGGGCCTCGTAGCCCCCACCGGTGGTGAAGGCGGACAGTATCTTGGTGAGCACGTTTCCGGTGAGGCTGTCGCAGACGCACACGTCCACCGCCCCGGCCAGCACGTCGTTCCCCCGGAGCAGGGAGCCCCCGTCGGCCCTAAGGCTACTCCCGAACCGGAGCGGGTACCCCCCATCCTTAAGCCTGTTGATGGCCCTCAGCGCCGACGGGGCCCCCTCCACGTTGAGGATCCCCACCGTGGGGTCAGCGATTCCAAGGCAACGGGCCACCGCCCTCCCCAGGATGCAGTTCAGCGTCATGGCCTCCACCCGATTGTGGGATGCGGTTCCGGTGGTGGTGGATATCAGCATGGGACGCCCCCTGCCGGGGGTCATCACCATGCCTACAGTGGTCACCCCCAGGGGAAACGGATAGTGGAGCGCCACCGCCCCCCCGATCGTTCCTTCCTCCAGGGCCCCCTCAAGGGCGGACGAGACCGCCTCCTCGCAGTCGTCGGTCTCGATCCACTGGAGGTCCACCGGCTCGGCGGGCTTGGGGCCTATCATCACCACCCGGAGCGACGGATCCTGGGACATGGCCCTCATGGCCCCCCGGATCAGCTCCCCCTGGCCAAGCTCGCTGCCCCGGGCCATGAGCCCCACCGTGACCGGCCTAGATCCCCCCTTGGCCGCGGAGATTATCTCCTCCAGGGCCTCCGCCACTATCTGCCTGTTCATTCCCCATCACCCGCCTTAGGACTTCCGAAGGGAGGCCAGGGCCTCCTCCAGCGCCTCCAGGATGAAGGCCTTCACCTCTTCCTTGGTGACGGATACCCCATGGGACACCGGGGACGGGGGCTCGATCACGAAGGAGGCCCCATCGGACAGGTTGGTCATCCTGGCCAGGAAGAGGCTCCCCTTGCCTATTATCATGGCCCGCTTGATCCTGCCCTCCAGGATCCAGTCCCTGGCAGGACCCACGAAGGGGACCCCGGAGGGGATGTGTCCCTGGGTGTGGGCGAAGCCGGGTATGCCCCGCTCCACCACGAAGTCGTTCATCTTGGCCTTCTCGATCTGCCCCTTCATGGCCGCCAGGGCGGCTATCATCTTGAAGTTGGCGTTCGCCGGATCCCCCGCGCCGGCGGGGAGGGTTATCTCCGGGATGTGAAGCTCCGCCGCGTACTTGTCCACGTCCAGGAACCCAAGTCCCAGCTTGGCCAGGGGCTCGTAAACCAAGGCGGTGGTCACCGCCTGGGGAGAGGCGCCGGCGCCAACCGAATGCTTGCCCAGCGCGTCCAGCCTCATCACCGGATTGCGGCCGTCCTCGGGGCCCAGCAGGATGGCGAAGTTCCCCAGACAGTCCTCCAGGGGGGGAACCCCCTTCTTGAGATGGTCCCGGCTGTTCATGTAGAGCTTGGGTACCGCACCCCCCGCCAAGACCACCACGTTCCTCCGGGCGGAGGCGGCCACCATGGAGCCCCCCACGATCATGGCGTTAACCGGGCCGGCGCAGAAACCCCGGACGTCGCATCCGCTGGCGTTGACGCAGCCGCATATCTCCGCCACCGCCTTGGCGAAGTTGCCCCCGCCCCGCTGGTTCATGTCCCCGCAGGCCTCCTCGGAGCACTCCACCACGAAGTCAACCTCCTCGGGGGAAAGCCCCGTGTTGTTGAGCAGGTGCAGAAGGGCCAGCACGCCCCCCGCCTTGCAGGCTATGTTCTCCAACAGCACGTAGGCGGAGAGGCACTCGTCTATCTCGTGCCCCTTGCGGCAACAACCCACAAGCCGGTCCCCCAGGTACAGGGGCAGGGCCCCCTTGGTCAGCTCCCCCTGGATCTCCTCCAACGGATGCCCCGTCTCCAGGCGGTTGAGCAGGTGGTCCTTCATCAGCGGGTGGGAGGACAGCTTCCCCCTCACCTCCGCGGCGAAGCCTGCCTCCAGGAGGATCAGGTCGAACACGTCACAGATGTCCATGAGGCCGATGAACTCGTCCTCGGGCATTATCTCCCCGTACCGGCCGAAACGATTGGCCTCCCGGACCGGGTTGTCGTACCAGGGCTTAGGGTGCCCCTCCAGCCCGCACAGGTCCATGGCCCCCACGTAGGCCTGGTTGGGGGCGTAGGAACAGGCGAAGGCATGGTCCCTCATGGCCCCCTTTAGGTCCCGGAGGAAGTCGGTCTCGCCGGAGCCCTCCCTCTCGACCCAAGGGGTGTTTCCGTAGTGGTAAGCCAGGTTAGGGACATGGTTAAGACAGTAGGCCGTCCCAAGTATCGCGCAGTTAGCCATCTTCAAGCCCCCTCCTTTGAGGGATTTTTATCTTTCAACCCAGAGGGTCCAAAATGGCGGCCCCATCGGTCCTGGTGAGGGACCCCAGGGGCCGCCGGGATGGTGCGCCTAGTTGTTGGCGAACACCGTCTGGTCGCTAACCTCGGTCTGAAGGGCCCTCAAGGCCGCCTCCACCAGGCGCCTCCTGATGGCCACCTCCTCCTCGTGGGTCTTGGTGGGATCCCCTAGCGGGTGCGGTATGGCCACCGCCGGGACGATCCTGTTGGCCCCCACGGTCAGGGAGATGGGTACTATGGTGCACACGTGCACCACCGGAATGCCAGCCCGCTCTATCTCCTTCACCATCGTTGCGCCGCAACGAGTGCAGGTACCTCAGGTGGAGGTGAGGATCACCGCGTCAACCCCGTCCTTCTTGAGCTTGGAGGCGATCTCCTGGCCGAAGCGCTTGGCGTTGGCCACCGGGGTCCCGTTGCCCACGGTGGTGTAGAAGTAGGGGTAGAGCCTCTTGAAGACCCCCTGGGACTCCATCTGGCGTAGCACATCCACCGGCAGGACCCGGTTGGGGTCCGAGTTGGCGTAGGTGGGGTCGTACCCCCCGTGGGCGGTGGCGTAGCCCTCGGCGGTGACGCTCGAGACCCCCTCGATGGAGTACTCCCCGTACTTGGTGGCGCTGGAGGCCTCTATGTGGTCCGGGTTCCCCTTGGGTACTATGCCTCCGGAGGTCACCAAGGCTATGGTGGCGTTCTTCAGGTCCTTGATGGCCGCCGCGGGGGGCACCCGATCGAAAACCGGCATGGGGTACTCGGTGGTGTACTGCTCCCCCTTGAGCTTCCGGACCAGCATCTCCACCGCCCGCTCAGCCCCCACCTCATCCCGGAAGAGGTTCACCCGGATGCCCCGCTCGATGTAGCCCTCCTCCTCCGGGGAGCCAAGTGGCTCCCCCTTGAGGAGCTTGAGCACTATCCGGGCCATGGCAGGCACCGCGTCCTTTATGCCCCGGGCGTTGTCCGAGGTCCTCACGATGGGGAAGCTCTTCCGGTACATCTCCACCCCCGGGTTCTCCGGGTACATGCCCCCCACCACGGGGATCCCAAGGCGCTTTGCCACCGCCTCCCCAACGGCGCCGCAGGCGGTCCCGTATCGGCCCGCGTTGAACGCGGGACCCAGGACCACCCCGTCGGGGGAGAAGGACTTTATCATCTCAAGGATCTGGTCGGTGGCCTCGTCCATGTGCTCCGCAAAGTAACCGTCGCCACATATGACGGTGCCCACCACCTCCGCCTCGGAGCCCAGGGCGGCCTTGAGGGCCGCACCGGGCCCCACCGGTCCGTCCTTCTTGACCGGCGTTATGTCCGCCTTGTCCTCTCCCCCCAGGCCGCCGAAGAACTGGTTAAGGTAATGAACTATCCTGTAGGCCATGCTATCCCTCCTTTCGGGAGCGTCTTGGGGCCTAGAGGGTGTACTGGCTGTGGGCCTCCCTCATCTTCCGGACCGCCTCGGTCAAGGCCTCCGGATCCAGCACCATCTCCATCATGCTGACCTGCTCCTCCCACTGAGCAGGGTCCGCCTCGGACTTGATCTCCGGGTCGAATATGTGATAGACCGGGAGTCCCAACGAGACTCCCGCCAATGGACCCGCGTAGGTGGGGTCGCCGGCGGTGACGGTCTCCGCGTAGATCTCGGCCCCCTCCGCATCGGAGGAACCCAAGACAACTACCACGTTCTCCGCACCGAACTTCTCGGCGATGTCCTTCACCCTCTGCTGATTCTGCAGGTCCATGGCTCCAGCGGCGGTTCAGACGAAGCACTCGGTGACCGCGAAGGCTATCTCCGCCCCGCAGTCCTTGAGGCACGCCTCCATGGCGGGCCCGGGCACCCCGTCCCGCTCACCCAAAAGGATGAGCTTCTTTCCGGCCAGCTTTCCCATGTCCTTCACCTCCTCCTGGTTTGTTTGTTTACCTTCCACTCCGTCGTCACCGGTACGACCCGGTGCGATCTACCGGGTAAGGCCTAGTATGTGGTGGCGCTGAGCCGGTTAAAGCCCAGCTCGCAGGTGGCCCCGGTTATGGCCTGGAGCTCCACCTCGATGGACCCGTCCTCCCGAAGGGAGCCGGCGAAGCCTCCGGCTATCACGTCCACGTACTCGGTGAACCCGATGACCCGGTCCATGGGGGGTAGCACGATCATGGCGTTGGCGTTGCCGGCGGTGACCACCGCGTCCGCCTCCTTGGCGGCGTCCGCCAGGGACTGGCTGGCCCCGTCCCGGCCTGCGTACTCGTCGGTTATGAGCACCGTCCGGATGCCCAACGTCTCCGCCTTGCGGCAGTTCATGATCAGGTCCGTGTCCGGGTTGCCGAAGCCCTCCTCGCTTATCACCAGCCCATCCACCCCCAGCATGGCGGCCAGCTTGGTGGCGTAGGAGGAGCTGCGCTTCTTGTCCGCCAGGGTCACGTTCTCGTTGGTGATGATGCACCCGACGAAGTTAAGATCCACCCCGTGACGATCGTAGAGGGCCTGGATCACCGGGTTGTTGAGGTGAACGTAGGTGCTGTTCTTGTCGCAGGCGGACACGCAGTTGCCCGACACGATGGCCCCGTCCATCACCTCGTTGGGATGGATCAGGGTGGGGATGATCCGCTTGGCGTCAACCCCGTAGACGTAGGTATCGTGCAGGAGTCCCTGAGTCTGGAGCATGTAGAGGTAGGCCACCTTGGGAAGCCCCGGGTGGGCCGACATGGCCTCCCGGAGGGGTGGCAACTGGAAGGACCTCACCTGATCCGCCTTGGCGGAAGCCTCCTTGGCCTTGGTGGCCAGGAAGTGGGCCGCCTTCAATCCCGCGATCCGGCAGGCGCTCTCGTACTCGTGCTTCTCCAGTCCCTCCGCGGGCTCGAAGACCAAAACCACGTTGAAGGTCTTGGAGAAGGGGGTGTAGTCCGCCCCGGGGCCGGACATGTCCACTATGCCCTCCTGGAAGCCCACGATCCTTCCGCAGGTGACCACCGCGGCACCCTTGAGCACCAGCGTGGCACCGCTACCCACGGTCTCCACATCGCCGACGAAACCAGGGAAGACCTCCCCGGGCCCCTCCAGCTTGCAGCGAGGCTCCACCACGTCCTTGACGGGGGTTATGCGAACCCTCTCCCCCGGACGGGCCAGGTCCACGTCCACCGACTTGAGCCGCTCATCGCCCCCCAGGTGGGCCACCAGCTCCTCCTTGGAGACGTACAGGGTGCCGTCCCTGAAAGCGGTGGTCTCCCCCCACTCGAGGGCCTTGACGTGAAACTCGTGCAGTTCCAGCCTCATGTTATCCCTCCCTTCCGCTTCTGACGAAGGGCAGGGGCCTCAAGCTCAGCCTATCAGCTTGTTGGCCCTATCCCTTATGGCCTCCAAGGTGACCTCCGCGCCGGTTATCCGGTCCACCAGCTCCCCCCCCTTGTAGAAGAGGAAGGTGGGGAGCCCCATGACCTTGAGGCTGGCGCAGAGGCGCCGGTTCTCCGCCGCGTTCAGCTTGCAGAACTTGACCTTCCCCTCGAACTCCTCCCCCATCTTCACCACCTCGGGCATGAGGGCCAGGCAAGGACCGCAGGAGGGACCCCAGAAGTCCACTACCACCGGGAGGGAGCTCTGCAACACCTCCGCCTCGTAGTTGTCCTTGTTGACCTCCACCATGTGTATCACCTCCCTTCAATGGGCATGACGAAGCTCGCCCAGGGCCTATAGGCCGTAGGCGTCCAACGTGTTCTCTATGAGCTTCAGATCCACGTAGGCCAGATCCTGATGAAACGGGAAACGGGACGGCTCCGGGAGGTCCATGAAGGGACGATAGACCTCCAGGGCCTCCTCCATGAGGAGGATCGATTGGTAGTCAACCCCAACCCCCGGCCCATCCAACAGGACGGTCCTGAAGGGCTGATGATGGGGACGAAGGTTTCCGTAGAGCGGGTGGGACAGGAGACGATAGCCCCGGTGCACCCGGTCTCGGGCCGCGAGGAGAACCTCCCCGCCATGACCCTCCACTCAGAGGGCGCGGGGCACTCTACGGATCACCAGGGGATTGTTGGTTACGCAGATGGGCGAACGCAAAGGAGACCCCCCTCGCCAAGGACTCTCCTCTGGCTTCTACCCATCGGGGATTCGCCTGCGGGGTCAACCCGCCGCTTGCCCCAGGGCCGGCCCGAACGGATCGGACCATCTACAGAGGGCCGTCACGCCGCAATCCTTTGGCCTGAGAGATTCGGCTCTCGCCTTGCCCCTTCGGCGTCCCGATCCCCGGACCGGGAGCTCTCTTGCGACGGTCATCCAACCTAACCTAAATTTTACGCCCCCCCGACGGGAGGTCAAGGGGGGCGCGAAAATATAAGATTCAACTCCTGGTCACGGACGAGATCGGTTGGGGCACTAACCTCCTATTACCTCCTTGAGGCACCGGCGGCTTATCTCCATCCCCTCGTTGATGTCCTCCACCGGGACGTTGAGGGCCGGACGGAACCGGACGGACCGGTCGCCGCAGGGCAACACCAGCATCCTCTTTGCCCAGCAGGCCCTGACGAAGGCGTCCCTGGTCTTGGTGTCCGGCAGGTCGCAGGCGCACATGAGCCCCTTGCCCCTCACGTTGGACACCACCCCGGGGAACTCCCGCTTCATGCCCTCCAGGCCCTCCATCAGTGCGGGACCAGCCACGCCGCTCACGTAGTCAAGGATCCTGTCGTCCCGGTATATCTCCAGGTAACGGGTGGCCCGGACCATGTCCACCACCGACCCGCCCCAGGTGGAGTTTATCCGGCTGGAGACGGAGAAGCAGTTGTCCTTCACCTGGTCTATCCTGGGCCCCGCCACGATGCCGCACACCTGGGCCTTCTTGCCGAAGCTGAAGATATCCGGCATGACCCCGTGGTGCTCAAAGGCCCACATCTTGCCGGTTATGCCCATCCCGCACTGGACCTCGTCGAAGATGAGGAGCACGTCGTTCTCGTCCGCGATCTCCCTCAGGGCCTTGAAGAACTCGGTCCTGAAGTGGTTGTCGCCCCCCTCCCCCTGGATGGTCTCGATTATGATGGCGCATATGTCGTCCGGGTTGTCCATCATGGCCTGCTTTATCTGCTTGATGGCCACCGACTCCAGCCACTCCACCTCCCCCAGGTGGTCATCCAGGGGGAAGGTGATCTTGGGGTTAAGGACCCGGGGCCAGCCGTACTTGGCGAAGTACTGGTACTTGTTGGGATCGTGGGTGTTGGTCACCGACAGGGTGTAGCCGCTGCGGCCGTGGAAGGCCTCGTGGAAGTGGATCACCTTGGTGCCCCTCTTGCCGCTTATGGCATCCCCCTTGGATATCTTGCCCGCCTCCAGCAGCTTCCGAACCTTCCAGTCCATGGCCACCTTAAAGGCGTTCTCCACCGCCAGGGTGCCGTAGTCGATCAGGAAGAGGTGGTTGAAGCCCTTGGGCATGGCCACCTCCCGGAAGGTCTTGACGAACTCCGCCATCTCCACCGTGTAGATGTCCGAGTTGGCCACCTTGTTTATGGCCGCCCGGAAGATCTTCTCCTTGAACTCCTCATTGGCCAGCTTGGGATGGTTCATCCCGAAGGGGGCGGAGGCGAAGAAGGTGTAGAAGTCCAGCCACGACTGCCCGTCCAGGGCGTTCACTATGCGGCTTCCCAAGGATCTTTCCATGTCGATCACGATGTCGAAGCCGTCCCTCAGCATGACCGACTCGATCTCCCTGAAGACATCCGACGGAGCCACGGAAAACTTAACCATTCTCTCTTCCCCCTCGCATTGATCTCCAACGGTTTACGGGGGAATATTACGACTATTGTGCGCTGGACACAAGCAATAAAAGACCGAAAATAACTCACAATTCTGAATAAAAACTAGTTTTTATTTTATCCATTATTTTGACTTTGGTTTCATTCAAAGCCGGGATTTCGTCCACTTCGGTTTCTAATACAGTCAAATAGTGTAAAAAGGTTTACAGATCCGGGAACGGGCTCCGGGAGAGCCTCTCCTCCACATCCTCGACGCTCCAGAGACGACCCTCCCCCATCCCGGGACACCTCCTGGCCTCCTCCTCCCAACGATCCCTGGACCGCATGACAGACCTCCAGAACGGAAAGAGTGAACACTGAAGGGGCCTCACCGGGTAGACCCTACAACGGTTGGTCTCCGGGTCCAACATCACGCAGTCCCCGTTGGCCCTCTCCCGAAGGCTCTGCCTGCCCCACCGGGTGGTCATGTAACGGGACCTGAACTCCCCCTCCTCCAGCCCCAGCGCCTCCGCCATCCGGCGAACCTCCTCATCGGTCATCCATATGGCGCCGCTCTCCCCCCTGCAACAGCGGCCACACTCCAGGCACTGGAACCTCACCCCACCAGAGTACCAGACCTCATCCCGTCCCATCGGCCCCCTCCACTGCTCCCCTCATCTGCTCGTAGAGGACCCTCCAGAGCCCCACCCCACCGGACTCGCTCAACGCCTCGGAGGCCATCTCCACCGCCGTGTCCTCCAAGGGACCGAAGGGCCTCTTCCTCTCCTCCCCGCCGATCCGCCGGGAGGATGCCATCATGTCCTTCCACAGCTGGGAGAGCAGTATCCCCTCGAACTGCTTGCACGCCCTCTCCAGCCTCTTCAGCTTCTCCTCCACCTCCGGGGACCTGGCGACCCCAGAGCCAGAAGACACTCGATCCACGGACCTCACAACCAACACCCCCCTACTGGATCACCAGCTGACCCTGAAGGGCCCCTGCCTGATCCAACGCCTGAAGTATGGGTATCAGATCCCGGGGACTGGCCCCCACCCCGTTCAGCGCCTTCACCAGGTCCGCCACGCTGGAGGACTCGGGAAGAAGAACCACCTGGCCCCCTCCCTCCTGGGCGGACACGTCGGTCCTGGGCAACACCTGGGTCCTGCCACCCGCCAGCGGGTTGGGCTGACTGGCCTCGGGCCTCTCGGACACCTTCACCGTCAGGTTCCCGTGGGACACCGCCGCGGTGGAGAGCTTGACCTCCCCGCCCATGACCACCGTGCCGGTCCTCTCGTTAACCACCACCCGGGCCAGCGCATCGGGGGTCACCCGAAGGCCCTCTATGGAGGCCAGGAACGACGTCACCCCCACTCCCCCAGGGGCGGACACCTCAACCCGACCGGCGTCCACCGCCCGGGCCACCCCCCCGTACTTGCGGTTTATGGCCTCCGCTATCCGGGTGGCGGTGGTGAAGTCCGGCCTCCGGAGCAATAAGGCCAGGGCCCCGCCTCCCCCTAGGGTGGAGTCCACCCCCTGCTCCACTATTGCCCCCCCTGGGATCCGGGCCACCGTCTGGAAGTTCCGCACCGTCTGGGCCCCCTGGCCCCCGGCGCTGAAACCGCCGATCGAGAGGGGCCCCTGGGCCACCGCGTACACCCGGCCGTTGGCGGCCCTCAACGGGGTCTGGAGCAGCATACCCCCCTGAAGGCTTTTGGCGTCCCCCAGGGCGCTGACCTGCACATCCAGCGTCTGCCCGGGGGAGACGAAGGGGGGAAGCTCGCAGGTGACGGACACCACCGCCACGTTCTTGGACTTCACAGCCTTGGGGTCCACGTTGACGCCGAAGTTGAGCGCCATGTTGGACAGCATCCTCATGGCCATGTCCCCCTTGTCACCGGTGCCAGCCAGGCCCACCACCAGCCCCATGCCCACCAGCTGATTTGCCCTGGCCCCCTCCACGTCCACCAGGTCCTTTATCCTGACCTCCACCCCAAAAACCGGAACCACAAACACCGCAAGAAATCCAAGCCCCAGACAAAGGGACCTGGCAACCCTACCGAACACTCCCCTCACCCCTCCGGCCACCACTCAAAATAGCGCCTGTATTATCTGGGTGAAGATGCCGGGGCGCTGAACCCGACTGACCGCCCCCTTGCCCTCCACCCGTATCTCCGCGTTGGCCACCCGGCTACTGGAGATCACGTTCCCGGGCTCCACGTCCTCGGGCCTTATCACCCCGCTGAAGCTCACCTTCAGCTTCTCCTCCTGGGTAACCACGTCCCGCTGACCCAGGATCACCAGGTTGCCCCCTGGCAGGACCTCGGTCACCACGCAGCTTATCTGGGTGCTTACGTTGTGCTTCCTCTCCGTCTTGCTGTTCCCCGCGCTGTTGGACGACCCACCGATGGAGAAGGCCTTTATGAAGTCCAGTATCCCGGTGCCGGCGTTCATTCCGCTGTTGTCGGTCTTGCTGGTGCTGGACTTGCCCTCGTCCTTGGTGTCCGTGGTCTCGTTGACCCGCACGGTCACTATGTCCCCCACCCGGGACGGACGACGGTCCGCGAAGAGATCGGTCCCCTCCCGCCAGAGGGACTCGCCGAAGCACGGGGCAGTCAAGGCAAAACCAAGGACCGCCGCCAAAACCACCAACCGCCAAAGGCGCCTCATAGGTCTCCCCCCTCAACCCTCACAACCCCCGGGGCCTCAACCACCCCGGTCACTATCGCCCGGGTCTGAACGTTCATGACCCTCACCCGGTCGCCAACCCGGCCCCCGTCAACGCTGCGGCCCACGGCGCTCACTGAGACACCCCCCACCCGACAGACCAGCTCCACCGTCTGTCCCCCGAGCACCCCGCTAGATCCCTCCAGCCAGGATCCCCGAAGCACCGCCCAGGCCCTAACCGGGGTCCTAACCCGCCTGCCCAGGACCTCATCCACCGAAGAGGGGAGCTCCTCAAAACCACGCTTCTCCCCCAGACCAAGGACCACCCTCTCCCAGGAGACCACATCCCCCCGCTTCATCACGTCCCTGGCCAGCACCACCGGCTGATGCCACCGAAGCGACACCTTCCGACGCTGCCCACGGTCCCTCATGTACACGAAAGGGTACCCGTCCCGAAAGCCGAGGGGCAGCTCCAGCTCCCCCGAAGGATCCCCAAGGACCTCCACCCGCCAGGGCCACCGGGAGAGCCTAGCCAGCCTGGCCTCCAGCGATTCGGCCCCGGAGATGACCCGCACCCGGCGGGGCATCTCGAGCCTCACCGAGACCCCAAGTCCCTTGAGGGGGGATAGGAGGTAAACCAGCTCCTCCCGCCGGATCTCATCCCCCCGGACATGGATCCACACCGCACCGGCCAGCATCGCGTCCCTTCGGGAACCCTGGATGGACACGTACTCCCCCAGGTGCCACCCCCCGTCCCGGGCGGTCAGCTGGGATCCCAACCGGATAACCACCTCTCCACACCACGCCCCGGAAGCGGAGGCCAGGAAGGCCAGGGCCCACATAAGGATCCACCAAAAACGACGCCGGCGGAACTCCACCCTGGGAACCCGCCGGATCGAAAACCTTAAAGGGGCGCCAAGCTCCAAAGACCTACCCCTAACGCCTCAGGTTGTTGGCTATCCTAAGGAGCTCGTCCGCGGTGGCTATGGTCTTGGAGTTGGCCTCGTAGGCCCGCTGGGCCACTATCATGTTCACCATCTCCTCCACCACCTGCACGTTGGCCATCTCAAGGGTCCGCTGGATGGTGGTCCCGAGCCCCTCCTCCCCCGGGTTCCCCACTATGGGGGCCCCGCTGGCGGGGGTCTCTATGAAGAGGTTCTTCCCCAGGGCCTTCAACCCACCGGGGTTCACGAACCGGGCCAGCTGGATCTGACCTATCTCCTGGGGGTTCTGGTCCCCCGGAAGGAGCACCGACACCTGGCCGGTGGGGCTTATTATTATCTCCTTGGCATTGTTGGGCACCGTTACGGCGGGCTCCAACAGGTAACCGTCGGCGGTAACGATCTGGCCGTTACCGTCGATCCGCCAGGCTCCGTCCCGGGTGTAAGCCACGGTCCCATCCGGCATGGTCACCTGAAAGAAACCATCTCCCTCTATGGCCACATCGGTGGGGTTGCCGGTCACCTGCATGTTACCCTGACCCATTATCCTGCTGGTACCCGAAACCCTAGAACCCAAACCCACCTGGATCCCGTTGGGCACCATGGAGGCGGGCTCCACCGGGGCCCCAGGCTCCCGGTCTATCTGGTACATCAGATCCTGGAAGTCCGCCCTCAGCTTCTTGAACCCCGCGGTGTTGACGTTGGCCAGGTTGTGGCTCACCACGTCCAGGTTGGTCTGCTGGGCTATCATTCCGGTCGCGCCGGACCAAAGGGAGCGTATCATGTCAGCCTATACCTCCTTAACTGGGCCTGCCGAACGAGTTGGACAGCCGGGAGGAGAGCTCGTCCTGGATGGTGACCGTCTTGGCCGCCGCCTCGTAGGCCCGGTTGGCCTCTATCATCTTGGTCATCTCCTCCACCACGTTCACGTTGGACCTCTCCAGGAACCCCACCGCCAGCTTCGGGGCCTCCACGTCCTCCGGGGCCCCGGACTCCTGGGTCTCAGCCAGCAACGACTTGCCCACGTTCCTCAACCTGGAAGGGGTCTGGAAACGGACCACCCGGACGGTCCCAACCGCCTCTCCGTCCACGAAGACCTGTCCGTCCTCCCCCACCAGCACCTGGGTCCCCTCCCCTATCTCGATTGGACCTCCGTCCCCCAGGAGCAGCATCCCCTCGTGGGTCACCACCTGCCCCTGCTCGTTCCGCTGGAAGTGGCCGGACCGGGTGTAGAAGGTGTTCCCCGCCCCGTCCTGCACGACGAAGAACCCCTCCCCCTCTATGGCCAGGTCCAGGGGGGCACCGGTCCTCTCCAGGGCCCCCATGGTGGTCCTCATGGCGGTCTCGTGCAGAACGTTCGCCAGCGAGAGGACCCCTATGGGTATCCTCCCTCCGGGGGCGAAACCCTCCTTGACCACCGGGTCCATGGACCTCTCTATCCGGTCCATCAGCTCCTCGGGGAACGACTTGTTGACCGCGATCCTGGCCCGGAAACCCGAGGTGTCCACGTTGGCCAGGTTGTTGCCCACCACGTCCAGCATCTTCTCCTGGACCAGCATGGCGGACGTTCCGGCGTAAATACCCCTGAACAAGGGGCCTCACCCCCCCAACTGCAAGCTCAAAACCCGAAGGCTACCTGTGCCGGCCCCTCCGGAAGGCGGACAACACAGTGCCGGACTCCTTCAGCTTGTCCAGCTCCATCAGCGCCTTGCCGGTCCCGAGAGCCACACACTCCAGCGGGTGATCCGCCACGATGGTGTTTATCTCCGTCTGCTCCGTCACCAACTGGGGAAGGCCTCTAAGCAGGGCGCCGCCTCCAGTGAGGATTATCCCCCTCTCTATGATATCGGCCGCCAGCTCCGGAGGCGTTAGCTCAAGAACCCTTCTTATCCCACCCACTATGGCCCCAACGGACTCCTCTATGGCCTTGGCCACGTCCGAACTGGTTATCTTAACCTGCCGAGGAAGCCCCTGTATCAGGTCCCTGCCCCGGACGTCCATGGTCATATCCTCCCCCTGGGGATAACAGGTGCCTATGCTGACCTTCAGATCCTCCGCGGTCTGCTCCCCTATGGCCAGGTTGAACTGCTTCCTCACGTACCGGGAGATCCCATCGTCAAACTTGTCCCCACCAACCCGCAGGGACTCGGAGACCACTATGCCCCCCAGGGAGATCACCGCTATGTCGGTGGTTCCGCCCCCTATGTCCACCACCATGTTGCCCCGGGGCTCCGCTATGTCCAGCCCGGCCCCTATGGCGGCCGCCATGGGCTCCTCGATTAGGTAGGCCTCCTTGGCCCCCACCTCTATGGCGGCCTCCAGGACCGCCCGCCTCTCCACGTCGGTGGCGCCGGAGGGAACGCAGATCATCACCCGGTGCCTGACCAGCCTCTCGAAACCGCTGGTGACCTTCTTTATGAACTGCCGCAGCATGACCTCCGTCATGGTGTAGTCCGCTATGACCCCGTCCCGGAGGGGCCGCACCGCCACCACGTTGCCAGGGGTCCTGCCAAGCATCTGCTTGGCATCCTCACCCACCGCCAGGATCCTGCCATTGTTTTGATCCATGGCCACCACCGACGGCTCCCGGAGGACCACTCCCTTGTCCTTTATGAATATGATCACCGTGGCGGTGCCCAGGTCAATGCCTATGTCTTTTCCCCACACTAAGGACTCCTCCTTAAAACTCCGCCTGCTCCGTCGCTCCGGCCCAGCCGGAACCCAAGGGCTATTTTATCCCCAAGGAGCGCAACTTCCTAGGGCCCCCAGGGGGAGGGATCGTAACCCACCCGCCAGAAGAACAGCCCCTGGGGCGGGCAGGTCCTTCCCGCCCGAGACCTGTGGCCCCCCTCCAGGAGGGATGCGAACCTCTCCCGGCTCATCCTCCCCGCCTCAACCTCCAGCATGGTCCCCACCAGTATCCTTATCATGTTGGTGAGGAACCCGTCGGCCCGGAAGGTGAAGACCAGAAGGTGGCCGAACCTCCTAACCGAACACCTCATCATGGTCCTAACCGAATCATCGGGCCTGTCCGCGGACCTGCAGAAGGCGCCGAAGTCCCTTCGCCCAAGACACATCCCCGCCAGCTCCCTGAGGACCCCCAGGTCCAGGTGGCGCCTCACGGGCCACACGTAAGGCTCCATGTGGGGGTAGCACCACCGGGCGTTCCAAACCAGGTACCGGTACTCCCTCCAACGGGCATCGAACCGGGCGTGAAAGTCCCCCGGGACCTCCGCCAGCCGGATCACCTCCAGCCCCCGGGGTAGCCGGGCCCGGATCGCGAGACGCAACCTCTCGAGATCCCACCGGGATGGCATGTCGAAGTGGACCACCTGCCCCCGGGCGTGAACCCCCGCGTCGGTCCTCCCCGCGCCAGTGCAGGTCACCCCCTCCCCAGCCAGGGCGGACAGGGACTCCTCCAGCGCCCCCTGAACGGTGACGAGATTGGGCTGCCGCTGGAACCCGGCGAAACAGCTCCCCACGTAGGACACCTGGGCGGCGTACCGGAACATCACCCCACCGCCCTCTCCAGGAAGAGCAGCCCCGCCACAGAGACGGACATGAGCCCCAGTGCGACCCAGTCCTCCAGGCACCACCGGAGGGGCCTCATCCTGGTCCTGCCGACCCCCCCCACGTAGCACCGGGACTCCATGGCCAGCGCCAGGTCCTCCGCCCTCTGGAAGACGATCAGGAAGAGGGGAACCAGAACGGGCACGAAGGCCCGAAGGCGCTTCACCACCCCTCCCCCCTCCAGATCCGCCCCGCGGGATATCTGGGCCTTCAGTATCCGATCCGTCTCCTCCAACAGGGTGGGAATGAACCTCAAGGCAATGGTCATCATCATGGCCATCTCGTGGGCCGGGAACCTCACCCTCGCCAGGGGGGACATTAGGCTCTCCATCCCATCCGCCAGCTCCATGGGGCTGGTGGTGAGGGTAAGGAGCCCCGCGAAGGCCACCAGCAGGACCAGCCTGACCCCCATGAGGGCCGCCATGTGAAGCCCCTCCCGGCTGACCTTGATGAAGTGAAACCGAAGGATCGCCTCCCCGGGGGTGAAGAGGGCGTGAAGCAACACGGTGAACACCAGAAGCCACAGCACGGGCCTCACGGACCTCAGCACCGTCCTTAGGCTCACCCTAGATAGGAACACGATGAATGCCAACAGAACGCCCCAGCCAAGGAAGAACCTGGGATCCCTCACCCCGAAGAGGGCGAACAGGAGCACCAACGTGGACAGGATCTTGGTCCTGGGGTCCAGGGAATGAACCGGCGAGTCCGCCGGCACGTACTGCCCCAACGTCACCTTCTCGGATATGCTCATCCTCTCATCTCCTTGATGGCCCCCGCCAGCCTCCCGGGCTCCCAGGTGAGGGGCACCGGAAGATCCCTGCGGCGGAGATCCAGGGCCAGCTGGAGCACCGAGGGGACCACCAGCCCCCGGATCGGATCCCTGACCAGCCGGTCCGCCACCTCCGATGGGGTCCCCCAGAGGGCCACCTCCCCGTCGGACAGCACCAGGATCCTGGAGCTGTGTTCGAGAGCCATCTCCAGGTCGTGGGTTATGTGACACACCCCGATCCCCCGGGACCGAAGGGAGTTTAGGCGGGATATCAGCTCCTCTATCCCCCGGGCGTCCAATCCGGCGGTGGGTTCGTCCAGCACCAGATACGCCGGGTTGGATGAGATCACCGACGCGATGGCCACCCTCCGCCTCTGCCCCCCCGATAGCCCCATGGGGTTCGAAGCCACCATGGACTCAGGAAGCCCCACCGCCTCCAGGGCCTCAAACACCAAACGGCGCACCTCCTCTTCCGGGAAGCCCCAGTTCCTGGGGCCGAAGGCCACCTCGTCGTAAACCGTGTCCGCGAAGAGCTGCTGCTCCGGGAACTGGAAAACCAGCCCCACCCGGCGGCGGACCTCCCTCAGCTCCTTGGGGGATCCGTCGGTGGATATCCCGTCCACCACCACCCTGCCCCGTTGGGGCCTGATCAGACCGTTCAGGTGCTGGGCCAGGGTGGACTTGCCGCTCCCCGTGTGGCCCACAACGGAGACCCAGTCCCCGGGAGACAGTTCAAAGGACACCCCCCTCAAGGAGTGATACTCCAGGGGGGTACCCCTATGGTAGACATGGTGAAGCTCCGAAACCTCTATGGACATAGCGCCCCCATCAGGGCCTCCAGCGTAGGAGGCACCTCCGGGGAGATGAGCCCCCTTTCCAACAGCTCCTCCCGGAGCTCCACCAGGGGTGGAACCCCGATCCCCATGGCCCCCAGGTCCCTCCTGGAGGAGAAGAGCTCCAGGGGGGTGCCCTCGAACACCTTGGTGCCCCCTTTCAGGACCACCACCCGGTCGGCCCCCACTATCTCCTCGAGACGGTGGGTTATCTGCAGTATTGTCTTCCCGGCGGAACGGAGCCTAACTAAGGTGTCCACGAACTCCCTTCGCCCCAGGGGGTCTATCATGGCGGTGGCCTCGTCCAGCACCAGGAGGGAGGGGTTCATGGCCAGGGCCCCCGCCAGGGCTAGCCTCTGCTTCTGCCCCCCTGACAGGGCGTAGGTGGCGCTCCGGCGCCTCTCCCAGAGGCCAACGGTGAGAAGCGCCTCCCTGACCCGGGACTCTATCTCCTCCGGCGGGAGACCCAAGTTCTCGGGTCCGAAGGCCACGTCCTCCTCCACCACTGACGCCACGATCTGGTTGTCCGGGTTCTGGAACACCAGCCCCACCTTGGACCTTATGGCGAAAAGGTTCGCGGGGTCCCGAGTGTCCAGCCCAAAGACAGAACAATCGCCCTGCGTGGGTATCAGCAGGGCGTTGCACATCCTGGCCACGGTGGACTTCCCGGATCCGTTGGCCCCCAAGAGGGCCAGCCACTCCCCCGCCCTCACCTGGAAGGTGAGATCCCGAAGGGCCGGCACCGAAGATCCGGGATAGGCGTACCCGACCTGCCGGAACGAGCACGCCGCCCCTAAATCTAAGCTCATCTGGTCCGTCTCTGACCTATTAATCCACCAGCTCTATTATCGCCATGGGGGAGGCGTCCCCCGCCCGGTTGCCAAGCTTCACTATCCGGGTGTAGCCCCCGGGACGGTTGGCGAACTTGGGAGCTATCTCGTTGAAAAGCTTCAAGACCGCCTCCTTGTGGGGCATCCGGGCGATGACCAGCCGCCGGTCCGCCAAGGTGCCGGACTTGGCCTTGGTTATCAGCCTCTCCGCCACCCTCCGGAGCTCCTTGGCCCGGGTGACGGTGGTCTCTATCCTACCCGCTATGAAAAGGCTAGCGGCCAGGTTGCCCAACATGGCGCGCCGGTGAGAGCCGTAACGGCCCAGGCGGCGCATGCTCATGCGATGTCTCATGGGATACTATTCCTCCTTCAGGATTGTAAGTCCTCCGCCTGATCCGCCTCTCCGGAGGGCTCCTCCCCCTTGAGACTCAGGCCGAACTTCCCAAGTTTTTCCTCTATCTCCCTAAGGGAGATCTTGCCTAGGTTCCTTATCTTGAGGAGCTCCTCCTTGGGACGGGACACCAGATCCCCTATCCGATGGATGCCCCCCCTAAGGAGGCAGTTCTCGCTCCTAACCGAGAGCTCCAGGTCCTTTATGGGGCGGGACAGGACCGAGTCGTCCTCCCCACACACCGCGGGAACCTCCTGGAGATCCTCCTCGTCCTTCTCCTCGAAGAAGTCCTCGTCCCCGGCGGTCACCGCGCTGCTCTGACCCCAGAGGGACGTGGAGAGCCCCCGGAAGTAACCGGACAGGATCGACGACGCCTCCGCCACCGCATCCCTGAAGGACACCACCCCGTTGGTCCAAACCTCCAGGACCAGCCGGTCGTAGTCGGTCCTCTGGCCGCTGCGGACGTCCTGAACCTCGTACCTGACCCGCTTGACCGGAGAGAATATGGCGTCGATCAAGAGGGCGTCCACCGGGAGGTACGAGGGCCTGGGCCTGTCTATGGGGGCGTAGCCCACCCCCCTCTCTATGTAGAGGTCCATGGACACCCGGTGCCCCTCGTCCAGGGTACAGATCACCGCCTCGGGGTCCACGAACTCCACGTCCGCATCCCCCTGGATGTCCGCCGCCCGGACCACCTTGGGCCCCTCCGCCTCCAGCCGCAGGACCTTCACGTCGGTCCCAGGACCGCTGACCCTGACCGGCACGTGCTTCAGGTTCAAGAGGAGCTCTATCACGTCCTCCCTGACCCCCGGTATGGTGCTGAACTCGTGCAACACCCCGTCGACCCTGACCGCCACTATGCCGGCACCGGGTATGGACGAGAGCAGAACCCGCCGCAAGGCGTTGCCCAGGGTGGTTCCGTAACCCCTCTCCAGGGGCTCCAGCACCACCCGGCCATGGGATGGGGTGACTTCCTCCACGATGATCTCATGACGATCGTGCTCCAAGGCTCCCCCACCTTTCCGTTCGCTATCGGGCATAGAACTCCACCACGAGCTGTTCGTTCACCGGCACCTCTATCTGATCGCGGGTCGGCAAGCTAACCACCCGGCCGCTCATGGTCTCCGGGTTCACCTCCAGCCAACCGGGAACGGACCTCTGGGAGGCCACCTCCGCGTTCTGCTTGAGGACCTCCACGTCCCGGCTCTTCTCCCGGACGGTGACCACGTCCCCAGCCCTCAGGAGGGCGCTGGGAACGTCAAGCTTCCGGCCGTTCACCAGGAAGTGACCGTGGCGGACCAGCTCCCTGGCCTGCCGGCGGCTCACCGCGAAGCCAAGCCGGTAGACCACGTTGTCAAGCCGCCTCTCCAGAAGCTGCAGGAAGTCGTGGCCAGTCTGCCCCGGCATCTTGGTGGCCATCTCGTACATCTTGGCGAACTGGGACTCGTTAAGCCCGTAGAAGCGGCGCAACTTCTGCTTCTCCCGGAGCCGAATCCCGTACTCGCTCGTCTTGCCCTTCCGAGCTCCGTGCTGACCAGGCCGGGTGTTCCTCCTGGCGATGGCGCACTTCTCGGTGTAACACCTGTCTCCCTTGAGGAATAGCTTCGTCCCCTCCGCGCGGCAGAGCCTGCACACGGGACCGGTATACCTACTCATCTGGCAAAGGCCCTCCTTCAGTGCCGAAACTTACACCCGGCGCCGCTTAGGCGGGCGGCAACCGTTGTGCGGAATGGGGGTGGCGTCCTTTATCTGGTTGACCTGCAGCCCCGCCGCCTGAAGCGAACGGATGGCGGACTCCCGACCCGGCCCAGGCCCCTTCACCACCACGTCTATCTCCGTTACCCCGTACTCCTGGGCCAGCTTCGCCGCCTGGGCGGCGGACATCTGGGCCGCGTAAGGGGTGGACTTGCGGGTCCCCTTGAAACCCACGTTGCCACCCGAAGCCCACGAAAGGGCGTTACCCTGCTTGTCCGTGAGGGTAACTATGGTGTTGTTGAAGGTGGAGTATATATGGGCCACCCCGTAGCTAACGTGCTTCCTGTCCTTGCGCTTGCTCCTGCGCTGTACTCGCTTGGCCACGCCTTATTCCCTCCCTAGATCAAGGCCTACTTAACTGCCTTCTTCTTGCCAGCCACGGTCTTCTTGGGACCCTTCCTGGTCCTGGCGTTGGTCCTGGTCCTCTGACCCCGGACCGGAAGACCAAGGCGGTGACGAAGCCCCCGGTAGCAGCCGATGTCCATGAGCCTCTTTATGTTCATCGCCACTTCCCGACGGAGGTCACCCTCCACCTTGTAGTTGTTCTCTATCTCGTTCCTTATCCGCTGGGCCTCCTCGTCCGTCAGGTCCTTGGTCCTCCTGTTGGGATCCACCCCGGTGGACGCCAGTATCTTCCTGGACGTGGTGAGCCCTATGCCGTAGATGTAGGTCAAAGCTATCTCTATGCGCTTCTCCCTCGGAAGGTCAACACCTGCGATACGTGCCATCTAACTACTACCTCCTCGCTCCCTGGCGCTGCTTGTGCCGCGGGTTCCGGCTGCAAATCACCATCACCACACCGTGCCTCTTTATGATGCGGCAATACTCACAGATCGGCTTAACCGAAGTCCTAACCTTCATGACCGGACATCCTCCTCAAAACCACATATGAAAGCCCACTCGGGACTGCCATGCTAAGGGCAAACTATTTATATCTATACACTATTCGCCCTCGTGTCAAGTCGTAAGGGGAGATCTGAACCAGAACCTTGTCCCCCGGCAGGATCCGAATGAAGTGCATCCGCATCTTGCCCGACACGTGAGCCAGTATCTTGTGCCCATTGTCCAGTTCCACCCGGAACATGGCGTTGGGCAGGGGCTCAACCACCTTGCCCTTTATCTCGATTACGTCATCCTTAGACATGCGGTCCCATCAACCTCCTAGATCAAACCCCCAGGGTCCCTACCCGGGTGGAAATCAGGGAAACTATCCTTCCGTCGTTGAGGGATCCGCCCCCCGACACCAGGCGGGCCACCTCCTCAATGACCACCGACGACGGCTGAAGGTGCTTTGGGTTCTTCCTCTTCGGCCTAAGCACGGAACGGCAATCACCGTCCGCCACCAACACCCTGCCGTCCAGGTCCCTACCCAATACCACGCACCAACGCCCCGCACAGGCACCTCGCTTCACCCATACCAACCTGCCGGGGACGAAGACATCCTCCCCTAGTCCTCCCATGGGGTCAGGACCTCACAGCCATCCGGCGTCACCAGAAGGGTGTGCTCAAAGTGGGCCGCGTCGGAACCATCGGCGGTCACCACCGTCCAGCCGTCATCGCAGCTCCGGACCGCCTCTCCGCCGGTCATAACCATGGGCTCCACGCATATGGTCATCCGGGACTTCAACGTTATCCCCGAACCGGGGCGGCCGTAGTTGGGAATCTGAGGGGCCTCATGAAGCCTCCGGCCTATGCCGTGACCCGCGTAATCCCTCACCAGCCCCATCTGGGCCCCCTTCACCACCCGCTCAACCGCGCTGCCCACGTCACCCACCGTGGCACCCTCCCGGAGGACCCCCATGGCGGCCTTAAGCCCCCCGAGGGTAACCTCCAGAAGACGCCGCCTCAGGTCCGATATCTCCCCCACCGGGTAGGTGCACGCCGCATCGGCGTACCACCCGTCAACGCTAACCCCCACGTCGACGCTCAGGATGTCCCCCTCCCGGAGGATCCGATCCGCCGACGGGATCCCGTGCACCACCTCTTCGTTTATCGAGGCGCATATGGTGCCCGGGAACGGGCGCCTTATACCGGGCACCTTGTAGCCCTTGAAGGCCGGCCGACCCCCTCCCCGGACTATCAGGTCCTCCGCGAACCTGTCCAGGCTAAGGGTGTCAACCCCAGGTTTGATAAGACCCCGCAGATATCTAAGGACGTCAGCCACCAACACACCGGCCCGCCTCATATGGGCCAGGTCGGACGGGCTCTTGAAGGTTATCATCAAAGGCCTCCTAGAGCCCCTCTAGACACCTGAGAACCGCATCGGTGGCCCCCTCCCCGTTCACCCTACGAAGAAGCCCCTTGGCATCGTAGTAGGCCTCCAACGGAGAGGTCTGCTCATGGTAAACCGAAAGCCTCCGGCGGATCACGTCCTCCCGGTCGTCGTCCCTCTGGTAGAGGTCCCCGCCGCAGGCCTCACACAGGTCACCCTTGGAGGAGGGGTGGAACGACACGTGGTATATGGCTCCGCAGGACCGACAGACCCGGCGGCCCGACAGCCGCTGGACCACCACCTCGTCCGCCACCTCCAACAGGACCACCGCGTCCAGCTGCAGCCCCATCCTGGAGAGGAGCTCATCGAGCGCCTCCGCCTGGGGGACCGTCCGGGGGAAACCGTCCAAAAGGAAGCCGTTCTCACAGTCCCCCTGGGACAGCCGGTCCTCCATCATGGCGATGATCAGCTGGTCCGGGACCAGCTTGCCCCCGTCCATGAACTCCTTGGCCTTACGGCCCAGCTCGGTGCCCCCCTTGACGTGCTCCCTCAGCATGTCGCCGGTGGATATGTGGGGTATCCGGTACCGCTCCTTCACCGCCGCCGCCTGGGTGCCCTTGCCAGCCCCGGGAGGACCCAACAGTATAACCCTCATCCCTGCCCCACCCCCTTAGAGCTTCAGAAGGCCGCCGGACTTGCCCCCCCGGCGCTTCAGGATCCCCTCGTAGTGCCTCATGAGCAGCTGCCCCTCCAGCTGATGCACCGTATCCAGGGCCACCCCCACCACGATCAGCACCGAGGTCCCGCCGAAATAGAAGGTGTTGACGTTCAGGAGCCCGGACATGACGGTGGGGACCAGGGCCACCACCGCCAGGGCCAGGGCCCCACCGAGGGTTATCCGGGCCATCACCTTCTCGATGTAGTCCGCCGTGGGCTTGCCGGGCCGGATGCCCAACACGAACCCGCCGTACTTCTTCATGTTCTCCGCCAGCTCCGCGGGGTTGAAGACCACCGCGGTGTAGAAGTAGGCGAAGAACACGATGAGCACCACGTAGAGCACCACGTAGATGGGGCTCCCGGGGGAGAAGGCCCTCTGGACCGCCTCCGCCGCCGCCCCGGGGAAGAACCGGGCCACCGTGTAGGGGAAGAGGAGCACCGACGAGGCGAAGATTATGGGGATCACCCCCGCGGTGTTGACCCGAAGGGGGATGTAGGTGCTCTGACCCCCGTAGATCCGGTTGCCCACCACCCGCTTGGCGTACTGGACCGGGATCTTCCTCTGGCCCTCCTGGAGCATGACGCAACCCGCCACCACCGCCACCATTATGGCCAGGGCCAGCAACACCACCAGGATGTTCATCTCCCCCATCCTGACCATGGTGAAGGTCTGGGCGATGGCGCCGGGGATTCGGGCCACGATGCCCGCGAAGATGAGCATGGAGATCCCGTTGCCTATTCCGTGATCTGACATGACCTCCCCGAGCCACATGACCGCCACGGAACCGGTGGTGACCGTAGCCATCGCCAGCACCCCGTCCAGGATACCCCCGTAGAACACCCCAAGGCCCCTGAGCCAGGACACCATGCCGATGGCCTGGATCAGGGCGAAGGCCACGGTGCCGTAGCGGGTGTACTGGGTTATCCTCTTGCGGCCCTCCTCGCCCTCCTTCTGCATCCTCTCCAGGGAGGGGACTATCACCGTCAGAAGCTGCATAACGATGCTGGAGTTTATGTAGGGAACCACACCCAGCGCGAAGATGCTGAACCTGCTCAAGGCCCCCCCAGCAAAGAGATCAAAGAATCCCAGAACGCCTCCTCGCTCGAAGAGCCGGGCCATCGCCTCGGGGTCAATCCCCGGGGTGGGGATGTGAGCCCCGAGACGATACACGAACAGCGCCGCCAGCAGGAAGAGGAACCTCCTCTTCAGATCCGGCAAACGGAACGCGTCCCGGAAGGAGTCGATCACCTATATCACCTCGGTCTTGCCACCCGCGGCCTCTATCTTCTTGACGGCGCTGCCGCTGAAGCCGTGAGCCCTGACCGTGAGGGCCTTGGTGAGCTCCCCGTCACCCAGTATCTTGACGGGGACCCCTGCCCTCCTGAGCAACCCTACCGCAACCAGGGCGGCGGGATCCACCACGGTACCCGCCTCGAACCTGTCGTTGAGATCCCCAACGTTTATCCCATGGAAGACCACCCGATGCCTGGCGTTGCTGAAGCCCCTCTTGGGGATCCGGCGCACCAGGGGCATCTGGCCACCCTCAAAGCCGGGACGGACGCCGCCGCCGGTCCGGGACTTGTGACCCTTGGTGCCCTTACAGGCGGTCTTGCCGTGGCCGCTGCCCACCCCGAAGCCGATCCTCTTGGGCTTCCTGTTGGACCCGGGAACGGGAGAAAGATCGTGCAACCTCATTGGAAAACCTCCTTACTCCTCGAGGGTCCACTCCACAAGGTGCTCCACCTTGCGGATCATCCCCCTGATCTGAGGGGTATCCTGGTGAACCACCGTCTGGTTCAGCTTCCTGAGCCCCAGGGCCCTTATGGTGAGCCCCTGACGGTAGTTCCTCCCTATGGCGCTCCTCTTCCACGTAACGATCAGCTTAGCCATCTCTCATCACGCCTCCTGGGAAGCGGCCTTGCGCTCCTTGCCCCTCAGCCTGAGGACCTCCTCAGGGGTCCTCAGGGCCTTGACACCCTCCAGGGTGGCGTAGGCCACGTTGATCGGGTTGGAGGTCCTGCCTATAACCTTGGTGAGCACGTCCTTGACCCCACCCAGCTCCATTATGGCCCGCACCACCGCACCGGCGATAACTCCCGTACCGGGGGAGGCGGGCTTGAGCAGCACCTCCGCCGCCCCGTGCTTGCCCGTCACCGGGTGCGGGATGGTGTGACCCACCTGCTTCAGGGTCACCATGCTCTTCTTGGCGTGCTCTATGCCCTTGCGAACCGCCTCGGAGACCTCCTTGGCCTTGCCGAGCCCGAGCCCGACCCGGCCCATGCCGTCTCCAACCACCACCAGGACGCTGAACTTGAAGCGCTTGCCGCCCTTGACAACCTTGCTAACCCGGTTGATGGCCACCACGCGCTCCTGAAGCTCCGCCCCCTTAGACAGCGAACTCTTATTCATCGCCACAGGACGTACCCCCTCTTAGAACTTGAGGCCCGCTTCGCGAGCGGCCTCCGCCAAGGCCTTCACCCGGCCATGGTACATGTGGCCGCCCCTGTCGAAGACCACAGTGGTTATCCCCTTGGCAAGGGCCCTCTCCGCCAACCTCTTGCCCACCTGACGGGCCGCGTCCTGGTTCCCCGTGGACTTGAGCTCCGCCCGAAGGTCCTTCTCCATGGTGGAGGCGGACACCAGGGTATGACCAGCCTGATCGTCGATTATCTGGGCATAAATGTGCTTCAGGCTCCCGAAAACCGCGAGCCTCGGGCACTCGGGGCTGCCGACCAGCTTCCGGCGAAGCCGACGGTGCCGCATCTTGCGCATCTCGTTCCTGCTACGTTCCGATATCACGGCCTTCACCTCGCCTTACTTGCTTCCAGCCTTACCGGCCTTGCGCATCACGTACTCGCCCACGTAGCGGATCCCCTTGCCCTTGTAAGGCTCAGGCGGACGGTAGCCCCTTATCTGGGCCGCCATCTGACCCACCTTCTGACGATCTATGCCCCGCACGAATATCTTGGTGGGACCGTCGATGGCCAGCTCTATGCCAGCGGGGGGCACCACCTCAACCGGATGGGAGAAGCCCAGGGACAGCACCAGGTTCTTGCCCTGCATCTGAGCCCTGTAACCCACGCCGATTATCTCCAATTGCTTCTCGAAACCCTGGCTGACCCCCACCACCATGTTGTTGATGATTGCCCGAGTCATGCCGTGGGCGGCCCTCATGGCCTTCTCGTCGCTGGAGCGGGAGACCATAACCTGGTCCTCCTTCACCTCCACCGATATGCCCGGGAGGACCTTGAAGTCCAGGGAACCCTTGGGCCCCTTGACCGTCACGTCACCCCCGTTAACCGTGACCGTAACCCCCTTGGGAAGGGGAATGGGCTTACGACCTATCCGAGACATCCCATTAACCCTCCTACCATACGTAGCAGACGACCTCGCCGCCCAGGCCCTCGCGCCTGGCCCTGGCGTCGGTCATCATGCCCTTGGAAGTGGAGATGAGCGCTATGCCCAGACCCCCCATGACCTTGGGAAGCTCATCGCGCCCCACGTAGATCCTCCGGCCGGGCTTGCTTACCCTGCGGATCCCCTGGATCACCCGCTCCCGATTGGGACCGTAGTTGAGGAAGATCCGAAGCACCGGGAAGGAACCCTCCCCGTCCGTGACGGTCTTGTAGTTCCTTATGTAGCCCTCCTCCTTCAGGATCCGGGCTATCTCCACCTTCACCTTGGACATGGGAACGTCCACCATCTCGTGATAGACCGTGTTGGCGTTCCTTATCCGGGTGAGCATGTCCGCTATGGGATCAGTTAGATGCATTGACAAATCCCCCCTCCGAAACCGCTACCAGCTGGACTTGACCACGCCGGGGATCTTCCCCTCGCGGGCCAGGTTCCTGAAGCAGCAGCGGCACATGTTGAACAACCGCATGAACCCCCGGGGGCGACCGCAGATGGGGCACCGGTTGTGACGACGCACCTTGAACTTAGGCTCCTCTTTGGCCTTGTTCTCCAGACACTTACGGGACATTCAGTCCTTACCTCCTTAGCGGGTGAACGGCATCCCAAGCTCCGTCAGAAGGGCCTGGGCTTCCTCATCGGTCTTCGCGGTGGTCACGAAGGTGATGTTCATCCCCCTCTGGCGAATGACCTTGTCGTAATCTATCTCCGGGAAGATGAGCTGCTCCTTCAGACCCAGGTTGTAGTTGCCCCGACCATCGAAGCCCCTCTTGGACACCCCCTGGAAGTCCTTTATCCTGGGCAGCGCCAGGCTGATCAGCCGATCCACGAACTCCCACATCCTGGCCCCCCGGAGGGTCACGCAACAGGCCACCGGCATCCCCTCCCGGATCTTGAAGCCCGCCACCGACTTCTTGGCCCTCTTCATCATGGGCCTCTGACCCGTTATGGTGGCCAGCTCGTTCATGCTGGCGTCCATGTACTTCATGTCCTGCTTGGCCTCGTTGACCCCGATGTTGATGACCACCTTGACGAGCTTGGGCACCTCCATCACGTTGCCGTACTGGAAGCGCGACCTCAGGCGGGGGACGGCCTCGGACCTATACTTGTTCAGAAGACGAGGTTCCATCTTCGATCCACCCCCTAAACCTTGTCCACTATCTCGCCGCACTTCTTGCAGATCCTTACCTTGCGGCCGTCGTCCAGGAAGGCCCGACCCACCCTGGTGGGCTTGCCACAGGCGGGACAGACCAACATAACCTTGCAGGCCCTAAGGGGGGCCTCCTGCTTCACCAGGCCACCCTGGGGGTTCTTCTGAGAGGGCCTCACGCTCTTGGTGACCATGTTTACGTTCTCCACCACCACAAGGTCCTTCCCCACGTCGCGGCGGAGCACCTTGCCCTCCTTGCCCCGGTCCTTGCCGGATATCACGTAGACCCTGTCACCGGTCTTTATCCTCATGGCCATGGGAATTCGCCTCCTATATTACTTCCGGAGCAAGGGAGACTATCCTCATGTAACGCTTCTCCCTGAGCTCCCGGGCCACGGGGCCGAAGATTCGCGTCCCCTTCGGGTCTCCGTTGTTGTCGATGATGACCGCCGCGTTGTCGTCGAACCTAACGTAGGTGCCGTCCTTCCGACGAACCTCCTTGCGGGTCCTGACGATAACCGCCTTCACCACGTCCCCCTTGCTTATGTTGCTGTTGGGGATCGCCTCCTTCACAGAGGCCACTATGACGTCGCCCACGGAACCAACCTTCCGGTAGCTGCCCCCACGCACCTGGATGCACATTATCTTCTTCGCTCCGGAGTTGTCCGCCACGTTCAGAACTGTGCGCAGCTGGATCACCGCTTATTCCTCCCCAGTAGCGCCGAAGATGGGCGCCCGCTCCAAAATCTCCACGACCCGCCAACGCTTGTGGCGGCTCAGGGGCCTGGTCTCCTCGATCTTCACCAGGTCGCCGATCCTGCAGTCGTTGGCCTCGTCGTGGGCCATGTACTTCTTAACCCTGAGGACCGGCTTCCCGTAAAGGGCGTGCTTCGACATCCGGGAGACCTTTACCACCACGGTCTTGTCCATCTTGTCGCTGACCACCACGCCGGTCCTAACCTTACGATAGGGCTTGCGCTCCTCCATGGACCGTTACCTCCTCGCACCGACAGAACCACCCGCGGTCTCCTTCTCCCGAAGGACCGTGAGAACCCGCGCGATGGTGCGCCTTACCTCTCTTATGCGGGCAGTGTTGGAAAGCTGGCCCACCGCGCTCTGAAACCGCAGGTTGAACAGCTCCTCCTTGTACTGCCTGTGCTTCTCCCTCAGCTCCTCCACAGAAAGCTCGCGGAGTTCCTTAGCATCCATTTCTACTCACCTGCCCCTTCCCGCACCAGCATCTTGACCTTGATGGGGAGCTTGTGGGACGCGGTCCGGAAGGCCTCCATGACTACCTCCCGGGGCACGCCGGCCACCTCGAACATGACACGGCCACGCTTCACCGCCGCGGTCCAGTACTCCACGTTACCCTTACCCTTACCCATCCTGGTCTCCAAGGGCTTCCTGGTAACGGGACGGTCCGGGAACACCCGAATCCAGATCTTTCCACCCTTCTTCATCTTCCTGGAGAGGGTGACTCGAACCGCCTCTATCTGCCGGGCGGTTATCCACCCGTTCTCCAGCGCCTGCAAGCCGTAATCGCCAAAGTCCACCGAGGTGGCCCCCTTGGAGACCCCCTTCAGGGGCGTCCTGTGAGGCTTGCGGTACTTCACTCTCTTAGGCGACAGCATCTTGCCCTTACCTCCTGTCCCTGGAAGCAACCTGGGGCTCCGCCTTGGCGCCGCCGATTACCTCGCCGCGGTAGATCCAAACCTTCACCCCTATGACCCCGTAGATGGTCCTGGCCACCGAGTAGCCGTAGCTTATGTCCGCCCTCAAAGTGGACAGCGGAAGCTGCCCCTCCAGGTACCACTCGCTCCGGGCTATCTCAGCCCCGCCAAGACGGCCGGAGCACTGGATCTTTATCCCCTTGGCCCCCGCCTTCATGGCCCGGAAGATGGACTGCTTCATGGCCCGGCGGAAGCTCACCCGACGCTCCAGCGCCGAGGCGATCCCCTCGGACACCACCTGGGCATCCGCGTCCGGGTTCTTGATCTCCTGAATGTTGATCATCACCCGGTTGCCGGTCTTCCTCTGAAGCTCGTCCCGGACCAGCTGGATCTCCGCCCCACCCTTGCCTATAACCACACCAGGCCGGGCGGTCCAAACAGTAAAGCGCATCACGTTGCCTATCCGCTCGATCTCCACTCGGCTTATGCCCGCATGACCCCAGCGCTTCTTGATCCACTCCCTGAGCTCCAGGTCCTCGTGGAGATTTTTGGCGTAGGTCTTCTTATCGGCATACCAGCGAGACTCCCAATCGTATATGACCCCTAGCCGGTACCCTACCGGGTGAACTTTCTGGCCCACCGTCACCCCTCCTCCTAACGTTCCGCCACGACCACGGTGATGTGGCTGGTGTGGTGCCGGTAAGCATGAGCCCTGCCCATGGACACCGGCCTGAACCTCTTCATGTAAGAACCCTGATCCGCGCTGGCCCTGACCACCACCAGCTTGTCCACGTCAAGGCCATAGTTGTGCTCCGCGTTGGCCACGGCGCTCTTGAGTACCTTCTCCACCACCCTAGCTCCCTTCTTGGGGGTGTACTTCAGTATCATCAGCGCCTCGCCAACCTCCCTGCCCCTTATCAGGGGAAGGACCTGGCGGACCTTGGACGCGGCGATCCTAACCCGCTTAGCAACCGCCTTCGCTTCCATAGCCTGCGACCTCCTACCTGGACTTGGTGGACCGCTCCTGACCCGCGTGTCCTCCGAACTTGCGGGTGGGGGCGAACTCTCCAAGCTTATGACCCACCATGTTATCGCTTATGTACACGGGAACGTGGGTCCGCCCGTTGTGCACCGCTATGGTGTGCCCAACCATCTCAGGGGTTATGCTGGACCTCCTGGCCCAGGTCTTCAAAACCCGCTTCTTGCCCGACTCATTCATCTCCTCTATCCTGCGGAGGAGCTTGGCGTCCACGTAGGGCCCCTTCTTCAGCGATCGAGCCATTCCTTACTCCCTCCTACCTTACTTGTCCCTGCGGCGAATGATGAACTTGTCGGAAGGCTTGGGCTTCCTGGTCCTGTAGCCCTTCGCCGGGGTACCCCAAGGTGAGACCGGGTGCTTGTTAGACTTGCTCCGACCCTCGCCTCCACCCATGGGGTGGTCCACCGGGTTCATCACCATACCACGCACGTGGGGCCTCCGGCCCATCCAACGGGTCCTGCCCGCCTTGCCGGAAACCGCGTTCTCGTGCTCCTCGTTGCCCACCTGACCCACGGTGGCGCAGCACTCCTGAAGCACCAGCCGAAGCTCCCCGCTGGGCATCCTGACGTAGGCGTACTTGCCCTCCTTGGCCATCAGCTGGGCACTGGCACCGGCGGACCTCACCAGCACCCCACCCCGACCGGGCTCCAGCTCTATGTTGTGGATCACCGTGCCCACCGGGATGTCCTTGAGCTTCAGCGCGTTGCCCGGCTTGATGTCCGCGTTGGGCCCCGCCTCGATCATGTCCCCCACCTTCAAACCCGAGGGGCAGAGGATGTACCGCTTCTCCCCGTCCAGGTAGTGGATCAACGCTATCCGGGCGGAACGGTTAGGATCATACTCGATGGCCGCCACCTTGCCAGGCACCCCAAGCTTGTCCCGCTTGAAGTCCACTATCCGGTATTTTACCTTGGCCCCACCGCCCCGGTGCCTCATGGTTATCCGGCCCGTGTTGTTGCGCCCCGCGTGCTTCTTGATAACCCTTATGAGGCTCCTCTCCGGGGTGCTCTTGGTGACCTCCTCATAGGTGGGGGTCACCATGAAACGCCGGCCGGGGGTGATGGGCTTGTAGCTCTTCATTCCCATTGATATTCCCTCCTGCCTAGGCTCCAGCGCCCTCGAAGAACTCTATCCGCTCCCCTGGAGCCAGGGTAACGATGGCCTTCTTCCACGAGCGCGAGCGTCCTAAGAAAGCACCGAGCCGCTTGGGCTTCGACTTCACGTTGATGGTGTTGACCCGCAGGACCTTAACCTTGAAGATCTCCTCCACCGCCTTGCGGATCTGTATCTTGTTGGCATCCCGGTGCACCTCAAAGGTGTACTGGTTGTTCTCCATGAGCCTGCTGCTCTTCTCGGTTATAACCGGACGGAGGATCACATCGTGGGCCACCAGGTTCATCGGCCAAACACCTCCTCGATCTTCCTGACCGCCTCGGCGGTCACTATCATCCGGTCGTGGTTCAGTATGTCGTAGACGTTGAGGCTGTCCACGTGAAGAACCATGGCGCCGGGGATGTTGCTCGCCGACTTCCTAACGTTGTGATCCGGCTCGTGGATCACCAGAAGCGGCTTCTTCCCACCCTGAACCCGCTCAAGGAAGGATATCATGGCCTTGGTCTTGGGAGCCTCCAGCTCGAACCTCTCCAGGACCAGCATGTTGTCCTCCTTGGCCTTGAGGGTGAGAGCGCTCCTCAGGGCCAGACGGCGAACCTTCTTGTTCACCTTCTGATGATAGTCCCTGGGGTGGGGCCCATGAGCCACACCACCACCCACCCAGAGGGGAGACCTTATGCTACCCTGACGGGCCCGGCCGGTATGCTTCTGCCTCCAGGGCTTCCTGCCACCGCCGCTCACCTCACCACGGTCCTTGGTATCGTGGGTGCCCACCCTGCAGTTGGCCAGATGAGCCACCACAACCTGATGCATCGCCGGGACGTGAACCGGAGCGCCGAAAACCGCCTCGCTCAGCTCAACCTCCCCTATCACTTCTCCATTAAAGTTGACCTGCTTCACCCGAGGCATGATCCTTCCTCCTTAATCTGCAGCCTTACGGATGAGGACGAGCCCGTCCTTGGCCCCAGGTATAGCTCCGCGAAGGAGGATGAGGTTGTTCTCCACGTCCACCGCGAACACCTTGAGGTTCTTGACGGTGACCCTCTCCCCTCCCATGCGGCCAGGCATGGTCTTCCCCTTGAAGATGTGCCCCGGATAGCTGTTGGCCCCGCTGGAGCCGGGCTGCCGGTGGAACTTGGAAGAACCATGGCTGGCGGGACCGCCACCAAAGCCAAACCGCTTCATGACGCCAGCGTAACCCTTACCCTTGCTGACGCCCACCACGTCGACCGTCTCCCCCTCGGAGAAAAGGTCAACCTTCACGTACTGACCCTTCTCGTACCCGTGACCCTCGTCGACCCGGAACTCCCGAAGCCAACGCTTGGGCTCCACGCCGTTCTTGGCAAAGTAGCCCTTCATGGGCCTGTTCACCGATCCGGGCTTCACGGAACCGAAGCCCAGCTGGACGGCGCTGTAACCGTTCTTCTCCGGGGTCCTCACCTCAACCACCTGGCACGGACCCGCCTCCACAACGGTTACGGGGACCGCCCTGCCCTCGGCGTCGAACACCTGGGTCATTCCGACCTTACGGCCCAAGATCCCCATGCTCATTTCAGACTTCCACTCCTTTCCCCCAAGCGCTCACCATACTACAACTTGATCTGTATGTCGACCCCGGAGGGAAGGTTCAACTGCATAAGGGCCTCCATGGTCTTCTGATTGGGATCCAAGATGTCGATGAGCCGCTTGTGCACCCGCTGCTCAAACTGCTCCCTGGCGTCCTTGTCCTTGTGGGGAGACTTCAGGATCGTAAACTTCCTTATCTGGGTGGGAAGAGGAATGGGGCCCGAAACCCGAGCTCCAGTCCTCTCCGCCGTCTCCGCTATCTGGACCGCCGAAGCATCCAAGACCCGATGATCAAAGGCCTTCAGCTTTATCCTGATGTTCTTGGCCACGACGACTCCCCCTACGGCCTACTTGTCCAAAATCTCGGTGACCACCCCGGCGCCCACGGTGCGGCCGCCCTCACGGACCGCAAACCGAAGACCCGGCTCCAGAGCCACCGGCACTATCAGCTTCACCTCAAACTGGCTGTTGTCCCCAGGCATGACCATCTCCACGCCCTCCGGAAGCTTGATCTCCCCAGTAACATCCGTGGTCCGGAAGTAGAACTGAGGCTTGTAACCGGAGAAGAACGGCGTGTGACGACCACCCTCCTCCTTCTTCAAAACGTAAACCTCCGCCTTGAAGTGCTTGTGCGGCTTGATGCTGCCAGGCTTCGCCAAAACCTGGCCCCGCTCAACCTCGTCCTTGCCTACACCCCGCAGAAGGACCCCCACGTTGTCTCCCGCCACCGCGTCGTCCAATATCTTACGGAACATCTCAAGGCTGGTGGCCACCGTCTTCTGGGTGTCCCTCATCCCCACTATCTCAACCTCGTCTCCCGCCTTGATGACACCGCGCTCCACACGACCGGTCACAACCGTGCCACGACCGGTTATGGTAAACACGTCCTCGATGGGCATCAAGAACGGCTTGTCGGTCTCCCGAACAGGGGTGGGAATGTACTCGTCACAGGCCTTCATGAGCTCCCAGATCTTGTCGGTCCACTCGTCCTCGCCATCCGCCTCAAGAGCCTTCAGCGCGGAACCGCGAATGATGGGAACCTCGTCGCCAGGGAAGCTGTACTTGCTCAGCAGGTCCCGGATCTCCATCTCCACCAGATCCAGAAGCTCCGGATCGTCCACCATGTCGCACTTGTTCATGAACACCACCAGCGCGGGCACGTTCACCTGACGGGCCAAAAGCACGTGCTCACGGGTCTGGGGCATGGGACCGTCCGCAGCGGACACCACCAGGATCGCACCGTCCATCTGAGCCGCACCGGTGATCATGTTCTTGATGTAGTCCGCGTGCCCCGGGCAGTCAATGTGCGCGTAGTGACGGTTGTCCGTCTGGTACTCCACGTGGGCTATGTTGATGGTTATCCCACGCTCACGCTCCTCCGGCGCCTTGTCTATCTGATCAAAGGGCGTGAAGTCCGCGTATCCCTTCTTCGACAGCGTCTTGGTGATCGCCGCCGTCAACGTGGTCTTGCCGTGGTCTATGTGACCTATGGTACCTATGTTCAGGTGCGGCTTAGACCTGGTAAACTTCTCCTTCGCCATCTTACCCATACCTCCCTGGCAAATCTAAACTGTTACCCCTTGAGGATCTTCTCCGCCACCTCGCGAGGTACCTCCTCGTAGTGGCTGAAGACCATGGTGTAGGAGGCCCTTCCGGAGGTCTTGCTCCTCAGGTCCGTGGCGTAGCCGAACATCTCCGCCAGGGGCACGAAGGCCTTGACCACCCGGGCGTTGCCCCTCTCTCCCATGCCCTCCACCTTGCCGCGGCGGGACGAAAGGTCACCGATCACGTCCCCCATGTACTCCTCCGGAGTCACCACCTCAACGCTGAAGATGGGTTCCATGAGGACCGGGTCCGCGTTCTTCATGGCCTCCTTGAAGGCCATGGACCCTGCTATTTTAAACGCCATCTCCGAGGAGTCAACCTCGTGATAGCTCCCGTCCACGATGGAGACCCGGACTCCGATCACCGGGTAGCCACCCAGGATGCCGTTGTTCATGGCCTCCTCCACGCCCTTCTGGGCCGCGGGGATGTACTCCTTGGGCACCACGCCACCCACGATCTTGTCCACGAACTCGTAGCCCTTGTGTCCCTCCAGGGGCTCGATCTCCAGCACCACGTCTCCGTACTGGCCCCGACCGCCGGATTGACGGACGAAGCGCCCCTGGGCCCGGGCGGGCTTCCGGATCGCCTCCCGGTAGGCCACCTGGGGACGACCCACCTTGACGTCCACGCCGAACTCCCTCTTGAGCCGATCCACGATTATCTCCAGGTGGAGTTCCCCCATGCCCTGGATGATGGTCTGGCCGGTCTCCTCGTCAACCCGCACCCGGAAGGTGGGGTCCTCCTCCGAGAGGGCCTCCAGCCCCTTGGCCAGCTTGATCTGGTCCGCCTTGCTGGCGGGCTCCACCGCCAGGGAGATGACCGGCTCGGGGAACTCCAGGGACTCCAGCACCACCGGCCGGTCCTCCACGCACAGGGTATCCCCGGTGCGAACCTGCTTGAGCCCCGGGATGGCCACGATCATGCCCGCGCTGGCGGAGTCCAGCTCCTCCCTCTTGTTGGCGTGCATCCGGAGGATCCGGCCCACCCGCTCACGACGGCGAGTGTTGGAGTTGTATATGCTGGACCCGCCGTCCAGCTTGCCCGAGTATATCCGGCAGAAGGCCAGGCGACCCACGTAGGGATCAACCATTATCTTGAACGCCAGGGCCACGAAGGGCTCCTCCTCGGAGGCCTTGACCAGAACCGGCTCGCCCGTATCGGGGTTGATCCCCTCGCAGGGAGGTATGTCCACCGGGCTGGGCAGGTAGTCCACCACCGCGTCGAGCAACAGCTGGACCCCCTTGTTCTTGAAGGCGGAACCGCACAGGACCGGCACTATGTTGAGGGCTATGGTGTTGGCCCTCAGGGCCTCCCGGATCCAGGACTCCTCGATGGGCTGCCCCTCCAGGTAGGCGTTCATTATCCTCTCGTCGAAGTCCGCCAGCTCCTCCAGCATGGCGTCCCGGGCCATCTTGGCCTCCTCCAGCAACTCCGCCGGCACCTCCACCTTGCGGTACTCGGTGCCGAGCTCGTCGTCGTAGATGGCGGCCTTGAACTCCACCAGGTCCACCACGCCCACGAAGCCGTCCTCAACCCCTATGGGCATCTGGATAGGCACCGGCCTGGCCCCCAGACGCTCCTTCATCTGGGAGACCACCGCGTGGAAGTCCGCCCCAACCCGGTCCATCTTGTTGACGAAGGCTATCCGGGGGACCCGGTACTTGTCCGCCTGGCGCCAAACCGTCTCCGACTGAGGCTCCACGCCGCCCACGGCGCAGAAGACCGCCACTGCCCCATCCAGGACCCGCATGGAGCGCTCCACCTCCACGGTGAAGTCCACGTGGCCGGGCGTATCAATAAGGTTGATGGTGCAATCCCGCCACTGACAGGTAGTGGCGGCGGAAGTGATGGTGATTCCGCGCTCCCGCTCCTGCTCCATCCAGTCCATGGTGGCGGCGCCCTCGTGAACCTCCCCTATCTTGTGCTTGCGCCCGGTGTAGAAGAGGATCCGCTCACTGGTGGTGGTCTTACCGGCGTCTATGTGGGCGGCTATACCTATGTTCCTTATCGACTGAAGGTTAGTTGCGGTCACCACAGAATCGTCCTTCCTATAAACAGACTACACACCACTACCACCTGTAGTGCGCAAAGGCCCGGTTGGCCTCCGCCATACGATGGGTGTCTTCCTTCTTCTTCACCGCGCCGCCCTCGCCCTTGCAGGCGTCGGACAGCTCCCGGGCGAGACGCTCCACCATGGGGATCCCCTTCCGGGACCGGGCATAACCTATGATCCAACGGATCGCCAGCGCCTGGGCCCGATCGGGCTCCACCTCAACGGGAACCTGATAGGTGGCACCACCAACCCGCCGAGGACGCACCTCCACCACGGGACGCACGTTGGCCATGGCCTTCTCGAACACGTCCACCGGCTCCATGCCGAGCCGCTGGGCCGCCAGGTCCAGGGCACCGTACATGATCCTCTCCGCGATGCTCTTCTTGCCGCCTATCATCAGGCAGTTTATGAACTTGCTTATCGCCTGGCTCTGAAACTTCGGGTCCGGCGACGTGACCCGCTTCTTAACATGTCCCTTGCGAGGCATATTCGCAACTCCTCCCTAGACTCAAGAACCCTACTTAGGACGGCGGGCACCGTACTTGGACCGACCCTGCCGCCTCTTCTCCACCCCGCCGCAGTCAAGGGTGCCGCGGACGATGTGGTAACGAACACCAGGAAGGTCCTTGACACGACCCCCGCGAACCAGGACCACCGAGTGCTCCTGCAGGTTGTGACCCTCACCGGGAATGTAGGCGGTCACCTCGATCCCATTGGTGAGACGAACACGGGCCACCTTCCGCAACGCGGAGTTCGGCTTCTTCGGGGTCACCGTGTAGACACGGGTGCAGACCCCCCTCCTCTGGGGGTTCTCCTGAAGGGCAGGGGCGCTGGAACGACGCCTCTTCTCCTCCCGGCCATTCCTTATCAGCTGACTTATAGTGGGCACACAATTACCTCCTTTCTAGGCTTTGAAACCTCCGTGCGGAGGCCCTTAACTTTTCCTGAGGCCCGCCGCCGCCGCCGGACGGGAGATGGCACAGGCCCTGCCCAATAGGACCGACTCCTCCACCCACTCCACGTCCACCCCGCGACGCAACGCCTCCTCCTCAACCGCCAAGACCAACTCCGCCTCGGCATCCCGGGAGAGAAAGACCTTCCTCAACTCTCCCCTCTCCAGCTTCCTCATCACGGAACGGATCCCAACCACCCGATCCTCCGAAGCAAGCTCGCTTAAGGGCATACGTATCCCTCCCGTGCGAAAGCACCAAGGAATCATAGCAACGGGCGGCCAACCCTGTCAAGGAAAGGCCGCCCGCAATTCCCTAAAAGCCTCGATCCGCCTACGTCAAGCGGACTCCCCGGACTCGAAGAGGTCGCTACCACCCTCCCCGGTCCTGGGCTCCACCACCTGGACCTTCCGGTACTTGTCTATCCCGGTCCCGGAGGGGATCAGGAGACCTATTATCACGTTCTCCTTGAGTCCAAGCAGGTTGTCCACCTCTCCCCGCACCGCCGCGGAGGCCAGAACCTGGGCGGTCTGCTGGAACGACGCGGCGGAAAGGAAGCTGTCGGTGGCCAGCGCCGCCTTGGTGATCCCGTGTAGCACCGGCTTCCAGGTGGGCAGCTCCCTAAGACGCCTCACGAAGGAGATCCGCTGGATCAGCCTCCGATGCTCACCCTGGGCCAGGATCGGACGGACCACCATCTCCCCGGGACACGCGGCCACTATCTGATCCATGACCTGGTGGCTCACCTCCCGGCCGCTTGGCACCACCACGTTCCCATCCACGTCCCTGACGGGCTCCAGCAGAACCTTGCCGTAGACCTTCTCGGTGAGGAGCGCCTTGAGGACCCTCTCCCGGGAGACCACGTTGTTCCCGTCCAGCTCTATGGCCTCTACCTCCCCGGACCGGATCCCCTCAGCTATCTCCATGCTGATCCGGTTGTCCAGCGGCTCCGTCACCGCCCCATCCCGGGTTATGACCCTAAGCACCCGCTGAGACAGGTAGTTGCCTATCAGGTACTCGTAGACGTCCTTGCAGAGGTCCAGCCGCTCCGGGTTCCTCCAGATCCGCACGGACTCCACCGGCAGGGACCGGAGCTCCTGGAAGACCTCCAGATCGAACAGCCGGTCCTTAAGGCTCAGAACCCGACCGTCCACCGTCACGTCCTCCGCCAGGTAGACCTCCCCCACCATGTCCTCCATGGCCTTGAGGTCCTTCACCAATAGCGGCTGGGGGCCCATGGCCACTATCCGGGAGGCGTCCGAGGCGGTTAGCCTGCTGCCGGCGGATATGACGCACCCGTCCGCCACCGGCAGGTCGCTCAGGAGCTCAAGCCCCTCCAGCTCCCGCTTGAAGGAGGCCTCCCCCACGATGACCCTAAGTAGCCCCTCCCGGTCCTGGCAGATCAGCTCCGAGGCACCAACCCCGGGAGACAGGAGCCGCCCCAGCTTATCCATGGTTAGCTCCTCGTCCCGGGTTATGCCGGTCCCATCCAGGGAACCCACCGCGTCCTTCACCACCGCGCCACAGAGGAACGAGGCCTCCTCCAGGAACCTGGCGTTCTGCTCCGATATCCGGCGGCTCTCCGCCTCCAGGTCCTCCTTCCAGACCAGCTCACCCGCCACGAAGGAGCTGTCCCCCTCCTCGATGACCCGGACCCGGTTCACCGGCGCCACCTTCCGGAGTATCACCTCTATGTGCTTGTCGTTTATGGAGACCCCCTGGGAACGGTACACGTCCTGGATTCCGTCCAGTATGTACCGCTGGACCGCCTCCAGCCCCTCCACCTCCAGCAGCTGCTGGGGATCTATGTAGCCCTCGGTCAGCACCTGACCCCGGTGGATAGGGGCCCCCTCCTCAACGCCGGGCAACAGGTTCTGAGAGGCGGGCAGGGTGTAGACCACCCGATCCTCGCCCCCGTCCTCCCGGGGGACCGCCACCACCAGCTTCTTCTTGCCCTCCCCCTCCCGGCGCTCCACCACCACGCCGTCGTGCTCGGCGATCAGCGCCGCCTTCTTGGGCTTCCGGACCTCGAAGAGCTGCTCTATCCGGGGCAGACCCTGGGTTATGTCCTCACCGGTGAACTGCCGGACCCCTCCGGTGTGGAAGGTCCGCATGGTCAGCTGGGTGCCGGGCTCACCTATGGACTGGGCGGCCACCACTCCAACCGCCTCGCCGATGGCCACCCGGTGACGGGTCGCCAGGTCCTTGCCGTAGCAGGTCCTGCATATGCCGTGCCTGAGAGCGCAGGTGAGAGGACTCCTCACCCACACGCTCTCCACCCCCGCCCGGTCCAGCGCCTTGGCGGTCTCCTGGTCTATCTCCTGACCCGCCCTGACGAGACAGGTGCCGTCCGACAAGATCACGTCCCTCAAGGCCACCCGACCCGCCACCCGCTCGGACAGGGGGATCACCACCTTGGACTCCTGCTTGAGGGGCCTCATCTCAACCCCCCGGTCGGTGCCGCAGTCCTCCTCGGTTATTATCAGGTCCTGTGCCACGTCCACCAGACGCCTGGTCAGATATCCGGACTTGGCGGTCCTCATGGCGGTGTCCGACAACCCCTTCCGGGCCCCGTGGGTGGATATGAAGTACTCCAACATGTTGAGCCCGTCCCGGAAGTTGGACACTATGGGGTAGTCGATTATCTTGCCCGACGGGTCCGCCATCAGGCCCCGGAT